>CALAVG010000131.1 GCA_937892275.1 uncultured Methanomicrobiales archaeon | reverse complement strand
AAGGTTAAGTCGTAACAAGGTATCTGTAGGGGAACCTGCAGATGGATCACCTCCTACGCAGGGATGGGGTTTACCCCATCCCTCTCAAAATCAACGCGTAACAATTGCAAGGAAATTCGTAAAGGATTTCCCGCAATTCCTTGGCAGCTTACCATGCACTAAACGTGGCATCGAACGTCACTTCATTTTGGTGCTTTCAATGACGATTGTTGTTTACTCATCTCATACCGGTTCTACTAGGAAATATGCCGAAGCGTTCTCTAGCAAGGTCGGTTACGCGTGTTTCTCGGTCAAGGACAAATATGATCCGGAAGAGGAGATCATCTATTTCGGATGGCTCAGAGGACCTCGTATCGTTGGGCTCGACGCTATCGATCAAAGGAAGCTTGTTGCGATCGTCACAGTCTCTATCGAGAACAATCCTGAGTTCTTCCGTAAGGTGAAAGATATCAACGATATCAAAGTGCCAGCATACCATCTTCGCGGGTGGATCGACCGTAAGAAGGTCGGGATTTTCGCCAAGATCCTATTCTGCTTCATCTGTGCGATGTACAAGCTTAAGGGACTCGATGATTATACCGAGCCGATGTTCAACGCTATGATGAACGGCGGCAGCTTCTATGACGAATTCGGTCTCGAATCTTTGATCCAATTCGCCGAGTCCCGCTGACGTGATTCCTAGGGACTTAATTTTTAGGAATGCCTAAATTATAAATAGGCAGAATGCTAATCATCATTCGGCAGCTACTGTTAGTAACATTGGTCCGACTGAGCCAACATGGGACAGAGATGTTCCAAGGACCTTAGCATGTAGTTGACCTGCCGAACTCAACCAAACATCTTTTCTGTCTGCCCCCTTGCCGCACATAGGGGGCAGGAATTTCTTCATTATTAAAGAAACAAATGGTAGTCCCGTCCGGGTTCGAACCGGAGTCGCCGGCTCCAAAGGCCGGCATGATTGACCACTACACTACGGGACTGTCGTGTCTGGATAAGTCTTTTCTTATTACAATATTTTCCCGAAGAGATATGTCGAACGGCAGTCGGTGACCTCTACATCCAAGAATGTTCCGAGCGGGACTTCCTCACGTACGACGACAGGGCGGTAGTATCCGGTACGGACGATCGTTCCCTCCTTTCCGATCTCGGTCGCAAGGGCCTTGAACCTCTGGCCGACGAGTCTCTTGTTGACGTTGTATTCGACCGCGTTCTTCAGCACTGTGAGCTCCGTGGAGCGCTCCTTCAGTATGCGTCCATGGATCTGTTCCATCTGTGCCGCTTCGGTCCCAGGACGCGAAGAGAATCTCGTTATGTTCAGAGTATCCGCATGCATGTCCTTGACCAGCCGGATGGTCTTCTGATGGTCCTCGTCGGTCTCTCCGGGGAAACCTGTGATAATGTCCGTTGCGATGCTTATCTCAGGTATCCCTTCACGCAGTGTGTCCACGAGATCCATGAACTGCTCTGCGGTGTATCCGCGGCGCATGTTTTTGAGAACGTCGTCGCTCCCGCTCTGTACGGGGATGTGCAGGAACCTGTACACTCTGTCATCTTCCATGACAGACAGCAGATCGTCCACGATCCTCTTCAGGTGATTGGGATTCATCATCCCTATCCTCATCCTGTATTCCCCTTCCTTACGTAGCATCGAACGCATCAATGAAGGAAGATCGGTATGGGTGTCCACCCCATAACAAGCGGTGTCCTGTGCCGTTATCAGAACTTCCTTCGCGCCGGAATCGACGAATCCGTTGAACTCATTGATCAATGAATCCTCAGCGTAGCTTTGGAGCCTGCCGCGGGCGAATTTGGTGATACAGTAAGTGCAGTTGCCGAGGCATCCCTGTGCGATGGGCAGAATTGCATCTGTACCGGTCTTGATCGGAAGGGGCGGACCGGCTATACCGTAATGGTCTGCGACCTCTTTGGCGAACAGATGATAATCCGAAGGTGCCAGCACTATGGATTCTGGCAGGCGTATCTCAATCCTCTTCGGCTGCACTTTTGCCATGCATCCTGTTATGATGACCTCCTTCTTCAGCTTCTTGAGCTCGGAGATCCTAGTGAGCATCTTCTTCTCCGTGGTCTCGACCACGGTGCATGTGTTGAGGATGACTATGTCAGCTTCCTCAGCGGAGGATGCCTCCGAATAACCCATCGATGCCATGTCGCGGGAGAGCTTGCGCCCTTCCCCGTAGTTCATCGTACAGCCGTACGATTCGACGTAGTACTTCATCAGCGGGTACAGGGTTCGGTGGTGGGGACCGCGAATGCCGTCTTGGCCGAGATCTTGGTGATCTTGGCGTGGACGGTGGCTCCCTTAACTGTCCCAGGAACGACCACGAGGTAGTCGAAGATCTTGGCGACTCCGTCACCCTTCTTTCCGACGTCGGTGATCGTGAGCTCGACTATGTCCCCTTCCCTGATGGTGTTGACAGTGTCGGCCTTTACGGATTTCCTGACGGTGATGGGCCTGCGTGCTCCACATGCCTCGCACTCGAGCATGAGTGTCCTTCCGTCCTTGACCATCTTGGTGTCGGGAAGTCCGCATTCGGAACAGATAACATAGGTCTCGGTGTACATCTGAATTTTGTCGTTGATCTGCTGGGGGCCGATCTTCGCCTTGAAAACTGCCCTGCGGCCTTCGACGTTTCCTGGGGTACCGAGTTCCTTCAGCATGAACTGGAGAAGGTGCTGGGGGTCCCTCCTGAGCTTGTCGGTGATGTCGATGAAGTTCCTGAGGACTGTGATCTTTCCTTCCTGGAGGACATCCATTTCGGGAAGCTCGAATCTCTCGTGGTTCTCAATCGTCTCGGGACAGGCAATCTTTGCCCTGTCGAGTAATGCCAAATAATCATCATCACCGGCCATTCTATACACCTGGTCTCGGCTATCATGGAATCGTTTATAAATTTTTATACACGCGACAGCACGTGCGTGCGCCCGAAAAGTATCGCTAAGTATTAGAGTAGGGAGCGATATAAGAGGCGAGAGTGAGAGAAATGGGTGACCAGAAGGGTATTGCCGACATGAGTTTTGAAGAGTTCTTTTCCGAGTCCAAGACCAAGGCCGAAAGAGAAGCCAACAGAAAGGCCGCTGCAGCGGAGAAATCGCATCCAGAGCAGCCGGCAGTCCGCGGATTCATCGGTGCGACCCCGAAGATCAACTTCAACAACGGTAAGTTCCTTCTCTACATCCCCAGATACAAAGGTCTCGAGAATGACCATTTCGAGCTCGCTGTGGAATGTGGCGAGAGGGTAGTTCCAATGGGACGTCTGGAGTCCGTCAAGCAGGGCAAGTCCAGGGTAACAAGGCCCGACACGCTGGATCTCACACCGGCTGATGTCACACCCATGGACGATTTCAGGCTCACCATAGACGGCGCGGAGGCGTTCAACAACAAGGCCCGCCCCATCTCATTCTACAACAGCGTCGGAACACAGGTCATCAGACCCATGGGCGAGGTGACGGCCGTTACACGTGCAGGCGCCGAGCTCAAGCTGTTCAAGGCGGAGATCATCGATTCGACGGAAAAGAACGGTCTGTCGGTCTTCAAGCTCAACGTCCTCGTTTCCGGTACGGCGAAGGTGGACGACAACCCGAACCACACGGCAGAGCAGGAACCCGAGGAGGTCCCTGCAGAGGAGCCCCAGCCTAAGCCCGAGCCTGCGAAGGCAGAGCCCAAGAAGAAGGCCGCCAAGAGGCCTGCCGTGAAGGGAGAATTTACCATGAGCCAGCCGTCACAGGATGCCGATGTGGTGTTCGAGTCGGAGAGGCTTCCGCTATACGTATCGTCGCCTGTCATATCTGTCACGGTCACAGGCTGCGAACCTTCAGAATGCGTCGTACGCGTAGTAGGCAGGAACGGGGAGATCCTTAACACGCCCGCGGCCGCTCAGATGTACGTCAACACCGGCGACTACGTCGGTCCCGTCACGGTGACCCTGGAGAAGGGTGCCAAGAAGATGGGCGAATCAAGATACTTCATCATCCCCGATATGGGGTGCAAGTACTCCGGAAAGGGTGACATCACGGACGACACGGTCGTCAGATACAAGCTCCTGGGACAGGAGGGTTCAAGGGATGTGTCGGAGGACAATCCCTACGGATTCGAGTACGACGGCATGAAGTTCCAGATAGTATGGGTCGTGCCAGTCGTCACATACGATATTGGTAACGGCCCCCAGCCCTTCGGGGTCGTGGATGTCGACATTCTCGAGCTCAAGGACAAGATGACCGTCACAGTCAAGGGGGCCCGCAAGAAGGCGCTGTTCTTCGGTGGCAGTTCGGGAAAGAAGAAGGACATAACACCGGATTGGAAGGACGACTCCTACGAGATCGATCTTGCCCCTATTCGCGAGGAGGTGTTCTCCGCACCCGCTTCCACATTCAGTCTGTTCATCACCGTGAACTCGTTCCCCAACAGGAAGTTCATGACGATCCGCAACCCTGTCAGGGTCAGCGCAAGATACGAGGATGGCAACCTGATAGCTGATATCGACCCCTCCGTGAAGGAGTGCGTATGCCGTCTGTACAAGATCGACAAGTCTGTCGAGGAGATATTCATGAGCACGGAGAACAACACTGTGCCAGTATCACAGGATACAATCGAGGCTGAGGTCGTTGAGTTCTACAACGGACAGCCCCGCGCATCCATCGCCGTGCCCATCCGCCAGCTGCCTTTCCTCCTGAGAGATCAGATGGGGGACAAGTGGATGTACGTCTCGAGGTCCAAGCGCATTCCCCTGCCGGACGACCTGTTCAAGGACGGACAGCCCGACCTCTCAACTATCAGGCCATGGCATGACAGGATCGTCAGGATGAACCCCGAGCTCAAGGGTGTGACGTTCGAGATGATCCAAAAGGCATTCAAGGACTTCAACTGAGAAACAAGAGCGCCCGCCTGTGCGGGCGTCTCTTCTTTTATTAGTATACGTACGTACGCTACGAATTTTTTATATACAAATTGAGGCTACGCAGATTGCTTCGGGGTATCCGTAAGGGTATCGTGAGGCGTTCACGATCATTGGAATCTTTGAGATTCTGAAGGTGAAACAATGGGAAATGGTTTGTATACCGCAAGAAAAATGAAGACGGACCGTCAGAAGTTCCGCTGGTTGGACAGGGGATACAAGAAGAGGGTCCTCAAGCTCAGGGAGAAGTCCGATCCTCTCG
>CALAVG010000130.1 GCA_937892275.1 uncultured Methanomicrobiales archaeon | reverse complement strand
GGGTGATCTCGCCATCCCTGATGAGGCCGTATCTCTTGAGAACCGATTCTATATCGCTATCGTCGACCTCGTCCGGTATGCGTCCGGACCTCTTTCCCCTGGAGATGAAGAACGATACCGCCTCAGGAGATATGTCATCAAGGGACAGTTTGGTAGACTGGTCGAGCCATTCGAGTCCGTTCTCCCTCAGAAGGATGGTCTTGAGCTCATCGCCCTCGATCTGCTGGGTGGTGTTGCCGACACGCATATAGAATCTGCCGTCGTAATCCACCAGCTTATCGCCTTTGGGGACATCGATCATGATGCATTCCTTGCCCTCGATGACCTCGGCACGTGTTTCGGATACGATATGCAGCTTGTTACGAATGGAATCGGAGATCGACTTGGTGGTGCCTTTGATGTCCTGGACACCTATGTATTCGCCGTCATCCCTCCTGCCTATGACCAAGCGGCCGGTATGAGTGTTATGGAAGGCGGCGATGGTCTTGAGATACTTGTCAGACCAGGACTCCTTCCATTCGGTGTCGATATTCTCGATGTCCATTCCCATCGACTGTCGGATGTGTACCTGACGATATAACGATTATCAGGAAAAGTAGGGACCATATAGGATACTCATCCCTGGTGTGTTCTCCACCCTTCATTCACTCGCGCAGACATATCGTCCTTTCCATCTTCAATGTAAAGCAACGTATTGCTGCGCTTCGAACAATCATTCCGGGTTTCGAACACCCAGGAATGAGTTGAAATGTTCTGTAAAATGGAACTGGAAAACAAGATAAACTCCTTAAGAAACGATTTGGAAACCGATTACAAGATTCTCGTCGGTGAGATAGTCATCGAGAGATTGAATGTGGATGATCTTTACGAGATCCTCCGCTACGGATGGGACAGGAACGATCTCCAGAAGATGCTGGATGAGGAGGACTATGCAGGGATCGGCATACTCGCCGCATGGATCAGGGAATGCGGGAATTCCGCACACGGGATGATGGTCGAGGACGATCAATACTGCTATCCCCTGGATGACGAGGGGAACTACCCGGACGGAGCATTTGGGAGGTGCTGCTGATGGAAGACTGGCAGATAGCTGTACTGAACTCGGAGCACCTGAGGATGGATCAGGACGAGCACACCGGATACCGTCTGGTCATAAGAAGGACCGACCAGGAGGATTCCATCGCGATTCAGAAGATCGTAGCGACGGTGAAGCATTCCAACAGGAAACCCGTGATCATCCGTCCCGAGGATCCGATGAGAGGGATGTTCGCACCGAAGAAGGAGGTGCTGGACGTCCTGATGTCCAGGGAGGACTATCAGGAATTCAGGATGTGGCTTGCCGAAGCCAAGATGTCGGGGGCGATCTGATGGACGACATCGGATTGACGGGGATATTCAAAGCCATCGGGAATGAGATCGGTATGGAGAGGACGACTGCCGCCTTCGCACCGTTCACCGAAATGAAAGTGCGTTGGAGAAGATCGGATTCCTTCATCGACTTCGCAATAAGCGATTACTTCTCGGAAGCTCCGGAGGGAATCGTGGAGATGCTGGCAGAGACCCTGTTCGAGAGGATATACCAAGGGATGGGGGACTATCCGGAGGAGTTCTGCGAATGGGTCACCTCCGATGGATTCATAGAAATGAACCGCGGGAAGTATCTCGAGAGGTGCGGAGCACTGGAAGGGTATGTGGAAGAGCATCACAGTCTCCGGAAAGCATACGAGGATCTCATGGATATCGGATACATCGACGAGATACCTGGATTGGTGCTGAGATGGACTGATTCTCCGGTGGCACAGCCGAAAGGGATGTCGAGCGTTCTGATGAGGTCGGTGATCATGCCGACCTATATGGACACGGACGCGATATCCGAGGAGGCGTTCGAGTTCAACCTCTACCGCCTGCTGCTGAACGTTATGGCAAAGTTCGGAGAGGATCCTGCGGTCAACAAGATGAGGATCGACAGGAAGATCGCCGAATACCCTGACTGTGGAAGATTGACCATCGAGATCGAGAACAGCATACCTATCGCTGTATACGGAGGATTCTGAAACAGATTAAGCGGGCGACAGCCCGCTGTTCCAGGATCAGTGATTGATATGACATCGGTCAACGTATGCTGCAAAGTGTTTCCAATCGACGGGGAACACTGTACCGATCTCGTCGGACCCGTCATGTGCTAGATGCCCGGACACATGGAATATCCGGAAGGACATCCTGATAATCGGATAAACAGGGTGATGCCATGAACGATCTATGGATAGATGACAAAGGGACAGGGGATGGGGATGACAGGTTGAAGAGGATCACCGAACTCCCTCCGGAGGTTCAGAGACTGATCCTTACGAGGAGGAGGGACAGGGACCGTCCCAGGACGTACCTCGACATGCTCGGCGAGAAGCACATGATGGAGCTGATAGTCTATGTGGACAGGAGATCGCCGGTAATGAAATCGGATGTCTACGAGAACGTGTCAAAGAGTTCCTCGATACCGGTGAAGATCTCCGAGCTGGAGGCTCTGGGGATAGTGAACGTCTATCAGATTGCGAAGAACAACAGCAATGTGCTGATGATCACGCCGAAAGGGAGGAGGATAGCTCGTCTCATCAACGATATCCTGGATGA
>CALAVG010000129.1 GCA_937892275.1 uncultured Methanomicrobiales archaeon | reverse complement strand
GACGCATGTCCTGGCCAGCAGGTCGTCCATGTCCGGCCTGTCCTTCAGCACGACGGAGGTGGATTCCGCGGGCGCGAACCTGGCCACGGTCTCGAGGCCGACGCCGATCGTGGAGCCTATGCCACAGGGTATGGCGTTCATGACCGAGACGGCCCCGTGGGAGCGCCCGATGCCGGTCATTGGATGGCCTCCTTCATTGTGCCGACGTCGGCTTCCTTCCCGAACCACATCCTGAACGACTCCGCTCCCTGGCCCACCAGCATGTCCGCTCCGTCCGCCAGGCGGCACCCGGCGTCCGCGGCGCGCGAGACGAGCGGAGTCCGTCTGCCGTAGACCATGTCGAGAACGGTCTGGCCCCTGTGAAGGCCGGAGAGGTCCGCAGGATATTCGCCCTCGACGAGGCCTATGGGGGTGCAGTTGACTATGACGTCGAACCCTCCGACCCCTCCGGAATGGGGCTCCGCGCCGAACGCCTTGCATACATCGGAGACCGTCCTCCGGTTCCTTCCGGAAACGCATACGCCGGAGCCTGCCTTCGTCAGGGCGTACGCCGCCGCCCTGGATGCTCCCCCGGACCCCATGACGAGGGCCTTCGCGCCCTTCAGCGCGGTGCCCGACAGCGAATGCAGGACGCCGGCCACGTCGGTGTTGTCCCCGGTGAGGACGCCGCCGTCGTTCACTATGGTGTTGACGGCGCCCACCTCCTCGGCGGCGCCTGCGATCCTGTCCAGATGCCCCATGACGTCCTGCTTGTACGGTATGGTGACGTTGATCCCCCTGATGCCGTATCCCCTCATCGCGTCCTCGATCCTGTCCAGCGACGGCGAATCGAAGACCAGGTACCTGCCGTTGATGCCCGCCTTCCGGATGGCAGCGTTCTGCATCCTCGGCGAGAGCGTGTGGGAAAGGGGATGGCCTGTTATCCCGACCAGGATGCAGTCGTCCCCCAGGGACTCCATCTCCTCGGCGCTGAGCTGGCCGGGAGCCGTCGGCGTCCCCTCGTATCCGAACGTGAACTCGTTCCCCAGGGCCGCCTGCCTGATGCGGGTGACCTCGCCCATCGGGCCCATTCCCAAGAGCACATGCTTCCTTCCCAAGGCCCTGGAGGCGTCCTGTATCGAGCAGATGTCCGCGAAGGAGGACGCCATGAACGCCCCCTTGGAGACCTCCTGATCGCCCTCGGAGAGCATCGAGACGATCCCTTCCGCATCGGGCGTGCCTGAGAAGTCGTGGAACGACCTGACCTTCCTGTGCGGTATGGCCAGGTCCCTCTCGCCGACGTCCACCAGGCCGCCGAACGAATCGGGGACCAGCGACGGGTCCTTCCCGCATAGGGTGACCAGCGACTCGTCCCCGGCTCCCTCCGGGATCCCGTCGAACACGTCGAGGCGGATCTCGTGCATGGCGGCCCCCCTTCTCAGGGGCATCGGCGACCCGTAGGTGGTGCAGACCCTCATTTACCTCTCCGTAATGGATTCCTCGACCGCCATGCCGAAGTGCCTTCCGCCACTCTCGAGCTTCGCGAGGAGGACGTCCCCAGGCTGTGCCTTGGTGACCGGGACGGAGCCGTCCGGGGTGACCAGCCTGATGGTCTCGGCGTTCTGCAGCATGACCGTGTATTCCCTGACGCCGTCGGTGGCGGTGACCATGAGGAGTGGCCTGGACTCGACCTTGCACCTCCCGATGGAGGCGACCCTGGTGCTGCCGTCCCTGCCGCAGATGAGCACGCTGTCCCCCGCGGACATCTCCGAAAGGTATCTGGTGCCCCCTCCCGGGACCTCTATGTAGCTGTGGACCGCTCCGGCGTTGACCCTGAAAGGCCTGCTGGCCACGTACCCGTTGTCCATGCTCTCGGATTGGACCAGGAAGAGGCAGGAGGAGTACGACCCTATGAGCATTCCCTCCCCGGGGACCATCATGCTGCAGGTGTCGATGCAGACCCTGTCGCCCAGCTCCATGGGGGCAACGGAGACGACCTCGACCTCGGACAGGTCCTCCCTCGAGCCGCTGGTGACGAGCTCGGCGAACTTGTGGAGGGCGATCGGGTCGGCCACGTCCACCACGACGCCGTCCACCCCCTTCTCCATAGTGGCGAGGAACAGCTTGGCGTCCTCCGCAGTGGAGGCGCAGGCGTACACCTCCGTCCCGGAGCCGCCGAACCTGGCGATCAGGTTCTCCAGCGGGATGACCGTCCAGTCCGATGTCGTCACGACGACCGCCTTCTTCTTCCCGGCGAGCGCCATGGCCTTCTCCTGGGCATCCGGGGTCGCGATGTCCGCGAACGCGTAGGAGTCGTCGACGAACCTCCCGCCCTCCGTGTAGATCGCGTCCATCCTTCCGAGGCTCTCGAAGGCCTCGTCCCCTTTGCGGAGGATGAACCTGGTGATCCCGGCCTCCAGGCCGTTGGTGACCAGGTCCTTCCTGGCCTCGGCGTCCTCCGGCCCGTCCGATCTGACGATCAGCCTTCCCATGCCCATCGCCTCAGATGAATTTGGCGGCCTCTTCCACCGAGAAGCCGTCCAGGACTATGCTGGAGATCGCCTTGGTGATACCCATGACGTTCTTGTTCTGGAAGACGTTCCTTCCGATGGACACACCGTGTCCTCCGGCCTCTATCGAATCGTGGACCATGTTGAGGATCTCCATGTCGGAGCCCATCTTGGGACCTCCCGCGATGACGACGGGGGCCAGCGCCCCCCTGCAGACGTCCCTGAAGGTGTCTATGTCGCCGGTGTAGCTGACCTTGACCAGGTCAGCGCCTATCTCGGAGGCCGCCCTAGCGCAGTGCGCGATCGCCTCCGGGTCGTAGGAGTTCTTGATCTCCGGGCCGCGGGGGTAGGCCATGATGATGAGGGGCATGCCCCAGTCGTTGCACTGCTCCGAGATCTTGCCCGCCTGCTCAAGCATCGAGGGCTCGTCGACCGACCCGAAGTTGATGTGGATGGATACCGCGTCGGCGCCGTACTTGATGGCCTCCTCGATCGTGGTGATCTGGACCTTGCTGTTCCTGTTGGGGCCGAGGTCCGTGGACGCCGACAGGTGCATGATGAGGCCGACGTCCCTTCCCGACTGGCGGTACGAGTATCTTATGAGGCCCTTGTGCATCAGGACCGCGGTCGCTCCTCCGTTCGAGACGTCGTCCACGGTCTTCCTCATGTCGATCAGCCCTTCCACCGGACCGACCGATATCCCGTGGTCCATCGGCACTATGACCGCGTTCCCGGTCTTCCTGTCGGTTATCCTTTCCATGCGTATGCTCTTTCCATACATCGCTGTTTCCTCCCTTATCTTAACTTTTAATTAATAATAGCTTAACCTTTGAAATACTCCCTTCCGGCGTCCATGAGGCCTACGAACCCGCTCGGGTCGTCGCTCAGGGAGTCCTCCCTGAGATCGGACACTGCCTCGGAGAAGAGGCCCCACATCTCGTCCCTGTGGGAGTTCATGTGCTGGATCTCGTAGTACAGCATCGGATCCTCCGAGGCCACGGACCTGTTGGTGTCGAGACCCTTGTTGAATGTGGTGGATGACACCGTTAAGAGGTCCTCGAAGCTGTATCCGCTTCTCTGCAGTACGGTGAAGAGGGCTATGTTCACGGCATGTGTGAGTCCGAGGACGTAGGACATGTATCCGTCGTGTTCGGTGATGTCCATGATCCTGAAGTTGCCTCCCCTGTCGTCGAATAGTCTTCTGGCTTCCTTTACGGCCTGACCGTTACCGCAGTCGCAGATGATGAGGTTCCTCCCGTACAGGGATGTGGCGGAGGGGCCGAACATCTGGTGTACAGAGCAGACCTTGCGTGTCTTGGCCATACCCTTCAGCCTTTCTACGATGGGGGTCTTGAGGGATGTCAGGTCGAATATGAGACAGTCCCTGTCACAGATGGAATCGAGTTCGGATAGTATGCCGTCAGCAAGATGTATCGGTACTGATACGATGATGATGTCGCATCCTTTGCAGTCCTCTATTGTGAGACCGTTGTCCGATGCAGGGTCTATGATTATGACGTTATGCCCGTCCTTCTTTAGGAAATTGGCGGTCCATGCGCCCATCTTACCGGCACCTCCTATGATGGCGACCTTCTTGGGTTCGGTCGGGATGGGAAGGGCAGATTCGACATCGACGGCCTCTTTGATGAGGGCCTTGGAGACTGTGGTCATGACCTCTTCGCTGAGGCCTGCCGCGGCACCGATGTCCACATATCTGGCTATTACCTTCTTCTCGACAGCCGCGTTCCTCACGGGAAGATCATGCTCCCTCTTGTATTCACCGACCTGTTCGGCCAATCTGGTGCGTTCGGAGATAAGCCTGATGATCTCCTCATCCCTCTTGCGGATCTCGTCTCTCAGGGTGTCTAGTTCCATCTGATCACTTTTCAGTATGGCGAATCATCTTATCAAATGATTGCAACCGTGCTACGTGCTAGCACGGTACACTATAATAATGTATCTGTATGAATGGACGGAAAGATGTAGGCCGATCTAGCTGATTACGTGCATGTTCCTTCTTCAGTCATCAGATGATAGCTTTTCCGCAATTCGTTTGAACATCTCGGAGCACCAGATCCTTATTGAGTTGTATTCGCTCATATCGATGAAGTTGATAACATCGTCTATCGCAGATCTATAATCGATCTAGCCAGACGTTTGTGCCATCGGCGAACGTTCGTCTTAACTACGAAAAAGTCGTTCCAACCCTCATGAAAGACAACAAAATGATCATTCTGGCGGTCGCTGTTATCGCTGTGATAGCCGCATTGGCCGCATCCATAGTCATTTATAATGATTCTGATGCGGACAAATCGTTCGTCGTCATCCACACGAACGATTCACACTGCCATTATTCGGGGGACAACTGCGGTTTTGCGACCGTGGCAGCTCTGAAGGAACAGTATTCCAAGGACAGCATAGTATTCACAATCGATGCAGGGGACTACATTCAAGGTTCGCCGATGGGTCCGTTGACGAAAGGCGCGGCATCCATCGAAGTGATGAATGCGGTCCAGTATGATCTGGGGATACCCGGTAACCATGAGTTCGATTACGGATTGGCCTCATATCTGGAAGTATCGAAGAAGACTACCTATCCCATAATATGCGCCAACATGGTTTACAAGGATACAGGAAAGAGCGTTTTCGAAGAGTACAAGGTCCTGGAGAAGGGCAATGTCAAGGTTGGGTTCTTCGGTCTTCTCACGGAAGAGACCGTGGAGTCCGTCAAACAGGAAGGTATCGAGGATGTCCGCATCACCGATCCCATCGAGGCCGCGGAGCGCATGGTCGCCCAGCTGAAGAGCGAGAAGGTCGACTACATCGTATGTGTAGGGCACATAGGTGTCGTCGACGAGGGATTCAAGACCTCCGACCAGATATGCAACAAGGTGAAGGGGATCGATATCTTCATCGACGGTCACAGTCACACGGAGATGGAGAACGGAAAGGTCTGTGACGGTTCCATCGAGCTCCTTCCCAGCGATACGGTGATCGCTTCGACCGGACAATTCCTGGAGAATGTCGGGGTCATCAAGGTCACAAACAAGACCATCAGTGCCAAGTTGTATAGAGGTCCGGCATTGGAGAACGAGGCCGTTACCAAGACGATCGCAAAGGTCGAGGCCGAACAGGAAGAGATCCTCAAGAAGAAGATCGGCGAGACCGAGGTCGAACTCGAGGGGACCAAGAAGATCATCAGGAACAACGAGACCAACCTCGGTGATTTCGTCACCGATGTCATGCGCATCAAGAGCGGTGCAGATATCGCAATAATCAATTCAGGTGCGCTGCGTGCTTCGATCCCTGTAGGGGATGTCACGAACGGTTCCGTGTATGCCATGATGCCATATCTGAACACCTTGGTCCTTTTCGAAGTCCCGGGGTCTGTCCTCTGGGATGCGATGAAGCAATCATTTGCTCAGAAGGATGACGGAGGATTCCTTCAGTTCTCTGGTATGACTGTGACGTACAAAGCCGTCGACGGAGGTTATGAGATCGTTTCGATAACAAAGGATGGAAAGGAAATCGATAAGGATGCGACCTACAAGCTGGCAGCGACGGATTATCTCGCCGGAGGCGGGGACGGTCACGAATATCTCACCAAATACAAGGGGCAGGAATTTGTCGAGATCAATTACTCGGTGATCGATTACATCACGGAGATCGAGACGATAACCGAGTCGACCATACAAGGCGGAAGGCTCGTGGAGGTCTGAGCCGATGGAAACATGGGGTTGGGCCTCCAACCCTTTTTAGTATTCTTTGTATCTAGACATTAGACGGATGATTTCTCCAACAAGTATCATATCACGATACTATCTGGTGAAATATGGAATTATCAGTAATATTGGAGGTGAAGTTTAGGTTTATTATCCATTCCTCATCTCCTTGAGTATGATTATTGTATTCAATTACTGAGAGGATATCGATTCCTAGAAAGCGAAGATAAAGATCAAAAGAGTGATAGAATCCTCCCCCGGAGGGGAGGAAGAGAATTGGTTTCAGCCTTCGATATCCGAGGACGGAAGGGTTCCGTCCATGTACTGCTCGTATCCGTACAGGTCCAGCAGACCGTGTCCGGAGAGACAGAACACGATGGTCTTCTCCTCGTTCTTGGCCTTCGCATCAAGTGCCAGGTCGATGGCTCCCTTCAGTGCGTGACAGGATTCCGGTGCGGGGATGATACCTTCGGTCCTTGCGAACAGCAGTCCTGCCTCGAAGGTCGCGGTCTGGTCGTATGATCTGGCCGAGATCATTCCGGAGTCGTATGCTGCGGATACCAAGGGGGACATTCCGTGGTACCTGAGTCCTCCTGCGTGGATAGCGTTGGGTATGAACTCGCTTCCGAGGGTGTACATCATCAGCAAGGGGGTGAATCCTCCGGTGTCTCCGAAGTCGTACTTGAACTCTCCCTTCGTGAGACTGGGGGCCGCTTTGGGCTCAACAGCGACGAACTGGGTGTCCTTGAATCCTTCGCCTCTGATCTTCTTTCCGAGCATCGGGAACACCATACCTCCGAAGTTGGATCCTCCGCCGGTACATGCCACGACGTAGTCGGGGGTGATCTCACCGATCTCCATCTGCTGCATGGTCTCCTGTCCGATGACGGTCTGATGCAGCATGACGTGGTTCAGTACGCTTCCGAGGGAGTAGTTCGTTCCCGGGTCCTTCGCTGCCAGCTCGCATGCTTCGGAGATGGCGATTCCCAACGATCCGGATGTATCCGGGTGCTCCTTGAGGACCTTCTTTCCGAATTCGGTGTACTCGCTGGGCGAGGCGTAGATCTTCGCACCATAGGTGTTGATGATCGTCTTCCTGAGGGGCTTTGCCATGAAACTTCCCTTGACCATGAAGACGGTGGTGTCCAGGTCGTAGAGGTTGGATACCATGGCGAGAGCGGTTCCCCACTGTCCCGCACCGGTCTCGGTGGTCAGGGTGTGGATACCGGCCTCAGCGTTGTAATACGCCTGTGCCAGTGCTGTGTTACCCTTGTGGCTTCCGAGGGGGCTCATGTCCTCCCTCTTGAAGTAGATCTTCGCGGGTGTCTTGAGGTACTTCTCAAGCCTGTAGGCCCTCTGCAGGGGTGCAGGTCTGTTGAGGTAGATCAGGTTGTCGCGGACCTCCTCGGGGATGTCTATGTAGCGCTCCGTGCTGCCTTCCTGCTTGATGATCTCCTTACAGAAGATCGGCTCAAAATCCGAGGGCTTGGCGATTTCGCCGGTTCCGGGATTTAGAGGGGGTTTCAGGTCGGGTAGGTCGGATGCCAGATTGTACCATCTCTTGGGGATGTCCTCTGGCGACAGATTGATTCTTGCATCTTTCGGTATTGCCATGTTTTAGGGCAAAAAAGATGGATATATAATTATATTGTTCAGTAATGTATTATAATATACATTAAAGTCTATTTGAATACTAAATTGAGGTATTAGTTCGAACTATCTTGGGAGTTTTGATGTATAATGAAATTCATTATTGTATTAAAAGATACAATATTTAACAAAATTATACTTAATTTATTTATACGATGATTAATTCAAACAATTAAATAAAATATACAACAATGTATAGAAAAGTACATTGGAGGGTTAAAATGGAGCCGACTCTGGATGAGGTCAAGAGAATAGCGGAACAGGGATCCTACGATATCTGTCCCCTCTGCATGAGATTGGAGAGGAGGGGACTGGAGCCAAGCATTGTCGCAGAGATTCTGATGAACGTATCCAGCCACTGCTTCCTTCTGGAAAGTGCGGAACAGGATCGCTCATGGGGGCGCTACTCTTTCCTGGGATACGATCCCAAACTGTCGGTCACATGCAAGAACGGGCATATGGTGGTCGGCGATCTGAAGATAGATACGGACGATCCCGATAGGTACATCCGCCAGGTCCTTGAGGACTACAGAGGATACAGAGTGCCCGGATTCCCGTCATTCACCGGAGGTCTTGTGGGTTATTTCTCGTATGATTATCTGAAATACTCCGAACCCACGCTGAAGCTCGACGCTGAGGATTCCGAGGATTTCCAGGATGTCGACCTAATGCTGTTCGATAAGCTGATCGTCTTCGACAATTACGAGAACTGTATCCTTCTGATCTCCAATGTCCGTCTGAAGGATTACGAAACTTCCTACAACAGAGCTATGCTGGAGCTCGAGGCCATGAGGGATCTCATACTGAAAGGTAACCGCAAAAAGGGCATCTCCGGACATCTTGGATCGGACATCAGGGCGATGTTCGACAAGGAGCGTTTCTGCTATATGGTGGAGACGGCAAAGGGGCACATACGCGAGGGAGATATCTTCCAGATAGTCCTGTCCAACCGTCTTGAAGCCGATTTCGAAGGAAGTCTCCTCCCGGTGTACAACCACCTGAGGAGATCCAATCCTTCCCCGTACATGTTCTACTTCTCCGGTTCCGACATGGAGGTCGCCGGTGCTTCACCTGAAACCCTGGTCAAACTGGAGGACGGCATCGTCCACACATTCCCTCTGGCAGGGACACGCCGTAGGGGAAGGACGCCCGAAGAGGATCTCGAGCTCGAGAGGAACCTGCTCTCGGACGAGAAGGAACTGGCAGAGCACAACATGCTGGTGGACCTGGGAAGGAACGACATCGGTAAGATATCCAAGTTCGGGAGCGTTCATCTGGAGAAGTATCATAGCATACAGAGGTTCTCTCACGTCATGCATATCGGTTCCACCGTGAGGGGAGAGATCAGGGACGATGTGGATGCGCTCGACACTATTGACTCAATACTCCCTGCGGGAACGTTGTCCGGGGCTCCGAAGATTAGGGCCTGTCAGCTCATCAACGATCTGGAGGACAACAAGCGCGGAATCTACGGGGGGGCGATCGGATACATCGATTTCTCGGGCAACCTGGATACGGCCATCGCCATACGCATCGCATACAAGAAGAACGGCAAGGTCTTCGTACGCAGCGGTGCAGGGATTGTCGCCGACTCCGTTCCCGAGAATGAGTATCAGGAGTGTCTGAACAAAGCCATGGCGGTCATTGATGCCCTGAAGAGTGCGGAGGGGACGCAATGATACTTCTCATCGACAATTACGACAGCTTCAGCTACAACCTGTATCAGCTTATCGGTTCCATAGAACCCGATATCAAGGTGATCAGGAACGACGAGCTCTCTGTGGAGGACATAGACAGGTTGTCGCCCGAGATGATAGTCATATCGCCCGGACCCGGACGCCCAGAGGATGCTGGCGTTTGTGTGGACATGATCAGGAGGCTCAAGGGCAAGTATCCCATCCTAGGCATCTGTCTGGGCCATCAGGCCATCTGTATGGCATTCGGCGCCACCGTCACATACGCCAAGAGGATGATGCACGGGAAGCAGTCCATAATCAGCATAGATGGGAAGGATTCGATGTTCGAAGGTCTCCCTTCGGAGATCCTCGTCGCACGCTACCATTCATTGGCGGCGGATCCGGGAACGATACCCGGGTCGCTCATCGTCCCCGCTACGGCGGATGACGGAGAGGTCATGGCCGTCATGTCCGCGGAAGGTACGGTCCACGGTCTTCAATTCCATCCGGAATCCATTATGACGCCCGACGGCGCCAGGATGATGGAGAACTTTATCGGATCTGTTAGAAGGAGGGTCATAAATGATATCTGATGCAATAAAGAAGATAGTCGATAAGCAGGACCTCAGTTACGATGAGGCCTACGCTGTGATGAACGAGATTATGTCGGGAGTGACATCCCCGGTCCAGAATGCAGCATACCTCGCGGCACTCTCCACCAAGAGCACAAAGACCGAGACCATCTCGGAGATAGCAGGTAGTGCAGCTGCGATGAGGGACCATGCAAAACCGATCGAGAAGAAATTCGACACCGTCGAGATCGTAGGTACGGGAGGAGACGGTTCCAACAGCTTCAACATTTCGACAACGGCATCCATGGTGATCGCATCATCGGGGGCCAAAGTCTCGAAACACGGGAACCGTGCGGCATCGTCTAAGAGCGGAGCCGCAGATGTCCTTGAAGCCCTGGGGATAAACATCCATCAGAACCCGGAGAAGGTCAACTCACTGTTGGAGGAGGTAGGCATCTGCTTCCTCTTCGCGCAGGACTACCATACGTCGATGAAGTACGTCGGGGAGATCAGGAAGGAGCTGGGGATAAAGACGGTGTTTAACATCCTCGGTCCCCTTACCAACCCTGTGCATCCGGCATACCACATCATGGGAGTTTATTCGCCCACGCTTTTGGAACCTCTTGCCAGGGTGCTCTCGACGTTGGGTGTGAAGAAAGGTATGGTGGTCTACGGCGATGACAAGCTGGATGAGATATCGATCTCTCACACGACATCCGTATGCGAGTTCTGCGGGGACAAGTACGAGACGTACAAGGTATCGCCGGATGATTTCGGTTTCAAAAGGGCCTTCAAACAGGATGTGGAAGGAGATACACCTCAGAAGAACGCCTATATCACATTGGATATTCTGAGCGGAAAAACAGGACCCAAGCGCGACGTGGTGCTCATGAACGCCGGTGCTGGACTGTACTGCGCCGGGAAAGCATCATCCTTCGCAGACGGAGTGGAACTCGCGGCCAAGCTCATCGATGACGGTTCGGCGATGAAGCTGTTCGACGCCTACAAGGTGGCAAGTAACAGATGAAGGACATCCTGACCGAACTCTCCGATTCCGCGCGTAAGAGGGTGGCCGAGAACAAGGCCATTGTCTCATTGGAGGAGATGAAGGAGAGAGCCCTCGAGAGAGCTTGCGATAGAAGTTTCCCTTTCGAAAGGGCCTTGAGATCCGAAGGCATCTCGTTCATATGCGAGGTCAAGAAGGCTTCCCCTTCAAAGGGCATAATATCGGAAGAGTTCGACCCAGTCGGGATTGCGTGCGATTACGTTTCGGCCGGAGCTGACTGTATTTCAGTTCTGACGGAACCCACCCGTTTCCTTGGAGACATCAGGTATCTGAAGGAGATAGCCGTGGCGGCGGATGTGCCGTTGCTCCGTAAGGATTTCGTCGTGGATGAGTATATGATATATGAGGCCAAGGCGGCCGGGGCATCCGCAATCCTGCTGATCACGTCGATCCTATCCGGCGATGAGCTGAAGAGGTACATCGAGCTCTGCGATGAACTCGGGATTTCCGCATTGGTGGAGGTCCATGGCGATTCGGAATTGCAGATCGCCGTTGACAAAGGTGCGAGGATCATCGGTGTCAACAACCGCAATCTGCGCGATTTCACCGTCGACCCTTCGAACTGTCTCAGGCTTCGCCGTTCGGTCCCGGAAGGGATACTGTTCGTAGCAGAGAGCGGAATCAAGGACAGGAGCGATGTGAAGAGGCTCGAGGACGAAGGGGTCGATGCCGTACTGATAGGAGAGGCGCTCATGAGGGCCGATGACAAGGTCGCGAAGCTACAGGCTCTGAGGTGCGGGATATGACCATGGTGAAGCTCTGCGGGCTGCGCTCCCTTGATGACATACGTTCGGCCAATGAGGCCGGACCTGATATGGCAGGGATGATAATGGCCTCGGGCTTCCGCAGGACTATCACAAAGGAATTGGCCAGGGAGATGGTGGAAGGACTGTCCGACAGCATCCTCTCTGTTGGTGTGTTCGTTGACCAGGACATCGAAGAGGTCATAGGAATAGCCGATTATGCAGGATTCGACATGATCCAGCTCCATGGTTCCGAGGATGAGGGATACATCCAAGCGTTGAGGGGCAGGCTCGGAGTTCCTATCATCAAGTCGTTCGGCATTACACATGACCAGATTACTGCGGCGCAGGATACATCCGCCGACCTGGTTCTGATCGATCCCGGAAGGGGATCGGGAGAGACGTTTGACCTTTCTTTGTTGAAAGGTATCGGGCGCAGTATTTTTATCGCGGGTGGGCTCACTCCGGACAACGTCGGGGAGACGGTCCGTATGACCCGTCCGTACGGAGTGGACACGAGTTCGGGCATCGAGTCTGAAGGGTCCAAGGATAGCTCGAAGATGATAAGATTCGTTGCCGCGGTCAGAGCCGCGGATTATGAGATGGAGGCAGAGAGATGACAAACCCAAATGGAAGGTTCGGGGTGCACGGAGGACAGTACATCCCTGAGACCCTGATGAACGCCGTCATAGAGCTTGAGGAGGCGTACAACCGCTACAAGGATGATCCGGATTTCAACAGGGAGCTGAACGATCTCCTGAACGAGTATGCAGGCCGTCCCAGCCGTCTGTACTTCGCCGAGAGGATGACGAAGGATCTGGGCGGGGCGAAGATCTATCTCAAGAGGGAGGATCTCAACCATACTGGCGCTCACAAGATCAACAACGTCCTCGGTCAGGCGTTATTGGCGAAGAAGATGGGAAAGACCCGTCTGATAGCAGAGACCGGTGCAGGACAGCACGGAGTGGCCACAGCCACTGCTGCAGCACTCCTTGGTATGGAGTGTCTCGTCTACATGGGCGTAGAGGACATGGAGAGACAGGCCCTGAATGTATACCGCATGAGGCTTCTGGGAGCAGAGGTCCGCGGCGTGGAGTCGGGAACGGGAACACTGAAGGATGCAGTATCTGAATGCATGCGCGAATGGACATCACGCATAGACGATACGCATTACTGCCTTGGTTCCGTCATGGGCCCTCATCCATTCCCCACTATCGTCCGCGACTTCCAATCCGTCATAGGCAAGGAGATCAGACGGCAGATGATGGAGAAGGAGGGCAGACTGCCCGACATGCTGATCGCCTGTGTTGGCGGAGGGAGCAACGCCATCGGTACATTCTACGATTTCATCAAGGACGAGAAGGTCGAATTGGTCGGATGTGAAGCCGCCGGAAGGGGCATAGATACATTCGAGACAGCGGCCACCATAAACACGGGAAAGCTCGGTATATTTCATGGCATGAAGTCATATTTCTGTCAGAACGAATACGGACAGATCGCGCCCGTATATTCCATATCGGCCGGTCTCGATTATCCCGGAATCGGACCGGAGCATGCATGGTTGCACGATCTCGGCAGGGCGAAGTACGTGGCAATAACGGATGAGGAGGCCGTGCAGGCATTCGAGTACCTTTCGAGGAAGGAGGGGATAATCCCAGCCATCGAATCGTCGCATGCGCTTGCATATGCGATGAAGGTCGTTCCCGGGATGCCGAAGGACAGCATCATAGTCATCACGGTCTCGGGACGCGGTGACAAGGACGTGGCGGCCATCGCCAGATACAGAGGGGAGGATATCCATGACTAAGATCTCGGATGCATTCGCGAACGGCAAGGCATTTGTCGCTTTCGTCACTTGCGGCGATCCCGATCTGGATACCACCAGATCCGTGATAATGTCCCTTCAGGACAACGGTGCCGATCTGATAGAGCTCGGTATACCGTTCTCCGATCCCACTGCGGAGGGTCCTGTGATCCAGGCTGCGAACACCCGTGCCCTGTCGGGCGGTGTGACTACAGATATGATATTCTCAATGCTAGAGAGCATGCGCAGCGAGGTAAGGGTACCAATGGTGTTCATGACATATGCGAACGTGGTTTTCTCATACGGAACGGAGCGTTTCGTCAAGCGTTGCAAAGATGTAGGTATCAAGGGGCTCATATTGCCCGATGTACCCTATGAGGAGCGCGAGGACTTCGCACCTGCATGTGAAAAGGAGGGTCTGGCACTTATCTCCATGGTCGCACCAACATCGGCCGACCGTATCTCCATGATAGCCAAGCGGGCAAATGGATTCATATACCTGGTGTCATCGCTTGGGGTCACCGGAACAAGATCAGAGATAACCACTGACCTCGGTTCCATCGCGAGGATCATCAAGGAGAACTCCGACACCCCGATTGCGGTAGGGTTCGGCATATCCAATCCGGAGCAGGCTAGGAAAATGGCCGTTCACGCGGACGGTGTCATCGTGGGCTCCGCTATCGTAAGGCTCCTAGAGAAATACGGCAGGGATGCCCCTGCTCATATAGGTGATTTCTCAAGATCAATGAAGGATGCGATCAGAGATATCTGATCAGCAGATCCTGGGTACGGGGTCCCCTGCAGGGGCTTCCAGTATCCTCTTTCCGCCGATCTCTGTCTTGAGGATTACTCTCTTGGGTCCGTCGTTGGCGTAACCGATGATCGCTGCATCCTTTCCTTCGGGTGTCCTCCTGAGTGCCTTGAGGACCTCTTCCGCCATTTCTGGAACGACTCCGATGACGGCCTTACCCTCATTGCCGATGCTCAGCGGATCTATACCGAGAAGGTCGCATCCGTTCACCACGGCATCTCTCAGGGGAATGTCGGCATAGTTGATCTCCATACCGACGTGTGATTTGGAGCACCACTCGTTTAGGGTATTTGCTAATCCTCCCCTGGTCGGGTCCTTCATGGCAACGACGCCTCCGACCTTTAGTCCTTCGGCGATCATCTTGTTCAAGGGTGCCACATCGCTCTGGAGATCCGCGTCGAATCCGTATCCTTCGCGGAACGACAATAACGATACTCCGTGGTCGCCGACATAACCGGATACGATGATGGCATCTCCGGGCCTCACGCTGGAGTCAGTACACCATCTGTTCTCGACCTTCCTGTATTCTGCGGCCTTGGCTAGATTGGAATCAAGGTATGGGGATCTCTTTCCCACCGCGGATGTCGACATGACCATCTGGTCGATGGCACCTGCCTCCACTACTTTAGTATCGCCGGTGACTATAGGCACTCCGCAGTCCTCTGCTGTCTTACCCATGCTGGCCATGACCTTGTCGACGATATCGATGTCGAGTCCCTCTTCGATTATGACGGAACAGGCCAGTGCGATGGGTGTGGCACCCATGACCGAGATATCGTTGACGGTACCGGATACGGAGATCTTTCCGATGTCCCCTCCGGGGAAGAACAATGGTTTCACGGTATGTCCGTCGATGGTGAAAACGACATCGTCCACTACGGCTGAATCGTCCATGGAATCGAGTGGTACCTCCGCTTTCATCTTAGGGAAGTGGCTAGTGATGTGCTTGCCGAGGAACTCCTGCATGAGCTCTCCTCCGGCCCCGTGATTCATGATCACCTTCGACATAAGCGGAGGATGGAATAGGATGGATAAAGGGATTGTTGCCATTCTGGATGTTGTTCTATTCTGTTATGGTGGATGTTCGGAGGTTTGAATTATTCTCAGACGGTAAGGGCTGTGGCGAGATACGTATGATATTTGGCGAGTAATTTAGGTATTTTGGCTACTAAATACAACTATTTGGCGATGATTTATTCATTTTTCAGATACCATTCTTAAATACTTTGATGGATTATGACAATCCATGGTCTCTGAATCAGAATTCCTATCGAGATATGGTCCAGAAGGTTTGACCGTGGAGTACAAAGCAGCATTGTGCGGTATTCCACGTGATTTCTGGGAAACATATTCATCTTTTGCCAATACGGAGGGCGGAGTTGTGATCCTCGGAGTTTCCGAGGATGAGTTCACAAAGGAATTATCAGTTACGGGGATTGAGGATCCAGCACATTACAGCAAGGTCCTCTGGGACACTTTGAACAATCCTGCAAAGGTTAGTGTGAATTTGCTGAACAGCAACGATGTCAGTGTGGTGGATGTTGACGGAAAGATCGTTATGACGATCCATGTGCCTCGTGCCGACCGTCGTGAGAAGCCTGTTTATCTCAATGGGAACATGGATCGTGAGACGTATAAGCGCAATCACGAGGGTGATTTCAGATGTAAGATCGGCGAGATCAGATCAATGCTTAGGGATTCGTTCGAAACAGATTCCGACAATGAACCTCTGACCGAGATACCTGGTTACGATTGTCTCGTCATGGAGGATGTGGATGAATATCTGAGGATATTACGTCAGAGGAATCATAGCAATTCTTGGATAAACGGACCTTTAGATGAGGTCCTGATAACACTCGGTGCAGTTTCAAAGGATTCAACAGGTCTGCACCCTACACGTGCGGGACTTCTGATGTTCGGAAAGGTATCCTGTATAATACGGGAGTTTCCGGATTACAGATTGGATTACAGAGAGAAGCTTGGTGACGAGAGATGGTCTTACAGGTTGAATTCCGATGATATCGGGATGAATCTCAATGTTTACACCTTCCTCCGTGAGACTAG
>CALAVG010000128.1 GCA_937892275.1 uncultured Methanomicrobiales archaeon | reverse complement strand
CATACGAGATGTAGCCGTGACTGGAGTTCAGACGTGTGCTCTTCCGATCTTGTGACGGGCGAGATCCACATGGAGACGCAGATTGTGGAAAAAACTATCACCCAAAGCAAGACGATCAAGTATGACGAATATAGGACATCTACAATGGAGACCCGATGGGGGACCAAACGTATCCTGATTATCGAATCGGTCCTGACGGATGACGCCGGCAATAAGCTCGATATGACCGACTACAGGGATGCCGACACCTGCGTCCGTTACAAAGCGGAAGTCACTTGTGACGAGTACATATCAGGCTCTTCCACTCTTTATAACTGGCACATGTCCTATGTATTGACCGATTATAAACTGAAGTGGGAATGATTACCCACGTGTGCTGAGAATGAGGATCTATTAGGAACCGGATATCGACTCGCATTGGGACGACTGTAGGAAATACACGATTTTTGAGCATAGTTATGATTTTATTGTAGTTTAATAATACCCACACTCATGACAGATGATATTCTGACTCACGAGAATATCGATCCCGGCAGCCGTAACAAGATCATGATCGGAGTCGCACTCGCTATGCTGGTAGCGTGTTTCGACGGATCCATCACGACCACATGCGGTCCCGAGATCGGTAATTCTTTCAACAACACGAGCCTCCTTCCGTGGCTCACAATGGGCTATCTGCTCTTTGAGACAATCATGATCCCGATATCCGGAAAGTTATCGGATCTGTACGGAAGAAAGAAACTGCTTATGATCGGACTCGTACTCTTCCTTCTGAGTTCAATCGTCGCTACAATCGGGATCAGCATGGAGGTCATGATCCTCGCCCGTGCCATCCAAGGTATGGCCGGAGGTATCATCATACCCGTTGCAACAGCTCTCATCGCTGACCTCTATCCCCCGGAGGAGAGGGGAAAGATGCAGGGAGCACTCGGTGCCCTGTTCGGAATCGGATTCGGTGTCGGTCCTTTGATTGGAGGAACACTTGCGACTATGGAAATCGCAGGCATCCCCGGATGGCACTTCGCATTCGCCATCAACATCCCGCTCCTTCTGATCTCTCTCTACATGTGCAGAGAGAAGTTCCCCATGCCTGCCAACATGCAGGAGAAGCCTTTCATCGACTTCAAGGGAATCGCTCTGATCTCTATTCTTCTAATCATTTTCATCATCTACTTCCAGATGTTCGGAACCGCATTCGATGTCGTAAGCATCGAGTCCCTTGCCATGATCTTCGTAATGATCGCCATCATCATCCTGCTCGTCAGGGTAGAATCCACAGCTGTGGAGCCCATCATCGCACCCCATGTGCTTAAGAACCCCACAGTGAGGTCGGCATCCATTCTGCTCTTCCTGCTCGGTTTCTCGATGATCGGTGACGAACTGTTCACATCCATGTTCCTTCAGAAGATCGAGGGATACAGCGCCATCAACGCCGGACTCTTCATGCTGTGCATGATCTTCGGTATGGCACTCACCTCATCCATCGCAGGAAAGAGTGTCGAGAAGACAGGTTACAAGCCCTGGATCTTCGCAGGTCCCGTATTCATGGCCATCGGAATGGTGGGCATGTCCTTCATCACAGACTTCTCCGTCATCCAGCTGGCAGTCTCCGAGTTCGTGTTCGGTCTCGGTGTCGGATGTCTCATGGCATCACTGATGGCCTGTGTGCAGAACAGCTGTGACGATTCCGAAGTGGGAATGACCACCTCCGTCGTATCGCTGTTCAGGAACATCGGATCCACCATCGGATCGAGTATCTACACCATGCTGGTCAGCCTCGGAATCAGCTACTATGCCATCGAGAAGGGCATCACCGAGTGGGCCAGCGAGGGAGTCGGAATCCTCGAGCACCTCGGCGAAGGATTTGATGAAGCGATCAAGTTCGTCTTCACCAACGCAGTCGCAGGTGCATTCTCTGTGGGAGCCATCGTCCTGATTGTAGCGGCCATCATCGGATACCGCTTCAAGATCGTCCACATGAGCAAGACCAAAGAGCTCATCGACATCGAGAACAAGGAATGAATATCCTTATCGGCCCTTCGGGGCCGAAACCCCTTATTTTACAATCTAGTAAATCCCCTTTCCAAGAATATCCTGCCGAGAACAGTACCTCGGATGTTAAACGAATCCATTTATCAGCGGTTGTATGAAATCACAGCCATTCTCCCAAATCCTCTGCCACCACTTCCCTGACAAGCGATATCACCTCATCGGCCTGTCCTTTCGGTATCCTCATCTCAGATGCCAGTATGAGCAGTTCCTTCTCTCCGGGAAGCGGGTTCCCTGCACATGTCATGTGGTGCTCTCTCATATTCGAGGGTCTTGTAAGATCATATGCTGGGGACAGAACATACCTGCCATCCTTATCCGAATAGAGATAGGAGAAGTTACCAGGGTGATCGTCGTAGTTCTTTGCGAGCACGTTGAAGCACGAGAGACGGTAGGCCTTCATCACCTCTTCCTGAGAACGGGTGATGTATCTGGTGGCCTGGAGGAACGAAACATAATCCAACAGAGGGATGTCCGTCGGGGTTTCCAAAAGGGCTGCCAAGGACATCATGTGTATCCTTCTCCCTCCATCCCTGTCAAACCTCTTTGTAGCGTAATAGCCGTCGCAAATCTCCGAATGGAGGAGACGGCATTCCGGGACATCGATCCCGCATCTCTTCGCTGCTAGGTTGTATTCATACTCCATCCTTCCGATGCCTTTCGGATCATAACGTTCGCGGAATTTGATGATCCACTCGCTACCGTCCATCATGGCGTTGATCTTGGGTCTTGCGCCTCCGGTGGATCCCGCTCTCCTGAATATGTCATCCAGATCGGCCGGGCTATCCTCCATCATAGACATGCATTCACTGTACATGGCATCCGTATCCTGAATCGGGAGTGATTCCCAATCACAACTTGCCGGTTCATAGTACAATGCCCCTGCACCACCCTTCCCGATGTATGATAGCTTTTCCAGAGGATTCAGATTCTGATAGTCTATCCCTTTTCTTCTAAGTGCCTTGATAGCCGCGAACCTGCCCCATCCGCCAGGAAGCGAATCCGCGAACACGCCCGGCATTCCCTCGAAATAGTTCATTCTGCCCTTGAACAGTCTGTCCTCCAACGGCAACGAACGCGGAGATATCGAGAATCCCTCCCTGAGCCATTCTTTGCTGTAAGCAAAATAAGCGGCACCGGATTCGTATCTCAGACGGCCGACCTCTTTTCCTGAATATTTGACGGTCAGATCCATTTCATCCCCTCAGATCATCCGCAGTCAGAGCAGGACTGCTGAATAGTTGGTCCAGCTAATCGTCACATCCAAGTGCTGATGTCAGCATCCAGAGACTCTCCAAAGAAATCTTCCCGGTCCGCTCGAAGCGCTTTATCGTTCCGTAAGATACCCCACTTCTGTCTGCCAGCTGCAGCTGCGTCAGTTTGGCCTTCTTACGGTACACCTTGAATCTTGAGGCCAACTCGATCATCCGTTGATCCATGGATTTCTCCTGGAAAATGTCGCTCAGCTCAAGGTAAGGTTTCATATTTCCAGATAATATTTTATCTATTTATAGATATTTTTTACATTTTGCTAATATATTATCTATCATTTCCACACGAATTAATTAAGGAATCAACAATTTGTACTTGTATCTAATACAGATACAATAGATTAACATGAACAGTATCGAAAAAATCATCAGGAAGAGGACCAGCGTAAGGACCTTCGACGGAAGACCTCTGAAAGAAGAGGATCTGAACAAGCTCAAAGAGCACATCGCATCATCCGAGAATCCTTTCGGGGTACCGATAGAATTCAGGATCCTCGACCCCAAGGTGCACGGCCTCTCCAGCGCAGTGATCAACGGAGAGGCCCTCTACCTTGTGGCGAAGATGAAACGCGGAACGCCGAACTGCGAGATCGCATACGGGTATGCCTTCGAGGAGGCATGCCTGTTCGCCTTGTCCCTCGGTGTCGGCACCGTCATGCTCGCGGCATCCCTGAACCGCGAGGAGTTCGAGAAGGCCATGGAGGTAGGACCCGATGAGGTCATGCCTGCCGGAAGCCCTCTCGGTTACCCCGCGAAGAAGCATTCCATCAAGGAGGCCGTAATGCGCAAGGGACTCAAAGCGGATCAGCGCAAACCGTTCAAGGAGATCTTCTTCTCCGGTTCCTACGGAAATCCTCTGACCGAGGATGATGCAGACATCTATCAGAAAGCTCTGGAGATGGCCCGCTGGGCACCCTCCGCAGCCAACAAGCAGCCCTGGCGTGTCGTGGTCGCGGACGGAAAGGTGCATTTCTACGAGAACAGGACCATGAGAGACAGCCCCCTCGGCGACATCCAGAAGGTCGACGTCGGTATAGCACTGTGCCATTTCGACCTCACCATGAAGGAAGAGGGCAAGAACGGTGCGTTCTTCACCGAGGATCCCGGATTCGAAGTTCCCGATAACGTGGAATACATCGTATCGTACAAGGTGGAATGATGGAGGACACCCGCTTCTCATCGGCCATCCATATGCTGATCCTGATATCCGAGGCGGAGGAACTGATGTCCTCGGAGAAGATTGCGGTCAGCGTGGGGACCAATGCCAGCCATATTCGCAAGATAGCGGGGCTGTTCAAGAAGGACGACATCATCGACAGCAACCAGGGCAGCAGGGGATTCTCGCTCAAGGTCAATCCCAAGGACCTTTCGATGCTCAGGATATACAAGGCCGTCAACGAGACCGATAACATCAGACTGTTCGAGATCCACAGGAACCCGAACGACGAGTGCATCGTGGGAAGGCTCATCGGTCCGGTGCTGAACGAGATGCATTCGGGTATGGTGAGCAAGGTCGAGAAGGAGATGTCCTCGACCACCCTCTATGATTGCATACATAGTATGAGAGCTAAGATACAGGAAGGTACGCAATAAGACCTATACTGGTGATGTGCCAGTACTCTGTCGTCGGATTGTGATCCATTGTACATCATCCCGGGTCGGAAGGCCTGGGAAATCCCTTTCAGAAGGGTGTCAGTTTGCACATCTAATATCTTAGGATTACCAAGTTTTATATCTGTTACATACTTCGGCCCGTCTGGAATCCACGTAAAAACGAAAGCCTTGGGCGGAAACAGTGCGATTTTTCCGAGGTGATTAGTATGGATAATAGATTGCCACACAACCCGAGGGAAGGAATCGTATACGGTTGCGTCATCGCATCGATATCCTCCCTGCTGATAGGTGGATACAACGTTTTCGACAACATGGGATACACTTTCGACAATTTCGATGAGTTCGTGATGCAGTACATAGTCATATGGCCGGTCATGTTCCTCATCGCATTCACCCTTGCCAATACATTAGTGGGACACATCGCAGGAAAGGTCGTCAACAAAATCGCCGGTCCGAACGACAGCGTGAATTCCCGCATAGTACTGAACATCGCCGCCTGCGTGACACTGATGTCCGTGATCCTAACATTCGTCGGAGGACTCGTCGGTGAGGCCATAGGTTCCCTGATGGGCGGTCCCGGAGTGGATGTCGTCGGTCTTCTGGAGAACTGGCCCCTCATCTGGCCCAGGAACTTCTGCATTGCGTTCTGGGTGGAGATGCTGATCGCACAGCCTGCGGCTCGTGCCGTCATGGTCTGGGCACACACCCCCAAGAAGAAATCTGGATCCGAAGCCTGATAATATCTATTCAGACCCTCCGATACCGCGTGTACCAGGAACGATATGATGTGGTATCGGTCGGTGTTCCTGAAACCTCAGCTGTGTTCTTTTTAACCAGCGATTACATCCCAAGTTCTATGACAAAGATAGTGGCCATCAACGGGAGCCCCCGCAACGGATGGAACACCGATATGCTCATAGACGAGGCCGCGAAAGGAGCCCAATCCAAGGGAGCAAAAGTGATCAAATTCAATCTCTACAAGTTGGATAATTTCACAGGATGCATCTCATGTTTCGGATGCAAGAGGGATGCCCACAAGGGAGAATGCGTATACAAGGACGTATTGAACAAATTCTTGGGCCGGACGGAGATCTTCGTATCCGGAGAGACACAGCAGGTAAGGGATTACAGCAAGTTCAACTGGACCCTGTTCGACAGAGAGTAGAGGTACGAGAGGAGGGAGAAGGTCTTCCCTCAGGAACTCAAGACCGTCTTCGATAAGGGTGCAACACTGGCATCCATGGCCTGAACATCCAGAACTTCGGAAAGGATAAGGAGTCATCATGAGTTCTGAAGAGTATCTTGGACCGTTCCTGGAAAGGATGAAGCAGGAATCCCGCATGACCTTCACAGGCGTGCCCGACAATGACGACGGCAGGAGGATGCTCCTGCGTGCGTACATGAACGTAAGGAATCCTTCGCCCATACCAGACGATCTGCTCAGGATCCAGGACACATATCTCAAGGAGAGGAACTCGGAGAGAGGTGTGAACCGTACCGATGGCATCCCCACGGTGGAAGAATCACTCGGGAGCGATATCCCCTCGGCAGGCAGAATCGCCCTTTGGCAGGGCGACATAACCACACTTGACTGCGATGCCATAGTGAATGCTGCCAACTCCCAAATGCTCGGCTGCTTCCAGCCCTGCCATGCATGTATAGACAACTGCATCCACACCTATTCCGGGATGCAGCTGAGGATGGAATGCAACCGTCAAATGACATCCCTCAGGAATATCTACGGTAAGGATTACGAACAGCCCACCTCGGTACCAATGCTCACGGATGCGTATAACCTTCCGTCAAAGAAGGTGGTCCATGTGGTGGGGCCCATAATCTATAATACCCTGACCAAAGAGGACGAGAGATTGCTGGCACAGTGCTATACCAACGTCCTAGACATGTGCCACGACAACGGTCTGAAGAGCGTGGCGTTCTGTTGCATCTCCGCCGGTGTCTTCCGCTTCCCCAACGAGAGGGCAGCGGAGATCGCGGTCGAAACAGTTACAGAATGGCTTGAGAACAACGATTCAATTGAAAAGGCGATATTCAATGTCTTCTTGGATAAAGATAGACGGATCTACGAACAAATCCTATCCTGATATCCCGGACGGATACAGGGAGACCATAGCCGAAGGCACCAGGTGCATCGGATTCCTCGACAGGAAACTGACCAAGGGACACGGTTCGATCCAGTCCCTGAAGGAAGCTATCGACGATGCCGATGCCATAGTCGTAGGCGCAGGGGCGGGACTGAGCACATCGGCCGGATTCACATATTCCGGCGAGAGGTTCATGTCCATATTCTCCGACTTCCACAGGGAATACGGGATAACGGACATGTATTCGGGAGGATTCTTCCCGTTCCCCTCTCCAGAGATCATGTGGGCCTGGTGGAGCAGACACATCTACTTCAACCGCTACATCGACCCCCCCAGACCGGTATACAAGGATCTCCTCTCGGTCCTCGACGGAAAGGACTACTTCGTGGTCACCACCAATGTTGACCACCAGTTCCAGAGGGCGGGTTTCGATAAGAAGAGGCTCTTCTACACCCAGGGGGACTACGGATTGTTCCAGAGCACCGATCCCAAGAACAAGAGGACATATGACAACGAGGGATATGTCTGCAGGATGCTGGAATCACAGGGCTTCATCAAGGATGATTCCGGAGTATACTCGATCCCCGCGAGCGGTGTGAGGATGAGCATAGACCATGACCTCATACCGATATGTCCCGACGACGGGAAACCGCTGACCCTGAACCTCAGATCAGACGACACCTTCGTCGAGGACGACGGCTGGAGAGCAGCATCCGCAAGATATTCCGATTACCTCCGCAGACATGAAGGACAGAATGTCCTGTATCTGGAGATGGGCGTGGGATCGAACACACCTGTGATAGTGAAGTTCCCGTTCTGGTTCAGGACGTGGAAGTATCCTCAGTCGAGATACGTCTGCCTGAACTTCGGCGAGACCTACTGTCCCAAGGAGATATCTGACAGGTCCATCTGCATAGACGGCGATATCGGCAACGTTCTGACAGAACTGCTGAGAAAATGAACAAAAATACAGGGCGAAAACCCTGTGAAAAATTTGTAAGAGGATCACTCCGCTTCTACGATTTCGGAATCGATGTTGTTCTGGATGGACTCGATACCGTTCTTGGCGCTGGCCCTGGTGGTGTATCCCTCAGAAGCTGCGAGGATGATCTCACCGTTGGATGCCTTGAGCCTGAACCTGTACTCCCTTGCCTTGTCGAAGTAGATCTCCCACTTGGGGCAGGACTTCTCGACGACGTTCTCAAGGGTCTGGTCCTCGATCTCGACTGAGACATTCTTCCTGACGGACTCGATTCCGTTGTTCATTGCATCCTTGGATTTGTATGTCTGTGAAACTCCGACAACCTCTCCGTTGTTGGCAACAATAGTGAATGCGTATCCATCGTTCGATGTCTTCTTAACTACGAATTTTCCCATGGATGGGGATTTGCATCGAGGTTTATAATATTATTATAGAGATGGTTGAATCCAGAAATCCTGTTATCGGAATGATTGACCTGTGTGTTCTGACCTCCTCTATGGTACAGTTCTCAGGAATCCGCCGTCTTCTTGATCGGTCTCAAAGAGGCAAGCAGATCTAGCCTCTTCTCCGCATTCTCGTCCACCTTGTCGGGATCGAACGTCTTGGCGTAGTACATGAGGGCCAGACCGAGTACGATGGCGCTCATGAGGTAGATGGAGCATTCCACTATGACAGCTCCCATCGCCGTGCTTACGAATAGTACAATCAGAACAAGTCTGAGTATTCCGAATCCGATATAGATCGGTGCGGAGATATGGGATTTCCTGACCACCTGCAGCATGTTGGTGCACATCCTCTGCAGGAGGTAGAACGGTATGGCAAGCGCGTAGATACGTGTGGCGTTCACCAGATCCTCGGACATTACAGTGTTACCATTGCCGAATATGGACAATATAGGCTCGGTAAAGAGGAGCAGGACGATGGTTGGTATCAAGGACAGCCCTATCATGAGCTTGAACGAATAACTCATAGAGGACCTCATCACATCTGTATTGTGTGCTCCCGCCTGGGCGGAACATACCGGCTGGGAACCTGCCGATATGGAATCCGGAATCGTCGTCATGAGATACGGGAAAGCGAATCCCAGACCGGTGATGGCCAAAGCGGCCGATCCGGCTGTGACCGCAACGAGGACGGTCTGTGCGAGCATCAGAATGCCACCGAGGACTTCCTCCACAGCCTTTGGTCCGCCTACGGTAAGGACCTCCCTGATGGCCGCGGACTGAGGGGCCTTGATTCTGATCTTGAAATGATAATTGCCTTTCTTGAAGTAATGGAACGATGCGATCATCGACACCAACGATCCCAATACCGTAGCGGCCGATGCTCCCAGTATGCCCCACCAGCAGACATTGATGAACACAGGGGTCAGAATCGCATTGACCGGGATGCTCAGCAGGGAACAAAACGTCATTATCTTCATGGCCCCTTCTGCCTTGAACAAACTGCCTAGCACTCCTGTAAGGATGATAGCGGGACAACCGATGGCAAGAGGTATAACGTACTGTGTGGCCAACTCTGTGATCTCCGGTCCTTGTACGGATACGATGGGATCTATCGAGAGGATTAGGAACAATGCGGTGGGAATCGAGAGGAGGATCGAAAGGAATACCGAAGCATCCGCCAGCTTCTGGGACCTGTCGAAATCCTTCTTACCAAGAGCATACGAGATGCAGATGCATGCGCCGGTACCGACTCCGACTCCGATGGCGGCGACCACCGAATAGATAGGGGATACTGTGGAGATGGCCGAGACCGCCTCCTCGCTTATCTTGGAGATCCACATCTTATCCAGGAACGAGTTGACCTTCGTCGCGACGAATGTCATGCTGACCATCAGGGACAGGTAGATGATGGCGCGTTTCGGTTCGCTCATCATAAGGTCCAGATTGGATCCTTTCTTCTCCTTCTCTTCCCTCTCCAACTTGAACTTGATGAAATCCAACTTGGCACTGATCCAGAGCCCGAGTTTGGCGATGTGAAGGATGTCCACCCTCTCAGAGAGGTCCTTGTCCAGGATCTCGATCTTATCTGCGGCACTGATCTTCATGTACCACAGCTTCATGTCTACCTCATAGAGGCGGATCGTCTCGACCACGTTGTACAGCCATACGACTATGGATGCGAGCAATACGATCGAGTGAAGAAGAGGGATGAAGATGTTCTCCGACGTAAGGATGAACTCATAGAGGACCGCCTCCAGAACGTATATGGCGGCGGCCAGGAAGAACAGTTTGAGACCCTTCTTGATCTCTCCGAAATAGATCACTCCCAGACCGGGTATGAGTACCGATAGGAGGATCGCGACTATCCATTCCCCGGGAGAACTCTTGATCCTATCCATGTGCTCCTTCAGCACTTCATCGGGGATAGGGGCCTCTTGGGTCATCTTCATCACATCCTTACGGACTTCGCCGGCGCTGAAGCACCGTTCGGGTATGAGATGGCAATGGCCGAGTTGACTATAATAGTTACTCGAAGGACGTTCGTGATCCAAAAGTAAAAACAGATCTTATATCCCGGGTGAGGGCCCTTTCGGGCCCCCTTGGGATATATTGGAGTAACTAATCGTTTCAAAACAGTTTCTTACGGCCCTTCTTGGCACCCTTTCCGGCATCAGAATCGAGCTTCCTCAAAAGCTCCTTCTCCTCTTCCGAGACCTTCTTGGGGACGTTGACGAAGACACGGATCATCATGTCGCCCCTCGACGAGGAGTTCATCCTGGGAAGACCCTTACCAGGGATCCTTAGCACCGTTCCGACCTGTGTTCCTGCGGGGATGGTGAGTGCGACCTTGTCGCCGTCGATGGCGGTCACGGTCTCCTCTCCTCCGAGGACCAGTCTGGGGTAGGTCGTAGTCACTTCGGCCCAGAGGTTCGCTCCGTCACGCTCGAAGTTCTTGTCCTCCTTCACGTGGACCACGACGAACAGGTCCCCTGCGGGACCTCCGTTGTATCCTGCATTACCTGCGCTGGGGACCCTGATCCTCATTCCCTCGTCGATACCTTTCGGCACGTTGAGGTCGATGTGGGAGTCCACGGTGAGTCTGCCGTTTCCGCGGCAGCGGGGACACTTCTCCGAGGAGGTCTTTCCCTTTCCGCGGCAGTCGGGACAATCGGACACCGATACCATGTTCCCGAAGGGAGTCCTCCTGACCATCTGCACCTGACCGGTACCGCCGCACTTGGAACATGTTGTCACATTCCCGTTCTTTCCGCCGGTACCCTTACAGTCCTCGCAGATGATTGCGTGGGGAACATCTAGTTTGACCTTCTTCCCCTCGAGCACATCCTTCAGGGTTATCTCGATGTCGTACCTGAGGGAGTCCCCCTGCTGGGGGGAGTTGCGGGACCTGGATGACCTCATGCCTCCGCCGAACATGCTCCCGAAGAGATCACCGAATATGTCGCTGATATCGTCGGCACGCGTGAAGTTGTCCCAGGTGAATCCGCCTTCTCCGAACTGCTGCTTGACTCCGTCGAAACCGTACTGGTCGTACAGGTTCCTCTTCTCCGGATCCGAGAGGACCTCATAGGCTTCCGAGATCTCCTTGAACTTCGCTTCCGCGACCTCCTTGGGCTCGGTGGATACGTCAGGGTGGTACTTCTTCGCGAGGGAGCGGTACGCCTTCTTTATCTCCTCGGGGGTGGCGGATTTCTCCACCCCGAGGACCTCATAGTAGTCTCTCGGCATCTGTCTCACTCGTCGTCAACGATCTTGTAGTCGGCGTCCACGTAGTCGCCGTTGTTGTTGCTGCTGCTTCCGGAGTCCTGCTTGGGAGCCTCCTGTGCTGGTCCCTGCTGGGCCTGCTGCTGGGATGCTTCCTGGTACACCCTCTGGCTGACGGGCCCCATGGCCTTCATGAGAGCATCCATCTTCGCCTTGATGTCATCGACGTTGTCGGTCTTGTTGGCCGCCTCCAGATCGGAGATTGCTGCCTCGATGGTGGCCCTCTCCTGCTGTGTGACCTTCTCTCCGAGCTCGTCGAGGGACTTGCGTACGGTGTATACAGCTGTCTCGGCCTGGTTGTGGACCTCGACCTGCTCCGCCTTCTTCTTGTCGGCGTCTGCGAACTTCTCGGCCTGCTTGACCAGGTCGTCGATCTCTTCCTTGCTGAGCTTGTTGGAGGATGCGATGGTGATCTTCTGCTCCTTGCCGGTTCCCTTGTCCTTCGCGGTGACGTTGATGATACCGTTGGCATCGATATCGAATGTGACCTCGATCTGAGGGATTCCGCGGGGTGCCGGGGGTATTCCGTCGAGGATGAACTTACCGAGCGACGTGTTGTCGGCCGCCATCTGCCTCTCTCCCTGCACGACGTTGATCTCCACGGAGGGCTGGTTGTCGGCTGCGGTGGAGAACACCTGCGACTTCTTGGTCGGGATGGTGGTGTTCCTGTCGATCAGCTTTGTCGCGATTCCTCCGAGGGTCTCGATACCGAGGGACAGAGGAGTGACATCAAGCAAAAGGACGTCCTTGACCTCTCCGGACAGGACCGCTCCCTGGATCGAAGCTCCCATGGACACACATTCCATCGGGTCGATTCCACGCTGGATCTTGGGTCCGACGATGCTCTCGACGAAGTTCTGGACGATAGGCATCCTGGTGGGTCCTCCGACCATGATGATCTTGTCGATCTTGTCGTTGGACAGGTGCGCATCGCTGATGGCCTGTGTGATCGACTGCTTGCATCTGTTGACGATGGGCTCAACGAGCTCCTCTAGCTTTGCACGGGTGATCGTCTGGATCAGGTGCTTGGGTCCGGATGCGTCGGATGCGATGAAGGGCAGGTTGACCTCTGTCTGCATGGTAGTGGACAGCTCGATCTTCGCCTTCTCACATGCCTCCCTTACTCTCCAGAAGGCCATGTTGTCTGCTGCTAGATCGATTCCGTTCTGCTTCTTGAACTCGCCGATGACGTAGTTCGTCAGAGCCTCATCCATATCGGATCCTCCCAGCTGGGTGTCTCCGGATGTGGACAGGACCTCGAACACTCCGTCGCTGAAGTCCATGATGGTGACATCGAGGGTTCCTCCTCCGAGGTCGAAGACCATGATCTTCTGCTCGACATCGGACTTGTCCAGACCGTATGCGAGTGCCGCTGCGGTGGGTTCGTTGATGATACGGACTACTTCCAATCCGGCGATCGCACCGGCGTCCTTCGTTGCCTGCCTCTGGTTGTCGTTGAAGTAGGCAGGGACTGTGATGACAGCTTTGTCCACTGTCTCTCCGAGGTAGGACTCGGCGTCCTTCTTGATTTTCTGGAGGATGAATGCGGAGATCTGCTGGGGTGTGTATTCCTTGCCCAGGGCTGTGACCTTCTCGTTACCTCCCATCTTCCTCTTGACGTTCTTGATTGTTCCGTCAGGGTTGGTGACGGCCTGCCTCCTAGCGGGCTCTCCGACGAGGAGCTGTCCGTCCTTTGTGAATGCTACGTACGAAGGGAATGACTTTCCTCCGACGCTGGTTCCCTCTGCGCTGGGGATCATTGTCGGCCTTCCTCCCTCCATGATGGAGGCGGCCGAATTGCTTGTTCCTAGATCAATTCCGATGATTCTTGACATACTTGCTCACCTTCCTAATGATTAAGCCGTTTTCTTCGTCACTTTCACTTTTGTGAATCTTATGACCTTTCCGTTCAGGGTGTATCCTTTCTGGAACACCTCTGCTATCTGATCGTCCTCCTCTCCCTCCACGGCCATCAGGGCCTCGTGGTAGTTGGGATCGAACTTGCCGTCGGCAGGGATCTCCTGCAGGCCGTTGTTCTCGAGGATCTTCATCAGATTCGTCCTTACGCCTCTGATACCGACGACGAGGTCGTTCTCCTCCGAGGCATGCTCCAATGCACGGTCCAGATCGTCCACGATTGTAAGAAGCTCGGTGACTATCCCCGAGGTGGCGTACTTCTTGTACTCCTCGGTCTCGCGCTCCTTCCTCTTGCGGTAGTTGTCGAAGTCCGCCTGGAGACGAAGGGCCATATCGAGGTACTTGTCGGCCTTCTCCTGTGCCTCTTTGAGGGGATCGACCTTGGGCTCTTCCTCGATTATATCGACCTCGTCCTGAGGTTCATTGGATGTATTGTCCTTCTTTTTCTCTTTAGACTTACCAGTCATACTGTACCTTCTTTAACGTGCTTGGATAAGGGATCAGCGGGGGATCTGGCCCCCGCCTGGAGTTCAATGTGTTTACATCATGTCGCTCATGTCGGGCATGTCCTGGGGTCCGGGTCCGCTGTGCGTTGCAGCAGCGATGACATCGTCGATCCTGAGGATCATGACCGCAGCGTCGGTGGCCGAGTTGATGGCCTGTGTACCGATCCTGTAGGGCTCGATTACGTTGAGCTTCTTCATGTCCTCCACCTTTCCGGTGTAGGGGTTGAATCCGGCGTAGACCTTCTTGCCCTTGTGCTGCTTCCTCATCTCGATCAGGACGTTGATGGGGTCATGTCCCGCGTTCTCGGCGAGTGTCGAGGGGATGACCTCCATTGCGGAAGCGAATGCCTCGATTGCAATCTGCTCCCTTCCGCCGACAGACTGTGCGTAGTCACGGAGCTGCATTGCGATCTCCATTGCGGTGGATCCTCCTCCGGTGACCATCTTTCCGTCCTCGATCGCGACCTTGACGACGGACCATGCGTCGACGAGGGATCTCTCGACCTCGTCAGCGACGTGTGTGGTTCCTCCCCTTACGAGGATGGTGACCGTCTTGGGGTCCTTGAGTCCGGAGATGAATGTCATCTGCTCCTCTCCGACCTTCTTCAGTTCTACGCAGTCCGCGTATCCGAGGTCGCCCTTCTCGAGGTCGCTGATGTTGTTGATGATGTTGGCTCCGGTGGACTTCGCGAGTCTCTCCATGTCGGACTTCTTCACACGCCTGCAGGCGTAGATTCCGGCCTTTGTGAACATATGCTGTGCGGGGTCGTCGATTCCTTTCTGGCAGAAGACGACGTTCGCACCAGCCTCGACGACCTTGTCGACCATCTTCTTCAGCATGTTCTCCTCCTCCTTGACGAAGGCGGCAATCTGTGCGGGGTCGTTGATCTGGATCTTAGCATCGATCTCGGTCTTCTTGACCTCGAAGGCTGTGTCGATCAGTGCGATCTTGGCCTTCTTGACGATCTTCTCCATGTTCAGCTGGACGGGCTCCTTGTCGATGACGAGACCCTTGATGATCTCTGTCTCTTCCATGTTGGCTCCGGCCTTCTTGACTGTTGTGATGTTCTTGAGGTCGATGTCGTAGCCCTTGCCCTTCTTGTCGGCGATGGTCTTGATTGCGTCGACGACGATGTCCGCGAAAAGCTCCTTGGACTGGTTGACCTGCTTGGAGATCATCGCGGTCTGTGCGATGAGCTTCAGTGTCTTCGTGTCATCGATGGAGACGGGCATTGCGATCTTGTTGAGGATCTCCTGTGCCTTGTCGTTGGCCATCCTGTATCCCTTTGCGATGATAGTGGGATGCACGTTGGCATCGATCAGGTCGGTGGCCTTCTTGAGGAGCTCACCTGCGAGGACGACGGATGTTGTTGTTCCGTCTCCGACCTCTGCGTCCTGTGTCTTCGCGACCTCGACGAGCATCTTCGCTGCGGGGTGCTGGACATCCATTTCCTTGAGGATCGTGACACCATCGTTGGTGATGATGACATCTCCCATGGAATCGACAAGCATCTTGTCCATTCCCCTGGGTCCCAGGCTACTCTTGACTGCTCCGGAGATGGCTACTGCGGCGGCGATGTTGTTCATCTGCGCGTCCTTGCCTTTCTCCCTTTTTGTTCCTTCTCTCAGGATGATGACGGGGGCGTTACCCATTCCCATTTTTTCTCCTCCAATATATTCCAATTTGGAATGACTGATACGGATAAAGTTTGTTCTTCTATATAAATCTAACTTATTGCCGTATCAGTCCCTCCGATACATCGGAAGGAGTGTCCAGACAGTGCTGGTCAGCGTATGAACAGCAGCTCGCGGTACTTGGGGAGGGGCCACATCTCGTCGTCGACAATCATCTCGAGGTCGTCGATGAGGGTCCTTATCTTCTCTATGTACGAGAGTATCTTATCATGATATGCGTTGGCCTTCGAGGATTCCGTCTTGGAGCGGTTCGCCTTGTCGCATGCGGCCTCCATGTCCTCCGCGAGCTGACGGACCTCCGCGAGGTCCTCAGCGATGTGCCTTATCATCTCTATCTCGGTGCATGAGAGCTTCTTGAACTCCTGGGCGGAGAAGACCTCCTTCATCTTGGAGACGTTCTCGAGGAGACGGGATTCGTACTGCGTTGCGATCGGGAGGATGTGGTTCTCGGTCAGATCCGCAAGGATCCTCGCCTCGATCTCCACCTTCTTGCTGTATATATCGCAGAAGGTCTCCTTCCTCGCCTCCAGCTCGTCCGCGGTCATTACACCGGTCCTCTTGTAGAGCTCAACGGTCTGCTTGGTCGTGAGAGCCTCGTAGGACTTGGGAGGGGATGTCTCGCAGTCGAGACCGCGCTTCTTCGCTTCCTTCTTCCACTCCTCGGAATAACCGTTGCCGTCGAAGCAGATGTTCTTGGACGCCTTGTACGTCTCGCGGGTCTCGTCGAGGATCGCCTGCATGACAGGGGTGCCCTTCTTGA
>CALAVG010000127.1 GCA_937892275.1 uncultured Methanomicrobiales archaeon | reverse complement strand
ATGCCCGACTCGATCATCGTATCAGCGTAACTGCAGGCCACTTCTGCTATCGTATAGTTCGCGGTCATGCGCGCCAGGAGTGAGTATCCGTCGATCAGTGTCCTTCCGCAATCACGGAGACTGACGTACATCTCCGCTTTCCTTATGGAATCTACCAACATATTCGCCTGCTCGCCGGTCGGTCTGTGATTCGGGTTCCTGAACAGGAGTGACGGCATCACTATCTCGTCCAGCAGATCCAGCATGATCCTGTAGTATACGGCTCTTGCGGAAATAAGGTCAGAGTATCTTCCGAACAATCCGGAACTCGATTCGAAGGTATCCATCGCTTCATCTATGTTCTCAGCGAAAGATATTCCCAAAGCGGATTCCTTGAGATACAGGTCCAATACTTCAGGTTCCGGTTCTATGCCCTTTTCCACCACAGACAGGAATTCCTTGCTTGCCCTGTCATACAGAACTTCTTCTTCCTCGTTCGTTCTATCTTCATAGGGCCCCAGTGAGCGGTATTCCCAAAGGAGATCCAGTGCTTTCAGGTAAGGCGTATCGGAAAGTTCTTCCTCGGAGAATCCTTCCAATACCGTCCTTGCCGTTTTTCTCATATCAATCGCGGTCTCTACCTCTTCTTCATAACAGTCGTGATCATCAAGGATACGTTGAGAGTACCAAAGCCAGACCAGGCACTCCTTGGGGCTCCTGGGGGCATCATGGATCCCATGGAGGAGCTCTACCGCGTCTATGTTATCCTCCACGCTTTTCTCGTATTTCACGCGGATCATCATGTAGAGCGATTCCACAAGTGCATCGGAGAAATCCTCACTGTTCCAGCTCGCTATCCTGTACTCCCCTACGGCCTCGTGCCACATCTCACAACAGTTATCCATGCCAGTAAGGAAGCCCTCCCAGGCGAGATCCGACATCAGTCTTGCTTTTCCGGTGTGGGTCAGGTCCTTCTCCGATTGGAGCTCTGACCGGATGGCGTTCACGCGACATTTTGCATCATATGGTTTTCCCGTATCCTTGTCGATGAAATGAACATGAGCGTTTTCATCGATCCTGTCTATTGCGACCTTGCTTGTCCCACAGTTAGGGCAGTAGATGTGATCGCAGGTACTTCCGTCGGCCGATGTTTTATACTTGAAAGGCACGGGCTCGGAGCATTTGGGGCAGGGATAACACTTCCATCCTCCAACACGGGAGATGACATTGTCGGGATCAGCGAACGGCGATAACGGAAAATCCATTTTGGTGAAAGTCATAAGGGGACGTAGAGCGGATATCAGATAAGATATTCGCCTCTCGGACAGTCGTCGTCCAATCCAATATCGTCTGCCCGTCCACCAGGATTATCCCGTTATCGTTCGCGTATTCTCTCAGCTCATCATCGAAACCGTTGACTGAGAACAGAGCATACACGGGATTGTCCACCCCGCGGAGGCCTTCGACCCTGGATACGAGGGTGTTCAGTGCTCCGAACCCCATGGGTCTGGAGCTGAATTTGCATTCGCAGAACATGTTGCGCACAATCCCGTCGTCATCCATCGTCTTGGCGACGACATCTATGTCGGTGTACTCCGAATCGGAGTATCCCCACCATCTGCCGATCTCCGTAACGTTGTAGTTCCCGAGGACGTAATCCCTGCAGAGGAGCTCGAACCTGTGGCCCAGAAAGGTGTCTATCCTGTGGGATATCGTCCTGTAGCCCTTCACATTCCCAGATAGCATCGGGGCGATCCGCGTCACTACATTGAAGTGGAATGCAACGGGATTGTCCTCGATGAAGTACACCGGCTTCTTGGGGGCGCCGAACATTGGATTCTCCCTTCCAATTATCTTCACATCCTCGAGCCTATCCAACAGTTTCTTGCAGTATGATGGGTCGATGTTAAGTTTCTCCGCTATCTCCTTCTGCCTGACGGAGCCGTTGGCTATGCATGAGACGGCCGCGATGTGATCCTTGGCATTATCGATCTCGGTCCTGATGAACTCGGGACCGGTATCCTTCATGTCAGCGGATTCCAGGACATAGTTGTTCATTATGCAGTCCGGATAGGTGGGATAGGCCATCTTCCTCTGGAATCTGGGTATCCCGCCGACCGTAAGATACACCGATATCTGGTCCTGTACCGATTGTTCGGGATGGAATGACCTGCACGTGCGGATATCCAAAGGCTGTACGGTGAGACTGTTCTCGAACCTTCCGTACAGGGGACGGCTCATGCTCTCTGTCTCGTATCTCATGACGGACGATACGGAACCGCAGAGGATCACCATGCAGTCGGTGTTCCTGACGTTGACGTCCAGGAACCTCTGGATGACGGATGCCGCCTCGGGGCAGCATTCCTGGAGATATGGGAACTCGTCCAGGACGACGACCGTCTTCGCTTCCTTGCAGTAGCTGGCGATCTCCTCGAAGTATCTGACGAGGGTGTCGTAGGATGGCAGAGATTCACCCAATAGGCTGGATAATTGGATATTGAGGATGTCGAAGTTGTCGGCGCGGGAGTCCTTCACGAACTGGATGTCGATCGCTCTTTTGCCGATGCAGAATTGGTTGAGGATGGAGGATTTGCCGACCCCTCTCCTTCCTTTGACGGAACAGGTCTGGAGACCTTCCTTGGAGTAGAGCCTTTCAAGATAGGACAGTTCCTGTTCGCGACCGTAGATCATGATTGATAGGATGCGGTACGTGGGATATAATGATTATGTTTTTGGAAAAATATTTCCAGAAAAAAATTAATGGAAAAAATTTTCCAGATTTATGGGGATTTTAAGGAATTACGTTACCCTGAGAACGGCCTGATTATTAAGTCTGGCACTGATTCAATATAGAGCTCTAGCGATAGGGTTCCGATGACCGAAGGATCTGTTAGTTTAAGAAGAAAATGAAGTTCAACTTCATTTTTTTCTGAAATTTTCGCGTTCTCCATAAGCATTCGGAGCCATGCATCATTGGAGTTTAGAATGAGTACAGCGCTCTTGATATGTGGATGTTCCAGCATATCTATTCATATGTTATTATCGCATGCCGATTGATATG
>CALAVG010000126.1 GCA_937892275.1 uncultured Methanomicrobiales archaeon | reverse complement strand
GGCCGCGGTCAGGGCGAATGCTACAGTGGTCCTGGTCGAGAGACCGAAAGAGGAAGGATCCACTTACAGCGAGGTTTTGGGGATCCTTAGTGAGAGGTTGGGTTTGGAAATGACGGAAGATAACGCTCAGCAGAAGAGGGTCGTGAACATCATCGGTATCGGGATTGGGTCTGACGGTCTGACACTGTCGGCCAAGAAGTGCATAGATGATTCCGATCTCGTCATCGGTGCGAAAAGGATGATCGAGACCGTGGCGGCAGGAAAGCCCATGCTTGAGGAATACAGGTCGAAGGAGATCATAGATTACCTTAGGGACAATCCCGGTCACAGGAACGTCTCCATCCTTATGTCGGGTGACATCGGATTCTACAGCGGAGCGAAGAACCTTATGAGCAGTATGGATCCCGAGGAATTCGACATACACACCGAACCGGGGATATCATCAGCAGTCTACCTCTGCGCCAAAGTGGGGACATCATGGCAGGACGTATACATGACCAGTGCCCACGGAACGGATGCCAATCTCGTCGGATTGAGCAGGATACATGGGAAGGTGTTCACATTACTTTCGGATGAATCCACGGTCCATGCGATGGCCAAGGAGTTCATCGATTATCAGATGGATGTCAGGATCACGATAGGTCAGGATTTCGGATACGAATCGGAGAAGGTCTTCACCGGGACTCCTGAGGAGATCCTCGAGGAATCTTTCGGGAAGTTGTGCGTAGCGCTCATTCAGAACGACGATCCAGTCAGGTCCAATCCCATAAGCATCCCCGATGAGGAGTTCACGAGGGGCGATGCGCCTATGACGAAGAGCGAGGTCAGGGCACTGTCCGTGGCGAAGCTCAAGTTAGACGATGATTCCGTGGTATACGATATAGGTGCAGGAACTGGTTCTGTCTCTATCGAGATGGCCCTATGTGCAGTGAACGGTTCCGTGTATGCTATCGAGAAGGAACAACCGGCCGCGGATCTCATCGAGCTGGGCATCCCCTTTTCCGACCCCACAGCGGAAGGACCCGTTATACAGGAAGCCAATATACGCGCCTTATCCGGCAATGTCACCACGGACAAGATATTCGACCTGGTGAGGGATCTTCGCCGGGACCCAGATATTCCGATGGTATTTATG
>CALAVG010000125.1 GCA_937892275.1 uncultured Methanomicrobiales archaeon | reverse complement strand
AGGACTTCACGCCAGGCATTTAGTGTTTCTCTGGAAACGTTCGCATGGCATTTTTTGTCTAAACGCAGATAGTAGCAGAAGAAGAACCAGAAACTTTCGGATAAATCGAACAGTTTCTCCCTTGACGTTCCGTGGTTCAGAGCATAGTGGAATACTTCTGAAAACTCATCGAAGTAGGGGCGTATTATGTTGAATTCTTTTGGAAAAGAATCTTTTACGACGTCGAATACGGATCCTATATACTCCTCGAAGTTCGTGGGGGATTGTTTCTGGCGGGATAATCTGAGTGATTCCCTAAGAGCCCGGTAGGTGTTCTGGAATTCGTAGGGTGCTTCAGTGTATGTCTCATCGATGGCTTCTTCATGACCGTATTTCCCGCCATATTTTTTAATGAAAGATTGGGCGAATTCCTTGGTTTCAGAAACGATGATGTCATCAGGGTAAATCTTCGGGATATGTTGATCATCAAAGGAAACTAATGTGCCGGAAGGTGTGTGTCCCCAGTCGATGTAAGGCATAGAGTATCTGACGACCTCATCCCCCCATCTGTACCAGCAGTGCGGGAGACGCATATCAGTTCCTTTAGAGAGAAGATGCCTGTTGAGGAGGACCATGAACTTATTGAACAGGACACCGTTGGGTTTCCGCCCGTGCGCTCTTTGTACTCATCAATGAATACGAAGGATGCTTTTTTCACGATGTCGGTTTTTGATCCTGTGATATCCTCCCCTATTTTTTGGAATGCTATTGGGGTTTTTAATGCTGATGTCCTGAGTTAACAATTGCTAGTGCAATTATTCATATCGGAGGTGACACCTTGTCTTTCGTTTTTGAACAGGGGGGTTTCTGTTCCATCCGAAAAGAGGTGAATGTCGAATGGAACAGAATTGTTTGTTCAGGCGGCCGCCACGATGGGGTCGTGGACGGATCCTGCAAGGATAACCTTCATCCCGGTCAGGTCGAGGAAGTCATCGCTTTCATCGGAGATGATGTCCGTGAAGACGATGCTCTTGTAGACTACCGTAATCGTGAGGCTGTATTCGTTGGAGGGACTCATGTTCCCGAGGTTGAGGGAGGCATCGTTCCAGCTGCTGCCGGTGGGCTGCCAGGTGTATGTGCTGGTCTCCCCGGACGTGACGGCAAAGCTGATGCGGTCGATGATCGCCCATGACCTCTGGTCCTCCATGACAAGCTTGGCGCGAACATTCAGTGTCTTGGTATCGGGACAGACCACCTTAATCTGATAGTTCGACACCGAGACGGTGCTGCCGGTGACGGTGATTGTCTTGAGGTCTGCAGAAGTCTCGGTAGTAGCTGTAGGGCCATCGAATGCTATCGGGGCCGATACGACTCCGCCCTGGGCATCGGTGAGGGATACCGAATACTCCTCGAAAC
>CALAVG010000124.1 GCA_937892275.1 uncultured Methanomicrobiales archaeon | reverse complement strand
CCAAACTACTGTACGATGACTTCATTCTGAAAAGGGATTCTTTCTCGGTCTTCCCTCTTCTTCGATTCCGCTTTCAGAAGGGCCTAACGTGTACACCTTCGACACGATAGAGCGTTCCAGACTCCAGGATAAAGTGCTTTCCGGAGAGATTGTTCTGATCACTTGCTTGAAAAATCTGGTTCAATGAGTGACCCTCATCTACTACAACTTGAATTGAGTGATCACCCGCGCATGAAATAGGCGAATGCCATAGTCCTCATACCAATAGCCAGAACGAAATTAGAGCGAAGGACAGATCATCCTTTCATGATGCTGTCGTATGCCACGAACACATCCGTCTGTCTGGTAGATATGCCGTAGAGCTGTATCCTTCCGCGGAGGTCGGAATAATAACGGAGCTTACCGATCTGCTGCAACGCCTTCTCCGCGATATCCTGCATCCTGCTATCATCTGTATCCGGCGTCTCATCCTTCAGCTCTATTATCGCTGAAGGTCCTTTTCCGTCGCGAGGGATTATTGCGATATCCGCATACCCGTTCCCTCCGCGGTACTCCGATCTGATGTAGTACTCCTTCGTAAGACAGTTGAGGAGTCCGAGCGTGAACGCCTGATAGTACCGCTCGTCCCTGGTGAGCTTACTGTCCAGTTCGGCACCCAAGGAGTTCATCAGCTCGACCCTCACATCATCCGGGGATCCTTCGAGCAAGGCTTTGGAGATCCTGTTCATGTATGAGATCTTCCAGCGCTTCGTGGCGAGCTGTTCCAGCAATCCCTTCTTTATCTCTTTGTTCACGAGGGTTATCTCATAGACAGCATCGCCGACAGGTATCGCCTTAAGATATCCGGAACCTACCAGCAGTGACAACAGACCTTCCATGGTGTCCAGATCCGCGAACACCATATTCCTGTCGATACTTGATCTGGCAACCCCTTCGTTATACAGCTGGGTGATCATATCGAGTCCTTCGGACCCGTTCATCCTCAATGATTCGATGATCATCGCAGGATTCCCTTCATTCACCCAGTATGAGTCGGTCTCACATGAGTTGTCCACATAGTTCAGTATGCTCCACGGGTTGTATATCTCAGAGTTCCCGAAACGGTATCCGTCGTACCATTCCTTCACTTCGGCCATCCTGTCAGGATGGCCGTAATATGTGAGGATCTCCTTCACCTCATCCTCTGTGAAACCAAACCCCTCATCGAAGTCCTTGCTGAAGATATTGTTCACATACAGATTGTTCAATCCGGAGAATATGCTCTCCTTGGCTATCTGCATCACACCCGTCACGACACCGAACTGCAAACTCTCATTGCTCTTGAGAGCATTCGTCAACACCCCTCTCATGAAATCCAGGATCTGCTCGTGTGTGTCGCTTCCATAGGAGTTGTTTATCGCGTTATCGTACTCGTCGATCAATATGATGGTCTTCCTGCCGTGATACTGATACAGCAGAGTGGAGATCGTCAATAATGATAACTTCAGGTCGCTCTCGTCACAATCCTCCTCTGCCAGACGCGCGAACCTAGATACAGAACTAGATCTCTCGCCCCAATCCAACAAATATCTATATCTGTCGCATACCATTCCGATCATCGCTTTATAATCGGATAGGAACCCGTCATAACTGTTGGTCTGAAGGCCTTTGAGGCTTATGAAAATAACAGGACATGAGTTCATCATCTCCATGCTCCTGCTGTCCGATGATACCTTCAGCCCATCGAACATCTCCCTGCTGTCGCGATCGATGCTGAAAAAAGCATCGATCATGCTCAGGTTCAGGCTCTTACCGAACCTCCTCGGTCTTGTGAAAAGGAACACCTTCGTCACAGGTCTTGCCACGATATCGCATATAAGATTTGTCTTGTCGACGTAATATCCGCCGCTTGTGCGGACATCCTTGAAATCGTCGTTACCTATCGGTATCCCTCTCATAGTCTCCTCATCTGTATTTGCGATAATATGGTTTTCCTCATGGATCCAACTTGGAATTCGTAGCTATATTTACAATCTGATGAATGATTACAGCCTGCTATACCATGGCCTCAGGATGAGAACCTCGGATGGTAGAGATCAGGATGACACGAACAACACTTCGATATTGAATCAGGTCGCTAAAACTGCAAGAAACAATAAACCGACAGTGCAGTTCAGCTCATATGCTACAAAATCAATAGAAATACATCCAAATAAGACCCATAAGTCGGCTGCAAGTGAGTGGCCACTATGTCTCATGAGCAAGGATACC
>CALAVG010000123.1 GCA_937892275.1 uncultured Methanomicrobiales archaeon | reverse complement strand
CTCTGCCGTTGCGGACATGTCCGTTGCAAGGGTCTGTGTGGTAAGGTCGACGGTGTTTCCGGCCACGACGGTCTTGAATCCGTCGAATCCGTAGGTGTATGCGCCCTCCCATGCGTTGTAGACGGCAGTAACGGTCTTGGACGTTCCGTCGGGCTGAGAGATGGTAAGGGTGTATTGCCTGTTGCCGTCGTCGGTGACTGAGAATGTCGCTCCGTAGTAGACATCGCTGATGATCACAAGTGATGTGCTCTCTCCGTCGACCGTTCCGTAGGATCCGTTGAAGGCTATGGTCAGGTCGTAGGACACGTATTCCCTCTGGAATACTGCGGTGAACACGGTGTTCTCTGTCGTGGTGCTTCCTGTTCCTCCGTTGGTGACGTCCCATCTCACGAAGGAGTAGGTGTACTCCGTTCCATCCGTCGTGGGTACGGCGGTGATGGCGGATGTTCCTCCTCCTACCTTGGTGATTGGGAGGGTGTCGTTGGTGAGGGATGAATAGGTGGAACCGTAGGGGATTTGTTCGAGCGTACCTGTGATGGTACCGTAAACGGGTGTTCCTGCGGGGGATACGGCGGTGTTCAGGTCGTAGGAGATGACGGTCCTGTCGAATGTTATGGACAGGGATGTGTCGTCCACGAGCGTGAACTGTGTCGTGGTGCTCCACTGGTAGGTGTTGTTGTATTCGGGTGTACCGTCTGTGATGGTGGCGGTGATCTTGGTCACACCGTTCGCCTTGATGGATGCTCCGTCGAATGTGATGACGGTCCCCCAATCTGCGGTGAATGAGTCGGTATCGAGTGAACCGATGCCGTACTGGTCGTTCTCGGTGACGGTGACGGTGTAGGTTTTGATCTGCCACTTGGCGTACAGTGTGGTAGGTGTCGTGGCCTTCTGCCATACGACGGACGTCCCGTCGGATGCAGTGTAGCCGGTGTATGCGACGTAGTTGCCGTTGGTGTCGATTACCATGTTGGTGTTGGATGCCTCTGCGAAGTATCCTCCGAAGGTGTATCCTGTCCTTGTGGGTGCGATGTATCCTGTGAGGGTTGCGGAATTGTAGGTAGCCGTGAAGCTCCTTGCGGTGGATCCCGTGTAGTTCTCGTTCAGGGTCACGGTGTAGTCGTTAGCAGTGAACTGTGCGTACAGTGTCTGTGCAGCGGTGATCTTCACCGCTGTGCTGGATTCTACTTTGGTCCCACCAGTTGCAGATGTGAACCATCCGTTGAAGGTGTATCCTGTCTTGGTCGCTGTGGGGAGTTCTCCATAGGTCGAATCGTAGGTGACGTCCTTGGTGGAGTCTCCGACGAGGGTTCCTCCGTTGGTCGTTGCATCGAAGGTAACAGTGTAGGTGTTAGCGGTGTACTGTGCAGTTGCGGTCAGGTCGTATGCAGGTACGGTGCTTCCTGTGTAGGAGGAACCTCCGCTGGTAGCGGTTATGACCC
>CALAVG010000122.1 GCA_937892275.1 uncultured Methanomicrobiales archaeon | reverse complement strand
CCTAATTGATCTGACAATCCGTGGTGGATGGCCAGGGAATCTGGGTTTGAGCCTCTTTCTGATTTTCAGTGGGTAAAGGATGGCAAAAGTTGAAACGGATGTAATCCGTGCAAGTTCTGATGGATAAATTCTACAGTTTCCTCGAGGACGTCATCGGGATTTCGAGACCATGGAGGATAGTCTCCGCCAAATTCGACGGTGTCGACACGGTCGATATCGATCTGGAGTATGTCAAGAGTCAGCGGCCGAAGGCCCCTGACTGCCCAGTGTGCGGTTCCAGAGAGACAGCGTATTATGACATGGTGGAGAAGAGCTGGAGGCATACTGACATGTGCGACCAGATATGCATGATCCATGGTATGATTCCCAGGATCCAATGCAAAGGCTGCGGGAAGGTCAGCAGGATAAAAGTCCCTTGGTCAGCAGAATCCATCAACAAGTACACGGACAGTTTCGAGATGAAGGTCGTAAGACTATCCAAGGAGATGCCGGTGTCCTCCGTCTGCAGGGAGCTGAGGCTCGATGACTGCACGGTCTGGACCATTTTGGACAGATATGTCGAGAAATGCATGTCTAAACAGGATCTGTCCTATCTTCACACATACTTTGTGGATGAGAAGGCCATCCAGAAGGGGCGTGTCTATTTGAGTTCGTTCCTCGATCAGAATCATAATGTGGTCTTCGTCGGCAAGGATAACACCTCGGACACGGTGACCGACTTCAGGAAGCATCTTGAGACCCATAATGGATGTGCCGGAAATGTCCGGCACATCAGCATGGATATGGGGAAAGGATACATCCTCGGTGCTGAGCAGAACTTTCCGAAGGCCAAGATGACGTTCGACCGCTTTCACGTCGCAGAGCATGCGACGGAAGCGGTGAACGATACGCGCAAAAGGGAGTATGCCATGCTCATCGAGGCCGAAGATCACAGAGCGAGGGAATTGAAGGGTCAGAGGTATCTGTTCATCAAGAACTACAAGAATCTGGATGATGAAAGGCAGACCAAGGTCAGGGATCTGCTGAAGATGTTTCCTGACCTCTCCAGAGTGTACGTGTTCAAAGAATCCCTGAGAGCGGTTTGGGAGATGGAATCCAAGTATGATGCGCAGAACTACCTCTACAGATGGATCGAGGAGGCCAAGGAGACTGTGCTGAAAGCCCTCGCCCCCATGGGTGAGGAGTACCTGAGCATTCTCCGCAAGGGCTTTGACGAGCGCTGGATAGACGTATATGAGAATGAGGGCAAGACCAGCGGCGCATACTCTGCC
>CALAVG010000121.1 GCA_937892275.1 uncultured Methanomicrobiales archaeon | reverse complement strand
AGAAACTCCTCTCGGTCCTGCTTGAGGAGGAGCGGAGCGAGTCCACTCTGAACAGCGAGGCGTTTGGTACCTGTGGCCCCGATGGATGCGAGCTCTAGGTATGCCAACAAAAACCTATTGTGTTCCCGTGCATGGCGTTTTTGACACCAACTGCTACCTCCCTGTGGATGAGGAAGGATTGTTAGCGAAGGCGTGGTCCGGTGGTCCTGACGGCCTGGGACCGTTACCCGAGCTCCTTAAAGGCTCTATGGACCATCTGAATGATGACGGAAGAATCGTTATCGTCATATCATCCCTTATGGACACACAGGCACTCTGGGACCTTCTAGAAGGATATGATGTCACGACCAAAGGTGAGCTGAAACTGTTCTTCGAGAAATTGGCGGTACTCGAGATAAGGCTTAGATGAAACCGCCTGCGGAATTAACAAATAGGTATCATCCATCGAAGCCGCATGGCAGATTATTCCGAACATCTGGGCGTCATGGCCGCTCTTTCGGCCGGGATAATCTGGGGTTTCCTCGGGTTCTTCGTCCGCGAGGCCAACGATCTCGGGATAGTACCGTTCCAGCTCACCTGCCTGCGCTACATAATGATCACTGTCATCATCGGGGCCTACATCCTGATCAAGGACAGGAGTCTGTTCAGGATAGACCGCAGGACCGGATTGATTCTTCTGGTGATGGGAGTCATCGGTACGATTGTGAATTCCGCGACTTACCTGCACTCGATGACGCTGATATCTTTATCCTTAGCATCGGTGCTCCAATACATCGCACCGTTCTTCGTGATCCTCCTGTCTATCCCGATACTGAAGGAGAGGCTCACCAGGAAGAAGGCCATCGCGGTGGTGGGAGCGTTCATAGGATGCGTGCTGTGCACCGGGGTCCTGACCGACAGCGGTCCGATGAACGTTCTCGGCATCGCTCTCGGAGCCCTGTCGGGAATGTGTTTCAGCGTGTACACCGTGGGATCAAAGATCGTCAGCGGGAACGGGTACAGCGTGGCCACGGTGCTCTTCT
>CALAVG010000120.1 GCA_937892275.1 uncultured Methanomicrobiales archaeon | reverse complement strand
GTATTGGCAGACGGCTGTTACATCGGATTCGCCGAATTCTCCCGGGAAGCCGTGAGGGAATTCCTGGAGGAACTGGAAATCATCGCATCGCAAATCTGCTGTCTCGGTACGGGGCCGGAACAGGCCGATGAGGTCAGGAGACGTTTCATCGAATCGTGTAGATATGTCCATCGGGTCGGAATCAAGCAGTATACCCTGTACCTCCCCCGCCGCATAGCGGAGAGATTTTCGGAAATCCGTGTAAGCATGAATCTGTCCGAGTTCGTACGCATAAGCACGGTGACACATGCAAGATATCTTGCGAACGGCGAGGTGCTGTTATGACCGACCCCGTGCGTTCGCTGGTGCGCGTGCGCGTGACCGTCGAGGTGGAGATCGACGACGTCCCCAAGGCGAAGTACGTCTCCGACGTCAGCACCATGCCAGTCATCGAGGAGATCCCGGAGAGGATCCTGACCGCGTACAGGATGGCCTCCGACTCCGCAACGAGAGCGGTACGTTCCGCATTCGGGAGGCGGGAGGAATGACAGGCCTGAACGAAGGGAAGCGTGCCGTCATCTACGCACGCGTGTCCACGAAGGGCCAGGCGGATTCGGGAGTGTCCATAGAGACGCAACTCAAGGTATGCCGCCAGTGGTGCGATTCCCAGGGCGTGACCGTCGTGGCGGAGTTCCACGATGACGGCGTATCCGGGACCACCACCGACAGGGACGAATTCGCCGCCATGATCGCTACGATAATCAGCAAGGAACCCGACTTCCTGGTATTGTACGACACGTCGAGGATAACCAGGGAAGGGAACGACAAGTACAACAAGCTGGTGCAGGCCCTGGAGGGATTCAAGTGCGGCGTCGTCTACCCGGGGATGGGCGGGATAACCGCGGATTCCCAGGCCGCGAGGTTCGTCGTTCCGTTCAAGACAACCACCGATTCCATTCTGGTGAAGGAGAGCACGAGCAAGACAAGGGAGTCCGTGGACCGTCTCATAAGCGAAGGTGTCCACGTGTCCCGTTCCGCCGGATTCGTCTTCGAGGAAGATGTTCCCTTGATGCCTAAAGGACGCGTCCTTCTTGAGGACCGTGTCCGGGAGAAGAAGGATCCCGACGGGACCGTGGTCCGTACGATAACCAAGGCTACGGTCGTCAGATCTGAGAAGGCCTTCTTCGATCTCGTCGACAGGGGTGCTTCCATCGAGAGATCGGAAGAGC
>CALAVG010000119.1 GCA_937892275.1 uncultured Methanomicrobiales archaeon | reverse complement strand
GGTCGCTCTGAGTGTTATAGAGCTTAAGCTCCAGTTATGCGAACATCGCTATCATGGAGCTTAAGCTCTATAACACTCAGAGCGACCGTGTACGTCCTACCCACAAGGAGATCCTCTACCTTTACAGCATTTGGTCAAGAGGAGGCTGCACAGCTTCAGATTTAGTCGAGCTTTTCGACAGCTCGAAAGCACTTGTTTCACAGACCGTGCTCTCCATGGAAGAGAAGGGCTACATTCACCGCGAGAAGGATCCTACTGACAACAGAAGACAGATCATCACCATAAACAAGGATAAGCTCAACGAGAGTGTCGAAGAGCTTATGCTGATCGACAGATCCATGAGGCAACTTTCCTCACAATACACTGAGGAAGAGATGATGAATGCCGCAAGGATAATGTGCGATCTCACCGACGATATGGTGAAACTCTCCATACGTGATTCTAAGAAACACCGTTGATGGTGGTCAAGGTCCTCTAGACCTTACCATCATTCATTTTACTTGACATTAATTAAGGTTAAACCTTAAATATGCATGAATTACATCTCAAATCGGGATGGATAGCACTTGCGTGCGGCACTTTACGCCAGGGTGTCCACTGAGGATCAGGCAGTCGAAGGATTCTCTCTGGATGCACAGGTGAAGAAACTGGAGGCCTATTGCGGGCAGGAAGGGTTCGATGTTGTCGACCGTTTCGTCGATGACGGTTACTCCGGTCGTAAGACCAATCGTCCGGAGTATCAGCGCATGCTAAAGGAGATCGACAGCTGGGATGTTCTCGTTGTACTCAAGATGGACCGCATCCACAGGAACAGCGTGAACTTCACCCAGATGATGGACCTCCTACGCAAGAAGAACAAAGATTTCGTATCCGTCTATGACAAATTTGATACGGTGAGCACCATGGGCAGATTTGTAATGGACATCATGCAGCGTATAGCGCAATTGGAAAGTGAACAGATTGGTGACAGGGTAAGGATAGCGATGAAGTACAAGGCCCAGACAAAGAAGAGCAATCTCGGGTCCGCGCATCCTTACGGGTACACATATGACAATGGTCGGCTCGTCATCGTGGATGATGAGGCGCATGTTGTACGCGCGATCTACAACATGAGGATCCGCGGATCATCGCTTCAGGATATCTGCGATTTCCTCAACAACGCCGGTATTGAATCAAAGAAAGGCGTCGGATGGAGCAGACAGACGGTCAACAACATCCTGCACAACCCCCTCTATGTAGGCCAGAGGAGCTGGAGGGCGGACGATGAGGTATTCGAGCTCGAGAGCGTCATGCCTATCATCTCACAGGAAAAATATAAGGCTGTGAATCCAGAATTCATCCTATCATGACCGGTGTCAGGGTTGCTTTGTACCTAAGGGTATCGACAGAGGAACAGGCGAAAGAAGGTTTCTCTTTAGGTGCCCAGAGGCAGGCACTCGAAGACCACTGCATGATCTACGATCATCAGATCGTAAACGTCTACACCGATGACGGTTATTCCGGTCGTAACACCAAACGTCCGGCGTACAGGAAGATGCTGGAGGAGATCGATTCCTGGGATTCCATCCTGGTCCTTAAGATGGACCGTATCCATAGGAATACGCGCAATTTCATCGAGATGATGGATCTCCTCAAGAAGAAGCAAAAGGGATTCATCTCGATGCAGGAGAAGCTCGATACGGAGACTGCGATGGGCAATTTCTTCATGACCCTGATGCAGAGTATCGCGCAGCTTGAGAGCGAACAGATCGGCGAGCGTACACGCTTCGGAATGAAGCAGAAGGCCGAATCCCTCAATACAACGGAGGAAGGCAAGAGGACCATGGGTTTCACCCCTCCGTTCGGATATCGCATCGAGGATGGGAAACTGGCCGATGATTACGAGGAGCAGACCGTTGTGAGCCTCATATTCGACCTCTACGCCAATGACGAGACAATGGACTCCATCTGCTATTCCCTGAACAGACAGGGGCTCCTGACCCGCAAAGGGAACCCGTGGAACAAGTACAATCTCCGCAACATACTGCACAACCCCGTCTATGCCGGTTACATGAGATGGGACGGCATCCTGATCAAGCACGATGCCACGCCGGTGGTCTCTTCAGAGAGATTCAACGGCATACAGGAGAAGATGGCCAGGAACGTCCGCGATCCATCAAAGAGGAAGGTGGAGTACGTTCCCGTTGACGATTATGTCGAAGGTCTAGGCCCGTCATTCGGCCACAACGACGATATTGGAACCGATGACGGCGAATCCTGATTCCCTTCAGTATTGACAATTATATACGAGGATTAAATTCTCGAGTACATGAACAAAGAACAGAAGGCCAAGTGCCGCGCAATTCTGATGGTCGGTATCATGGTCGTCGTAGCACTTGTGGCTGCAGCATCGGTCTTCGTGAAATGACGCGTGTTGCCATCATAACAGGCGCCTCATCCGGCATGGGTGCCGAGTTCTGCAGAAGACTCGATGCCTATAATCTGGATTCAATCTGGTTAATCGCCAGACGCAAGGATAAGCTGGATGAGGTCGCATCTTCTCTTAAGACTCCTACGAAGATCATCACGACCGATCTCACCGATCCTTCACAAATCGCTTCCGTAAAGGAGATCATTGATTCTGAAAAACCGGACATCGGATATCTGGTCAATTGCGCTGGGTTCGGAAAGTTCGGAATGACGTGGGAGCTTTCTCCTGAATTGACGAAGTCAATGATAGATCTGAACGTCACTGCCCTCGTGCAGATGACGAGCATCTGAATCCCTCACATGAGGGGGGAAAGCCATATCATCGAGTTGGATTCCCTCTCCGCGTATGTCCCCCTTTACGACCTCAATGTGTATGCCTCTACCAAAGCGTTCGTTAGACACTTCTGCTCAGGACTTCGTGTTGAGCTTAAGGACAGGAAGATCTCCGTCACCGAAGTATCTCCAGGATGGGTACGCACCGAGTTCATAGAAATCTCCGTGACGGAGAGCAATGTTCCTACAAATGTGTTCAACAGCTCCGTTTCGAAGGAGGATGTTGTCGATGCCGCATTGAAGGCTGCAGACAAAGGGAAGAGCAAATCTGTCTACGGATTCGGCAGCAAGTGTGTTGCATTCCTTGGTCCTCGTATGCCGAACTTTACTGCAAGGATTTGGAGAGGCCAATTCCGTTGATTAAGCTATGAGCTTAATTAGTTTAGTTGATATTGAATTATCATTTATTTTTCAACGTATTGTATTTTGCGTATTGTATTGATTATTATTAATTAAGCTTATTACTTAATTAGCTAATTTAATAAATCATTACCATCAATGAAGGAAATCAGAGGCATCATTTGACAGACTGCGATTATAAGAACTCTAGAGATCGGGCAGGGTCCGTCTTCCGGGATGAGGAACTCTGATGCAGAGTTTCATTTTATCTTGAGCTTAGTGACCAGCGTGTTGATACCAATCTTGCTTGAGAAGTGACCATGATGAGGATCTTGCCAGTGCGGTTGGATCCTGTGCTAGTGCCTATGAACTCTCCGGATCAGCCTTTACCATATTTGCAGAAGGACTGCAGTTCAGCGATATCGATGC
>CALAVG010000118.1 GCA_937892275.1 uncultured Methanomicrobiales archaeon | reverse complement strand
CGACGCTCTTCCGATCTGGATACTCCATCCTCGCCTGGGACGGATCGACCTGGCAGGATGTCACCAACGCACCTCTCGGATGGATCAGGCCCTTCGCCGACTACGGATCCACCGTAGTCATCCCCGGACTGTCCTTCTCCGCATCCGCCAACGTTGCGATCGTCCTGTCTGGACAGACACTTTCCGTCAATGCAGGCGATCTCCTCACCATGCCTACCGACCTCACCATCTACAGCAACACCCTGTACAAGTTCACTCTCTATGATGCGAGCGGCACACTCTCATTCAGCAACAAGTCTGTGAAGCTCTACAACAACGGAACTCCGACAGTCTCGACCATTGACAGTTCGGATATCCAGGGTAACAATCAGGTCGTCATCTGCGGATTCGGAAGCGATGCATACCTGGCACTAATCGATGCCCTCTGCGGCAACCTGATCAGCGACAACCTTGTATCCATGAACTCCGACCAGATTTACGCATGGGTCGGACACAGTGCGTACAATCCGGATGGAACGTTCAAGGGATATTATAACACCTACTACTCTTGGATGGGCAGTGTGTTCGGATACGGTACCGTGACCCTTCCCCTTGGAAACGACCAATACGAGTATCACTACTGGGCATCCTATGCCGGTGACGACTACTCTACAGTCGATCCGTGGAACGACTATCTCGAGTTCAATTACGGATATTATTCCCAGCTTTACGGTTGTTACAACAATCTTGGAAATGAGTTCGTACTTGCATACGAGGTGTCTGTGTATTAAACCATGAAGAAGGCGGGTATTCGCCCGCCTTCACCCTTCTGTAAAGACGTAGGGCTGTCATTTGGATGAGGGCGCTATGGCTAAGGGGTGTGGATACATTGAGAAAAACAAGTGTTCAGATATTGGCGGTTGCTATAATTGCATCCCTTTTAGCCGTATCGATTCCTCTGAATCTGAGTGATGCCGATCCAGGCGATACTGGTTCTAATTTGGACTCTTCAGTTGTCTATGACTACCAGGCTACCGCAGTATCCGTCAGCGATTCTCAGGCAACTGCATATGTTCTGGATCCGGTAACGGATGGTGGGAAGACTGTGGTCAAGATCTCGTCCGAATTAATTTCGGCAGATAAGGCCTACACGCCTAATGCCTCGGGTAGCAACATCTACATCGCTGGAAATCAGCAGATACGCGTATCTGGAAACGGCATTATTACTATAACTCCGGATACGGGTTGCGTTTTTGTTGAATTGGACCTGACTCAATCCATAGTGGCTACCAGCAGGAATCAAACATTCAACGCCAACGATTACTTCAACTGCCTCACATTCCAGTTGACCGACTCCCAAAACGGCAGTCTGTCTTTTTCGGTCTGGTTCATGACCGACAAATACTGTGCGGGGACATTGGACTTCTCCGGCGAGGCCGCACCCGTACTCACGCTCGACCCAGAAAAGACCTATACCAGCACCAGGATTCTTGTGAAGGGTCTTGCTGCCAGTGCCACCGCCGAATTGCCCGAAGGGATGAGCATGGTCTACAGCGCGTACACCAGTCCCTATAACACAAGGGATAGTACCATTACGGACATCGGGACGAATTTCGGATACACCTACAATTTGACGGTTACCAATATGAGTTCGGGTAACGCATCGATGACCGTGGGCGAGACCGTCAGTCCGTTCACAGTGAAGATTGCGGGGCAGGAGGAAACCTCCGGCGAGG
>CALAVG010000117.1 GCA_937892275.1 uncultured Methanomicrobiales archaeon | reverse complement strand
GACCTGTGGTCTCGATGGTGGCGAGTTTGACACTGCCCGATTCGCTTGCTGCCTGTACGAGTGCGGAGTCCGCGGTCATTCCGGTGGTCTTCGCCTCTGCGACCATGATCTGGTCCATCTTCTCCGTGATGTAGGCTACTCTCGCATCGATGTCGTTAGCGAGACCCTGGCCCTCTCCGGAGTATCTTCCGTTTCCTGCTGTCATATTGTTTCCCCCTTACCTGCCCCTTGCGTCAGAGTCTCATGGCGGCGTCTATCTGCGTCTTCCATGATTCAGCGACGTTGTTGGTGCCGACTTTGGGGGCTCCGTGATTGACGGACTCGTTGACCTCTTTGGCCACTGCATCCTTGAAGGCAGTCTGGAATGCCTGGATCGCCTGATTGGTCGCCTCTTCGGTCTCCCCGATGAGGTTGACCACGATGACATCATCAATCGGAAGCTTCAAGCTCGCCATCTGTGCCGTTACCGACATTTTGGCGCTCTTGAACCTCTCGGCCTTCAGCTCCTCGGCGAGCTTGGCGTTCTCCTTCTCCTTGGCCTTTATCTGGGCCTCGTGGGTGGCTTTTGCCTTCTCCTCTCCTTGGAGATTGGCGATGCGTTGGTTCTCCCTCTCTTCAGCGAGGGCCTTCTGCACCGCTTCCTGTGTGAGTCTATCGTACTTAGCCTGCTCCCTGTTCACACGGTCGCTCACGAGTTTGTCGATGAGTTTCTGCTGTTCGGGAGTGAATGTGACCTCGATAGGTTCTCCGCCCGTCTTGGTCTGTGGATCCTGTGATTCCGTTTCTGCCATGATACTGTCCCCCATGTTGGGTGTTTAGCACATGGCTCTTTAAATACAAAAAACTTAACGGCGTTAAGTACCCGAATCCTTACCTTGTCGGGGCGTGTTTTGTCCGATTTCGTACACATTCCCGAACAAGCTTCGGACGTGTTTACAGAAGATGAGATAAAGTGTTTCATATCCGACAAACGGCCTTATCGGGCCCTCTTGACGAATATCCACGCGATCTGGACCGCTATGGTGTCGAGGAAGGCGAACCATGGCTTGCGCCACAGGCGTGCGAGCCATCTGGAGTTGTGGCCGTCCTGCCTTTCTTCCAGGATCCAGCTCTCCGCATGGCAGTATTCATGCCACAGGACGGGGACCACCATCCAGTCGTGTCCCTGGAGCTTCCGGTTGATCTTGATGTCCGAGATCCTTACATCATGCGTCCTCGGATCCCGGTAGCGGTTGTAGGTCAGCCCCAGCGTGGTCCTCTGCTCGTTCAGCTCCTCGGATATTGCGGAAGGGTCCGGACCGTACCTTGCGCACCATTCCTCTATACGGGCGTGCATATCGACGGTCATGCTATCCCCTGCCTTCTGGCCCATTCGTCATAGGTCGTATTGGCGTCGATACGGCGCACGGAACCGTCTTTGAGGTGTACCTCGAAGTCGGAGTATAGCTCGTCCTTCAATTCCTCCGACAATGCGGCGACCGTGGTGCATCTGCAATTCGGGTGTATCGGCGGATAGTTCGTGCCTACGGCCTTGGAATCTATCGGGTACGTATTCCCGTCGAGCATTCCGCAGTCGATACATGTCCTCTCGTCGAACGTTGCGACGAACTCGTACCTCTTGACCCCATGATGCTTGTAGGATTCCATGTGAGCCTGATTCGCCACGGCGGTAACGGTAGTGCGTGCGTTCCTGACCGCTCTTACCTGGTCTATCTGCTCCACGTTCCTGATGCGGTTCGCGATCTTCTGTGGTGATTCTCCCATCAGGAGCCCCTTGGAGACTTCGTCCCTGACGATCTTCGTCATCGGCATCATGTACTCGGTGACGGTGTTGTTCGACCATTTCCCTCTTAGGAAGGAATCGACCATCTTCGTACCGGGAACGTCCGTCTTCCATGAAAGCCCTACAGCCTTCTGCACCATGAACTCCCCTCTGAGCATTCCTTCGACCGCAACGGCACCGAGGACCCTCTTCCCTGTGTTGTAGAGGTCGAGGGTGTGCTGATACCTCCCGAACTCCGTTATGTCCCTGATGGCCCTTCTGACAGTGAAGGAACCCGTGCCTATCTGCCCGTAGAGCTTGGTGAGCATTCTGTGCTTCTCCTTCGCCGGGGCCCTGGCGATGACCTCCTCCAACTGCCTTATGGCGGAGGGGTCCGCAGGGCGGTTCATGACCATCATCCCGTTGGTCGTGTCGTACCCTGCGGCGTTGAGGACGTTCTCGATCTGAGTGAACATTCCCTTCGCAGTCATGTCGGCGTAACGCTTGAATGCCTTGGACAGCGGATCCTCGTATGTGCGGTATGTGAGGACGTTCCTCTCCGCATCATTCGTCGGTATCAGTCTCGCCATCGTTCGATTCCTCTTCCCTCATGCGCTCGTTCTCCTTCTCGGTAGCATCGTAGTCGAAGGTGTCCCTCGTCCTCAGTACGGATTCCTCATGTTCGGCGTTGACCAATTCCGTCTCCTTCTCGGGGTCCGGTATGGCGGTTATCAGAGTCCTCGCAGTCTGCAACGACATGACCTGTCCGCCTCCGGTGAGTATCTGTAATGCCTGTGCGGTGTACTGGAGGTCCTGCGGCGTGTTGAGGTTGAACGTGATTATCATGTGGTCGATGTCTGCCAGCGGTACATAGGCGGGGTTCATCGTGGGATTGTTGAGCCTGTAATCATACAGTTTGCAACGACGGGTAAATCCCTTTTGCATCATACTCTGCTTGCGAGATACGATCTGGTCCGTACCGAATAACTTGTAGGCCATAGCGACTCCTGAGGCGTTGCCTGCGAACTGCTCATCCGATAAATCGGGGACCATGGCGAACTTGTGAATGTCACTGGCGTATTGGTCCTGGACGATTTGCACCCCAGCCTCATCGGTCGTCTTGACCAGGTATTGAGCAACGGCATCGTCGTCCAATTGGAGGACCTTATGCTCTTTCAGGATGTTCTTGCTCTTCTCGATTTCCTCCATCGTAATCCCTATCATGGACCCGCTGAGGACCAGCATGGCCTGGGCGAACGAATCTTGGTTGTCCTGACGGTCGGATAGAAGGGAGTTATAGGCATCCTGCAAGTCCATTATACCCTCATAGTCACTCATGGCCAAACGGTTGTTCTTGTACTCGATGAGCGGGACTCTTCCGAATCCGTGCGGTACGGGGGCCTCCACCATCTGCCATGTCCTCGGTGCGGATTGTGCGGAGTCGGCTTCCCAAACGGACACATTGGCCACATCGTAGACATACAGGCGGTAGATCGTCTGTTCATCGTTGTTCACATACGAGAACACTACAACGCCGAATACGGAATCCTTCTCCACATCTCCCGAATAGGCCACGAATCCGTGCATGGGGTCGATTTCGGTGGAATTGGGTTCGTCCTTATCTAAGGGCATATAGACCAATTCGTTGGTGCGTCCGAATCTGGACAGGTCCTCACCGATGGCAATCTCCACGTTCCATTTATCCTGGGCCTTCATGATGTCGAATATGTCCTTGCCCGCAATGTCCTTTTCCGAGGTGGTGTATCTCGGTTCGTTCCCGAACTGGTATCCTACCAGCACGTCGGTAATGTAACGGCAATGATTGGCCACGATCTTGTTCTGGCCCTTGCTGTGTATCTCAGAGTTGAAGTCCTGCTCGCCGATGTAGTAGTCCTTTAACTTCTGATACCTGGGCTGGAATCTCATCCACTGATTGAATGCGATGTCGATTGTCCTGGGGGTTATCTCAGGGTCCACTATTATGTCATCCGATAGTTGTACTTTCATCTTATCAACTGCCTGTAATCGGTTTCATGAAGGTGAATGCGAAATAGCGTAGCGCATCCATCCTGTCATCGTTCTGCTTAATCGGTTTCTCATCCCCTCTCTCCGAGGCTTTCGGGTCCCAGGAATAGGACGAAAATTCTTTTAGGAGGCCGATAACGGCTCTGGATAGGATTAGGACCCCGTTATACAGGACGTTCCTGGTGTACTCGATTCCAGGCAACACATCGTTCTTGGCCTTGATGACCGTCAATCCGTGTTTCAGGAACTCCATCCTCAGGACCTTAGCGGCGGGGTCGATGGCGATGATCATTCTGTTCGGGTCTGCTCCAAGTTGCTTGCATTTGTCCAAGAATCCGCAGTAGTGGTCGTATGTGGTCTTATCGCTGTTCTCATCATAGTACTCGGCCACTATACGCCAGTCGTGCTTGTTGCCCATATACATACCGCCGAATATCATAGCGGTCGCATGGGTCGCTCCGAAGTCGATTGCGCAGTAACGGATGTCCGTTCCCTCCATGTCCTCCTCTGGCCTGAACAGGGCCTCCGTCACCTGGGGATAGATAAGGCCCTCAGCCATTACCCTCAGACCGAGGATATACCGCTGGTAAAGGTACGATTCCTTGGGATACTGCAGCTCCATCGCCTTCATCATCGTAGGGGTCAGGCTCGGATTGTCCTTGGGAGTATAATGCCACCAATAGTATCCTCCCAACTCCTTCTGCTCCTCCTTGCTCATGGCATCGTAGCGATTCAGGTAGTCGGTGTAAATCCAGGCGTTGGGATTATCGGGGTTCAGGGACCAGAAGTGCTTACGGTCAGATGACTTGACTGTACGGTTGAATGCCTCCTCAACGAAACGCTCATCGTGCATGTTTATCTCGTCAGCGAACCAACCTGCGTAGGTGTTACCACGAAGGGCCATGAATGCCTTTATGTCGGCAGCTCCAGACACGAAGATAGTCTTTTGCTTTCCGTTGGCGTTGAACATTATTGCGGTGGAATTTCCGACCTTTCCGTATCTCGCTCCAGGTATCA
>CALAVG010000116.1 GCA_937892275.1 uncultured Methanomicrobiales archaeon | reverse complement strand
GACATTGCCGAACAGATACCTGGGGTCGACAGACGCTGTGACAGGGACTCCTCCCTCATCGTTGCATTCTACAATTTCCGGTTCGAAATCCTCATCCTCAGACAGCTCTTCTTCTTCGGGTTCTTCCTCCGTTTCCTCATCGGAATCGCCTGTGGCTTCTCCTTCAACCTCTTCAACATTGCCGTTCAGTACCGAAAGGACCTGATCTAGAGTCTCCCCGTCGAGACCGGCAAGACGATCCAGAATCTCCTGTGGGATGTGTCCATACTTCGTCTTGAACTCCATCCCTTCGGCGAAACTGCCTAAGGAGTCGGAATTTGCTATGAGGTTCTTGTATCTCTGAAGAACCAATGAACTCCAACGGATCCTTTTCTGGATGTCGACCAAGAGATCTTGAAGGACTCTGTAGATGCTGTGGTTAGGACTGAGCTCATCCATCATGCGGTTGACGTTGCCCTCGATGATCCTGAACTGATTGCAGACCTTGTTGGTCTCCTCCAGAGCTTCGGTTGCAAACTGGACTTGATCTTCGCCATCGTAGTCGTCAACCTCTTCGGCCATCTGGGTAGCCCTGGAATAATTGATGGATGCGCTGAAGTAATCGATCTGAAGCTTACTGTAATCACTGGGATTCATTGTGGCTCCTCCTGACTGGGGAAGTAGAACTGGAGATCGGGGTTCTCTTCAAGGGTCAGCACCAGACCAGTACATTCCGGCTCATCGATGCAAGTCGCCTGAGAGATCCTGTGGGATGACGAATTGTCCAGCAAGGTCAATGAGACGACCCCATCGAAATGCTTGGTCAAGATGGCCATGTCCTCTCCAATCCCAATAGTGAAGTTTCCATCCTGATCGGGTTCGAAGCCGTATTCCATCGGATTGTCCGTATTCAGACCGTCGATGATGCTGTGGGATTCATTCTCGCTTATCTGAGGTTGGTTCTGAATCTCGTAGCCATCCAGCCTGTAGCATGATTCGTATGATCCTACGGCCATCATGATCTCGAATCCGGCTGATTGGAAACATACGAATGATTCATCGCCGATGGTCCTGAACAGTACGCCGTAAATCAGAATCTGATTGTCCCTGAATATCGGGAACGATACTGTGGCGACCCCGTTGCTCTTCTGCAAGGTTATGTAGTCCTTCTGCCAGACAACTTTCGAATAAGTGTCGTCAAGGACCAATCTGATCGTGTCCACAAGGCTTTGGAGCTCAAAAGCGAATGCTTCAGCTGCCAGAACCCTGTCCTGTTCGATAGTGCTGTATAAGTTGGCCAGTATGTATCTTATCTTTTGTATGTGCCTTATCTTGGTCCCTTTTCCGCTTTTGTGAACGGAGGATATGGTCTTCCATTCATTCAGCGATTCAGCGGCCAGATTATGAGCATGATACATATCGTTGGCCAGATTTCCGTATTTCTCAAAATCTGTCATAAGTATCCCTCCTTGTCTTCCGGTGGGAATTTCGGCGTCTTGTCCTGCGCCTGTTTTATGAGCTGACCGTTGGTCTCCAGAATATGCGCGATAGCCAGAGACTGCTGGGCGGATACCCGATTGGCCGTCACAGAGCTTTCGACGAGCTGCCTAGTCACAGCTTCCAACTCGACCATAGTATCCTGAAGGATGCGTATCTCAGAACGGAGGTCAATCACTTCCATCGAGAGGTCGTTGGTCTTTCTGGACAAGCCCAACAGTCTGGCCGGTGCGTGTGCGAGGATCTGCGCGCCAGTCAGTCCTTCAGGAGTGGAACCGTTCTCAATCTCGATCTCCAGTTTTCCATGGGAGTGGTCTGCGACTACTTGGCCATCGTCGATCTTGACAATCCTATCTAGTGTCTCCCCCCAGATATGGTCTGGGAAGGCGAAGTGAATTCCTCCGTTGAAAGTGAAAGAATCCCCAAACACCCAACCGTGTGTCTCCAATAAAGCCAGTATTTTGGCCATCCTCTTCTCGAACAAACGAATGATAGAATCATGGTCCGGATATACCATGGGATCGAGCCACACGTCACCCAGATTGAATCTGAGGGTACGAGATTCGAGTGACCCTACGCGATAGTATCCTTTAACCGAGTATCCTTTCATGTGGATGTCGAGAGGATATTGGTTGTAGCGTTCGTTGGTCTTGACAGCCGTCTTGGGCCAGAACCCATAGACGAATCCGCGATTGTCACGAAGATCTGACATGTCGCCCTCAATAATGACAGGGACCCCCAACATTGCGTTGGCCAAATGGCAACGGGAGAATCCGGTCGGAGGTTCATCACCTTCTCTTGACGGAGTCCAAACACCGTCTTGATCCACATTGTCATCGTTCCACCACGAGGGAGATCCGAGCGATATTGGTCCGTACCTTTCTTCTGCATATCCCAATTCTTCCCCCGTAGGGGGAACTTCTGAAACATACACTCCGGCCGATGCGTAGCCAATATTCTGTATCTCGCCTCTTTTGAGAAGCCTGTTCTTGATGTCGTATCCGGTTCTTTCCGCTACTCCGACACACTTAGAAGCCTATGGTATAGGGATGTGCTGGCATAACAGGTTTCTGAACTCCGCCTCCATCTTGGAGGTGACGATCACACGCCCTTTTCTGCGCGGGCCTTTCAAGCGAAGCACCCCACACATGGTTCATTGCATATCTGCGGGGATGTCTGCATAAGGGCTGCATATCCGTAATATGCACGTGCGTACACGCC
>CALAVG010000115.1 GCA_937892275.1 uncultured Methanomicrobiales archaeon | reverse complement strand
AACAAATGAATTTTACGTAAAAACAGCAGAGCAGCTTAGAGATGCCTTCAAATGGATGGAAAGGGCAGCAGAGATGGGTATCCGCAGTGCGCAGTACGATCTCGCGTTGATGTACCACTATGGGACCGGCGTCAAGAAATCCAACAAGGAAGCGTTCAAATGGATGAGACTGGTCGCTGATGATTTCTTTGACGAGGAGAGCATCCTTTTCGGTGACGATGAGTACGACGAAGAGGATCTCGACCTGGAAGACGAATGAAACCTAATGACCGTTGCACCCTGAAGTGCGACGGTCATTCAAACACTTCGAACAACTCACGTTGATTTTTTTATACTCGGGGTCAAATCACCGCTCATGAGCAGTTTTGACTCACTTTGTAACATACTCGAGGAGATGGATCCCGAGACATATACACAGTTGTTCAACGAGAAATCCGTGGACGTCCTAGCGGAACTGTCCCTACTAACAGCGGATGGGGTGGACGGTCTGACAGCATATCTCCAGTTCATCCTCGCATCCGTAGCGGCCGACGGAAAACTTGCAGAAAGCGAATTCTACCTTCTGAAACCTCTGTTCGACGGTATCGCCGGAAAGGATGTTACATATGAGGAGGGAATCGAGATCTTCGAGGACATGGGACTCGATGAGCCAGATGCATTCAAGAACATCGTTGACACCATGGTCGACATCGTCGGATTGGTCGATGAGGATATTAAGGACGATATCGTTCTCCTGTGCCTTCTCGTCTGTGCTATCGATGGTGAGGTCTCCCAGGAAGAGAAGGACTGGATCAAACAACTGATCGAACCCCTAACGGTCGAGATGACCCCTATGGAGTACATCAACACATTCTTGGACAATGCAAGGACATTCACACTAGCCACCACCGATGGTGACCAACCCAAGATGAGGGTACTCGGTCTGAAAATCCCTATGGACGATAAGATCTACTTCACTGTCGGGACATTCAAGGATGTCTACAAGCAGCTCCAGGCCAACCCAA
>CALAVG010000114.1 GCA_937892275.1 uncultured Methanomicrobiales archaeon | reverse complement strand
AAACCCGTGGCAGATTCGGCCTTTAAGAGCTCACCTGTGTCCACAGTCACCAAGGTAGTGGATACGGTCAAAAGCATCGGGGAGAGTGTATACAACGGGATTAAGGGCATACTGGGATTCGCCGATGGAGGGGGCTTCATGCCCAATCATCCGCAATTAGCGATTCTGGGAGACAACAAGTCCGAGCCAGAGGTCGCAGCACCGTATTCCCTCATCGTCAGAGCAGTCTCCGATGCGTTGAAGGCCAATCAATCTAGCAACGACATATCAGCAACGGGATCCACGACCGTGGAGGTCCCAATCTATCTTAATGGGAAGGTCATCGCCAGAGGGGTATTCGATGACATCGAGAACGAAAGGCGCAGAAGGAATGGGAGTGCGGTAATATGACGGATACATTGGAATTGATTGGGCTGGATGAAAAGAGACATAGGGAGAAGAACCCTGTATTGTGGGTTGACAACCAACCTTTACCAGAACCCGCATACCGGGGATATTCAACAAGGAAAGAGGAACTTGTCAAAGCCCAACGTAATGTCGGATCCATAGTGGAGATGACCATAGAGAATATCAAGTATAGTGCCGAAGCTGGAGAATTGGTGAAGCGCCACATCGCATGGAAGTATACCATAGATGTCAGGTGGGCTGGATTAACGGCGAGTGAGAAGAACACGATCATGAGCTTGACCGGGACTCAGAAGATAAATCTCAGGTTCGTAGATATGGACACCGATCAGATATTAGGGGAAGGGATGTGGTTCTACAGAGGTTCAGGTCAGACGATCACTGGATGGGGCAAGTATGACTCTACTACAATGCAGTTCGAGCACTATGACATATCTATGTCTCTGATACAAGGATGATCGCATGTATTCGATTCCGAATGATTATCTGGAAGTGGCCCAGAGCACGGAGCGTGTCGAGACTATCAACATGTCCCTCGGAATATCCATAGACATCACCGCAGTCGATGACATCACCTCATATTCTGGTCAATCGCTTCCGATGAGCAGAGCGGAAGAGCTGACTGATTCGGTGTACGAGATCACCAGTACCCTGGCCACATTCGAAGGGTATGGTATCGCTACCGCATCGGTGAACACCGCACCACCTTTGACCTCGAACAGTTCGGTGTGCGAAGGCTGGTGGTCCCAGG
>CALAVG010000113.1 GCA_937892275.1 uncultured Methanomicrobiales archaeon | reverse complement strand
GCAAGATGGTGATAAAACCACCGTTTTTCAATCCATTTCGGTCTCCTCGAACTGACTGTCGTACAGGTCCTGATAGAATCCGCCCTTGGCGAGCAGTTCCTCATGCGTTCCCTGCTCGATGATGTTACCGTTCTTCATCACGAGGATCAGGTCGGAGTTCTTGATGGTCGAGAGCCTGTGGGCGATAACGAAGGACGTCCTGTTGTGCGCCAGACGGTCCATCGCCTCCTGGATTATGATCTCGGTCCTGGTATCGACGGAGCTCGTGGCCTCATCCAGGATCAGCATCGGAGAGGTATCCAACATCGCACGGGCGATCGTCAGCTGCTGCCTCTGACCGGCGGACAGGGTGTCGTTGTCCGTCAGAACGGTGTCGTATCCGTCGGGAAGGGTCATGATGAAGTGGTGGATGCCCACCGCCTTGCACACCTCCTCGAGCTTCTCGTCGGAGATGCCCTCCCTGCTGAACACCAGGTTCTCCCTTATCGTGCCTTCGAACAGCCATGCGTCCTGGAGGACCATGCAGAACTGATCGTGGATGTTCTTCCTCGTCAGGTCCTTGACGGAGACGCCGTCGATGAGGATGTCACCGCTGTCGACCTCGTAGAACCTCATGAGGAGGTTGACCATCGTGGTCTTTCCGGCACCGGTGGGACCGACTATTGCCACCTTCTGTCCCGGCTTGACGTCTGCGGAGAATCCGTGGATGACCTCCTTGCCCTCGATGTACGAGAAGTGCACGTCCCTGAACTCCACATGACCCTTCGCTTCGATTGTCTGGATCTTATGGGATTCGTCCTCGTATTCGTCCTCGTCGAGGAACCCGAAGATCCTCTCGGCGGCCGCTGCGACGGACTGCATTACTGTGAGTCCCTGCGACATCTGCTGAAGAGGGTTGGTGAACAGCCTGATGTAGATCATGAATGCGACTATGGTACCGATAGTGATCGATTCGTCAAGTACCATCATCGCACCGACTATGCAGACCATGACGTATCCGAAGTTACCGATGAAATTCATCAGGGGCATCATCGTGCCGGCCATAAACATGGCCATGAATCCGCTGTGCTGGAGGTCGTCGTTGATCTTGTCGAACTCCTGCTTGGCCCTCTTGTCACCGTTGTAGGATATGACGATACTGTGGTTGTTGTACGTCTCGGTGATATGACCGTTCATCGCACCCAGGTGGTTCTGCTGCGCGTTGAAGTACTTCTGGGACTTCGACATGATGAAGATCATCATCACGAATCCGAGGATGGTCGAACCGACGGCGACACCGGCCATCGTGAGGTCGGTGTAGAGCATCATTACCAACGAACCAAGGAACTGGGTGATGGCGACTATCATCGTGCTGACCGCACGGTTCGTGTCCTGCCCGAGCGAATCCGCATCGTTTGTGACACGGCTCATCAGGTCCCCGGACTTCGCGCTGTCGAAGTATCTCAGGGGGACACGGTCGATCTTCCTCGAGATGTCGTTACGCAGGTTACCTGCGGTCTTCTGAGAGATGGATGCCATGATCAGTCCCTGGACCAAGGAGATCACTGCGCTGATTCCGTAGATGACGAGCAGCCATACGACGATGGCCATGATGCCCTCCATGTCCACATCTCCGAAGATCAGACCGTCCTTGATGATGTCGGTCATGTCGCTGAGCATGTTCGGTCCGAGCAGCGTGAGCGCCGTTCCGACCACTGCGAAGATCAGAGCGATGATGAACAGTATCTTGTAGCTGCCCATGTACTGGAAGAGCCTGCTCCATGCCTGCTTGAAGTCCTTGGGCTTCTCCACGGGCATTCCCGGACCGCGCCTCGGTCCCCTTCTCCTCTCGGATATCTGGCTCATCTTACCAACTCCTCCTCCGAGAGCTGGGATCTTGCGATCTGATAGTAGACCTCGCAATCCCTCAGCAGATCCTGATGCTTACCCATGCCGACTATCCTTCCCTCGTCGAGGACGATGATCTTGTCGGCATCCTTGATGGTACCTATCCTCTGGGCCACGATCAGTGTGGTGACCCCTGCGGTCTCCTTCTTCAGCTGGGACCTGAGCACGCGGTCCGTCTTGTAATCCAAGGCGGAGAACGAATCGTCGAAGATATAGAACTCCGGTCTCCTGCATATCGCACGGGCGATGGAGATGCGCTGCTTCTGTCCTCCTGAGAGGTTCGTTCCTCCCTCGGCCACCTTACCCTGATATTGGCCTTCCGTGCTCTCCACGAACTGGGTGGCCTGGGCTATCTCGATGGCCTTCTTCACGTCCTCCTCCGTGCGGTCCTTCTCGGAATCGCCGTAGTTGACGTTGGAGTAGATTGTTCCGTTGAACATTATGGCCTTCTGGGGGACGTATCCGATCTTCCTGTGAAGAGCTTCCAAAGTGTAATCCTTCACATCGATGCCATCTATGGTTACTGATCCGCTGTCCACATCGTAGAAACGGGGAATCAGCTTGACCAGTGTGCTCTTTCCAGAACCGGTGGAACCGATGATTGCCACGGTCTCCCCCTTGTCCACATCGAACGAGATGTCCGAGATGGCGTCCTGGGATGCTCCGGGGTATCTGAATGATACGTTACGGAACGATATCTTACCATCCTGTCCCTCGGGAGAGTCGGTGACGTCTCCGTCGAGAACGGTGGGTTCGGTCTTGATGACCTCGTCGATACGCTTGGCTGCGACCATCGCACGTGGCAGGATCATGAAGACGATGATCAGCATCATGAATGCGGCGATGACCTGCATCGCATAGGATGAGAACACTATCATGTCAGAGAAGTCCATCAGCCTCTCCTCGATGCTGCCGGCCTCAGAGATTATGATTGCACCCATCCAATAGATACCGAGACCTAGCATGCTCATGATTGTGGTCATCACGGGCTGCAGGAACGCCATAGCACGGGTGACAGAGATATGGGTGCCAGTCAGAATGCCGTTGGCCTCCTGGAACTTCTCTTCCTGGTATGATTCCGCATTGTAGGCGTGGACCACACGGATACCGCTGAGACTCTCCTTGGTTATACGGTTGACATCGTCGTTCATCCACTGAATCCTCTTGAAACGCGGGAACGTGAACCACAGGATCACACCGATGCAGACGATCATGACCAGTACGCAGAAGATCGTGATCTCGACCCAACCGATGTTCTTGGTGGAGATCTTCATGATGGCCATCACTGCCATGATGGGCGCCCTGATCATCACCATAAGTCCGAGGATGAACGCCATCTGGACCTGGTTGACGTCGTTGGTGGAACGCGTGATCAGACTGTAGATGGAGAACTTGTTGATCTCCGCAGCGGAGTACTTCTCGACCTGGTTGAACTGCCTCGCACGCATGGTCTTTCCCATGTTGGTACCGATGTATGCGATGATCAGACCGACGAAGACAGATATTATGAGACTGCCGAATGCACAGCCCAGCATAGGGATGCCTTCGTCCAATACCTCTCCTTCCACGGCATGCGTCATAATGTTGGTGATGGCGGACATGTATCCCGGGATCTCGAGCTCCAGCCATACCTGAATGAAAACTAACACTATGGTTACTATGAGCAGGAACGCATCGATCTTCCTGAAGTAATCCAATATCATTGGACCTCCTCCTTGATGACCTTGGATATCTTCCTGAAAATCTCCTCCAGGGTCTCCTTCTCCTCTTCGGTCAGGTCCCTGAACATGCTCTTCCATGCCTCTCCGAATATGACACTGGCCGCCTCGGCCTTCTCCCTTCCCTCATCGGTGAGGTACAGGGAATACTCATGACCGCTGGCCCTGTTCTCGACCAGACCGGCATCGATCAGCTTGGAGACCACACGCGTGGTGTGGGCCTTGTCCACCATCAATTGCTCGGTCAGACCTCTGAGCGACAGTCCCTCGTTGCTGCTTATCTCAACGAGGAAAGGTGCGTTGGAGTATGTGATGCCCAGCTCCTCGAGTCTCGGTCCCGCAACCTTTTCAAGATAGGCCTTCACGACCCGAGGGCTGATGCAGCGTTCGTTCTCATTCTACATGAAGCGGTTGACTAATCAACTACTATATAACAATGATTAACCTAATCCCGAAATCACTGGGACGTCTTCCTTGCGAAGATCAGATATCCAGTATGACCCAGCATCTCGAATGACGGCCTTACTCCGCCGGGATGGACCTCGAGTCCGCGCTGCATGTTCTCCAAGGCGTAGACAGAAGAATAACCATGTTCACGGAGAGCGTTGACTATGGACTCCGCCTGGTTCATGTTGGGGACGTAGGCGCAGAGCCTTCCTCCCGAACGGAGATGCTTCTCCAGGTTATCCAGAGCGAGCCACGGATCGGGCATGTCCATTGTGAGGGCGTCGGCCTGCCAGTCCACATCCACCGACATATCTCTGGCATCGCCGATCTGATAGCTCCAGTACTTGTCGAGACCGACCCTGGAGACGTTCTTCTTCGCACGAATGGCATTTTCCTCCTTGAATTCCAGCGTCAGGACCTGTCCGGTAGGGGCTACGGCATGCAGGAGGGCCGTTGTGAGCCCTCCCGAGCCTGCGCCGACCTCAATGACCCTGTCGCCTGCCTTGATGTCGCAATGCATCAGGATCGTAGCAGCATCCTTGGCGGATATGATTTGTGCCCCTCTGTCGAGGGATTCCATGAGTTCGAGCACACCAGGTCTGAAAACCCTGTAGTCACGGCCGACGATGGTTACCTTGTCACCCTCGTCGAGGTCCTTGAACCTGGTGCCGTCTATGGCGCCCAGGGACTGGACCTTCATCATACCGTAGACCACCTTGAGCCAGATCCTCTTTCCCGAGGTATCCTCGAGGTAGATGAACTCGTTCTCCTGGAATGCCATGGGATCACATCGTGTGGGCCGCGTATGCGGGAGTGTCGGTCTCCTTTCCGCAGACAATGCACTTGCCCTTGAACTCCTCTTTGTGGTAGGGTCTTCCGAGGATCTTGAATCCGGTCGTGTCCTCGAACTTGTGACCGCACTCGTCGCATCCGCACCATCCGAACCTGAGGATCTTGTCCTCGGGGATGTTCTCCATGGAATCGATGTCCACGGTGCGCTGCTTCTGGATCTCGTTCGCCCTGTTGAACATGGTGTCGGAAATGTCGTCGAGGAGCATCTGGACTCCCGGGATCAGGTTCGCCACATCGATGGTTCCCTTCTCCGCGGTGTCCCTCCTGAAGAAGGATACGACCTTGTTCTCTATGTCACGTCCTCCTAGCTCGAGCCTGAGGGGCACACCCTTCATCTCCCACTCGTAGTACTTCGCACCGGGACGGTCGTCACGGTCGTCGAACTTGACCCTGAATCCTGCGTTCTTGAGAACGGTCTCCATCTCTTTCGCAGCGGCCATGACGGCCTCCTGGTTGTCCTTTTTGAAGATGGGGATTAGCACGATCTGGAAGGGGGCGATTCCGGGAGGCATGATAAGTCCCTGGTCGTCTCCGTGAACTCCGATGAGCGCTCCGACCAGCCTCTCGGACATTCCGTAGGTGGTCTGGTGGACGAACTTGTGCTCCCCGTCCTTGTCCTCGTAGGTGATCTCGTAGGGCTCGGAGAAGTTTGTCTTGTAGTGGTGGATCGAACCCATCTGGAGTGTCCTTCCGTTGGGCATGGATGTGTCGATACCGACCGTATAGTACGCTCCGGGGAACTTGTCCCAATCGGTACGTACGAGGAGTGTGTAGGGCAGACAGATCTTCTTGGCGATCCTGGCGAGGATCTCGATGTCCTCCTCGATCTGCTTCTGGGCATCGTCGTAATCCGTGTGGCAGGTGTGGGATTCGAAGAAGTGGATCTCACGTACCCTTATGAAGGGCCTGGTCTGCTTGGTCTCGTAACGGAATGTGTTGACGATCTGATATGTCTTGAGGGGAAGGTCCTGGTGGGATCTAATCCACAGGGCGAACATGGGATACATGGCGGTCTCGGATGTGGGCCTGACGACGAGCCTCTCGTCAAGCTCGTCCAGTCCTGCATGGGTGACCCAGTAGACCTCGCTGTCAAATCCCTTGATGTGCTCCTTCTCCTTGGCGAACTGACTCTCGGGGATGAGCAGGGGGAAGTTGACCTCGTCGTGGTTTGTGGCGTCGAACTCCTCGCGTATATAGGAGTCAATCTGCCTCATGATCCTCCATCCGTAGGGCGTCCATACGTTCATTCCCTTGATGGGGTATCTCTTGTCTGACAATCCGGCCTTCTCGACGATGTCGAGGTACCACTCTGCGAAGTTATCCTCTTTGTTGGACATGTTTCATCCCTTCCTTATTGCGTCGGCCACGAGCTTGGCAACTGAAATCTCGGACTGGGAGCTCTCCAGCGTGTTGCAGCAGAGGACCTTGTCCAGTGCGCTGTGGGTGAGCTTCTCGATGGCGTTGTTCACGAAGACACCGTGGGTACAGGCGACGGAGACGCTCTTGGCGCCGGCATCCCTGAGGGCCTGTGCGGCGGTCATGATGGTACCGCCGGTGGAGATCATGTCGTCGACTATCAGGATGTTCTTGTCCTTGCAGTCCATGGTGGCGGGTGCGATCTTGACCTCCGTACCGGAAAGACGGGTCTTGTTGAGGTGGTCGTAGTCCTTGCCCATCCTCTCTCCGACATCCTTGGCACGGTTGGCCGCACCGATGTCGGGGGACAGGACCAGGTCGATTCCCTTGTCCTTGAAGTAGTCGGCGATGACGGGTGCCGCCTTGAGGTCGGTGTGCTTGCATGTGAATGCGTCGAGCACGGCCTCTTTGTGGATGTCGATGGTGATGACGTGGTCGCATCCTACTGAATCCAGGAGCTTGCACATCAGGATGGCCGATGCAGGTTCTCCAGGGTTGAACAGCCTGTCCTGCCTGGCGTATCCGAAGTAGGGGATGACCAGGGTGACCTTCTTGGCCTTGAGTCCTTTCACGATATCCTGGAGAAGGAACATCTCCACCAGTTTGTCGTCGGGGAACGTGTTCTGCACGATGACTACATCGTCGTTGAAATCTTCGCTCTCGACCCTGGTGTAAACCTCCCCGTCGGGGAACTTCCTTGTGCCTGCCTGAATGTATCTGCACCCGAGCTCATCGGCGATCTGCTTCGCCAGGACCTCGGATGTGGACCCGCCAATGACTATCATAGGGATTCGATAACCGCTCCCTCTTATTAAGATAACGGGCGCGCGGGTATGCCTAAGTATTAATTCGGCACCGTATATGCAACGATGATGAAGAACGACATCGTATCGGAGCGCATGATCAACGCATGCCTGGACATCTTCGACGGCTCGAAGAAGGACGTAACGGTCATTCCGCCGGAAGGATCCATGCTCAGACCTTTGGTCGATAGCGGACTGGAGATGGTCGAGTGCTACCGTGCGGATGCCGCCAATTTCACCAAGGACGGGGACCTCGTCACGGCATTCGCCGCCATCAACTACGCCCATGCATGGATCGGATGCTTCCAGAAGCTGGGGCTCTTCGGAGGGGAATCGGAGGAAGAACTGTTCCTCCAGCTCCCGGAATCGGATGACGAGGGGAAGAAGATCACAGATGAGAAGATGGCCAAGTACCTTGACATCACCACCCGCGCCAGGAAGAAGATAAGGATAGCTTCTCCGGTCAGGTCGTTCGACCGCAGACTGGCACTTACGTTCTTAGATACTTCAGAATCCTATTTCAAGAGGGCCGTCGACTACCGCAACGACGGGGATTTCGTCAGAGCCTTCGCAGCCGTGAACTATTCCCACGCATGGCTCGATGGCGGTGCAAGGATCGGGCTTTTCGATGTGGACGGCGACGATGTCCTGTTCACCCTCTATGAGTGACATTCACCGATTCGGCGTATGATGAGGCCGAGAACACGCTGGCCTTTTTGAACAGCCTCTTAGCCGCATCCTCCGGAAGGTCCGTGTAGATGCTGTTACCGAGCATGCACATCCCCGCATGATACCCTTCGTCGCTGATATTGGATAGCGCTTTGCGGATATCATCGGATTCTATCCCGATGGATTGGGAGAAGCGGTTGGATACCGAGAACAGACCGCCGACTGTGGGGTTCTCCGCGAATTCCTTCATCGCCTCGTCCCCTACATCGGATATTCTCTTCATCATGTTCACATCACTAAGCACGGATTCCGTCCTCAGGGGCTCATCGAAGACTATCAGGGTCAGTTCCCTGAACCTCAGCCCGGAATCGGAGACCTTACCGTCCAGACCGGGAGATTCACGTACAGGTACTCCGAATCCGGAGTCGATCGCCATCAGATCGCCCAATCCGCCTCCCAATGTGCATTCTGCCCTATGTGTGGCCATGAGAGCGGATCTCCTGTCCATTCCTTTTATGGAGGCCACGCACAGCGCCGCACCAAAGGTACCCGATGCACTCGTACCGAAACCCTGCTCAAGAGGAAGTGAATGGTCGAGGTCGATCTCAAGTCCGACATCCGGTGCCATGTATTCCACTGCGGAACGCGTTATCTCCGCATCCGACTCCTTGCCGTTGATACGGATGACCAGATCCTTGTCGTCCCTGGTCCTGACCTTCACCTGACATCCCAGGTTCAGCCTGATTCCCAATCCGATGGAACCTGTCTTCGCTATATCGGGATCCCTGACGGGTCTGAACACGCACGAAATGTGCCCGGGAACGAACACCTCAGCCTTCATTGTCCACCGAATAGCCTGTCCAGGATCAGTTCCGAGTTGTGAGCCTTGGTGCCGGAGATGTCGATCACATCCTTCTCGGTCACAAGTATCACCGACGAATCGGTCTTGCCTGCGGAACTGGTGTCGTTGGCGATCACCGCTTCGAGGTCGTATTCCTCCAAGCGTTCGCGCGCCTTCTCGATCAGCTTTTCCTTGGACAGTCCTGCCTCGGCCTTGAATCCTATAACGGTATCGCATCTCTTCCTGATCAGCGGGAGCACCTTCTGCACCGGGATCAGCTCCAGATTGAACCCCTCGGCACTAGTGATCTTACCGTGGTCCATCTCCCCCGGTCTGAAGTCGGAAAGGGCCGCTGGTACTATGACTATGTCGTGATCGATGTCGTCCAGCATCTTGATCAGGTCGGATACACTTGAAAAGCGTTTGACGTCGATGTATCCGGGGAGCTGCACGCTGCATCCTCCCATCCAAAGGTCCACGTCCGCGCCTCTCCTGAAGGCGGCCTCCGCCAGTTTGACGGCCATAAGACCGGAGGACCTGTTGGTGATGACCCTCATCGAATCTATGGGTTCTTCGCTGCGCCCTCCGATGATGAGGGCCTTCTTGCCTGCAAGGTAATCGTCGCCTATGATCTTCTCCACGGTGTTGACTATCTCCTCGGTGGAGGCCACCTTGGCCCTCACACCGTCCAGCCTGGGGCCGATGAAGTGGATACCCCATGATTTCAGCCTCTCCAGGTTCTCGCTCACAGCAGGGTTGTCGTACATGGCCTGATGCATGGCAGGCGCTATGGCGACAGGTATTCCATTGCCGATAGCTACAGTTGCCATCGAGGTGACCGTTGTATCGTCGATGCCGTTGGCTATCTTCGATATGGTGTTCGCCGTTGCGGGATAGATCAGCAGGAGATCAGCGGATTCCGTGTCTCCAAGGAGGGTTATGTGCTCCGTGAGACCGGTGAGCTCCGTGATGGGCTGGTTGCCTGATGCGAAGTAGAGGGCATCGGATGTCACTAACTTTTGGGCATCCTTCGTCAGAACGGGGATAACATCCGCTCCGCGCCTGACAAGCTCCCTGATCGTACCGAAACATTCGACGGCCGCTATGCTGCCGCAAATGCCCATGACTATGGTCCTTCCCATCAATGAATCCCCTTTCTCGCAGTATATCTCGTCGACCGGATGTGTCATCCTATCACCTTACCGATTATCTCCATCGCCTGAGCGTACACGTCATCCTGTGACTGAGACGCATCTATCACATCGAAACCGTACTCCTCCGCCAGACGGAGGTAGTTGGCACGCACCTGGTTCTGGAAATCCAGCCTCTCGAACTTGCTGATCTCCTCTCCGCGTGTGCCCACACGTCCCATACCCACCTGAGGGTCGATGTCCAACAGGATGGTTGCGTCGGGTTCGTCTATGAATTGACTGTTTATTCCGATGAGCCAGTCCCTGTCCGAGGCATCCCCGTCAAGCTTGGCTGACTGGTATGCGACCGTGGATGCGAAGTACCTGTCGCACAGGACGACCTTCCCCTCCGAGACCATCCTCCTGATGTTCTCGGTGTGATCGTTCCTGTCCGCCACGAACAAGAGTGCCTCCGTCCTCTGGGAGATGTTCCCCGCATCGCCGCTACGTATGAATGCACCAATACCCTCATGGGTGGGCTCTGCGGTCAGGACCACCGATATGCCTTTCGCTGAAAGCTCGTCGGCTATCCTCCTGCAAAGGGACGATTTGCCTGCACCGTCCGCTCCTTCGAAGACTATGAATGCTCCGCTCATCGTTACTGGATTGAACTATACCGATAAGAAACATCGGTCCGCATCGGCCCGACATGATATGAATTACCTTTCAAAGGTCCTTCTTCATCATGATCATGGGGTACAGTGCGTAGCACCAGATCATCAGCAGGATACCGCCGATGAAGGTTCCGACTTCGGGGACCGCCAGATGGGGCACTGCGAGGAGCACGGCGGCGACCAGGATACCTATGAGGTACGCCTTGACCTTCTGACCTTTGGTCCTCTCCTTGATGGTATAACCGACATATCTGTGCTCGATCAGCCTTCCGATCATGAGTCCATAGAAGAATCCGCTCGTCTGAAGGATCTCCTTCAGTTCCGCCTCGGTGTAGAAACAGGCATATAGCACCGCTATTGTGAACAATACTATGTATGCCGCGCTAACCGTGTAGTAAGCACGCTCGCTCCTCTTACCGATCTCCACGGCCTTGATGGCTATCAGCACCATCACAATGGCGGTGATGATACCGGTGATGATGTCCAAAGGCGTGTGAACGCACAGCATGAGCCTTGCGACCATTATGAGGATTGCGGCGACGACAAGGATGATGGCCAGAATGATCTTGTTCCTGTAATACCAGGCCATCGGGAGATAAGTGGATGCCGACAATGTTGTGTGGCCGCTGGGAAGAGAATAACCGTCCGCATGGGCCCCGGGTACCCTTTCCAATGTGGGATCAAGGATCCAAGGTCTGGGCTGGGCCACGATCAGCTTGATTATCGAGGATGTGAACGTAGCCGATAGACATCCGAGAGTTATGATCTCACCCTTCTCCCTGTCGAACAGCCAATAGATGGCAACGACCATCATTATAGGAATGATCATGTAGAATATCCTTGATGATATCGTCAGGAAGAAATCCTCCAGAAAGGGGAAATCCATCCTGATGTCCTGCAGGATGTGTAAGAGCTCGATCCCAGTCCACATGACCTCTGAATCGACTATATCTTATTTGAACAATCTTAGATTAAGCGACGAATCTCAGACCTCCTCAGCACGGTCGTTCAACAGGACCATTATAGAATCCAGTGATTCCACGTCCTTGGAGTACATCCTCGTGAGGAAGGCGAGATCCGAACGGACTGAATCGTCATATCCGACCCCTAGCGACCTGAGGTTCTCGCGCAGCTGACGCGCCAGACTTCTTCCCCTGTCATCCCAATCGGTCAGGATTATGGCCTCCTTGCCGGATCTCCACACGTACTCTGCGGCCTTCACCGGTCCGCCTCCGCTCTGTACGCAGAATATATCTCCCGAGATGCCCAGATTGGAAAGGGCAGATACATCCTTGTTGCCTTCGACCAGGATCACATGGTCCGAGGATAGTTCTTCTAGCCTGTCGAGGACCTCGCCGAACTTCTCCAGGCGTTCCTCGTCGTTCATTGAATCGCCTTCTCCAACGCCACAATGATGGCATCGGGATCGCCCGTGATGGTGACGGTCTTCTGATGGCTGGTCATCCCTGCGGTCACAGAAGATTTACAGCCTGTGATGTCCTTGAAGTAGGATTCGACCTCCTTGTTGGCCCTGCCGTCGAGAGGAGGGGATTTCACCCTGAGTATCGCTCTCTTCCTCCACTCGTCGAAACCCTCGAGACCGGAACGGTTCGACCTGGGAGAGACCATTATGTCCAATTCCAACCGACCCTCCTTCCTCCTCGAGACATCCGCAACTCTCATGGTATCCCGATACGCGACAAATGACTTAATACGTACTCGGATATTGCCTTACGATGAGTCCTGTCCTTCAGCCTATGACATACGAGGAGCTCTCCCAAATCTACAGGGAGGAGAAGAACGGCAAGGCCTTGATGCCCTGCCGCCAAGACCTCTACAGGGCATTCGCTGACCTTCTGACAAGACTCCGTCAGGACTATGACAGGGAGATCGCCAAAGATCCCGATTCCATCATGGCCGAAGGTGCCAACCAGAAACGGAAGAAGGCGGAGACCCAGATCAAGTTCATCACCAGCCTCAGGGCGAGGAAGATCTGCAACAAGGCCGTATTATCGGCTGATGGCAACATCGAAGAGCTCAGTGCGCTGACCCCTGAGGAGCGCGACTACTACGAACAGCTAGTTTCGCTATCTAAGGCACAGCTGACCCTTGTGGACGGTTATCGCGGAAAGAGGACGGTCAACACGCTGATCGACGAACCTCACCGCACCCCTGCGCCGGAGATTCCCGTCAAGGAGCCCGAGCCCATGCCGGAACCCTCGGAAGCCATCGCCAGCGGTGTTGAGGACGAGTTCCCTCCCACATCAGACGAGGCGGAGCTCATGGACAGCGCCATGGAGGATGAATTCTACGATAGCGAGCCCGATGACATAGTCCAGCAGCCTGCAGAACCGGAGATTGTGTCCGCGGAGGAGACACCTGTGCCGGAAGCGGATACGATGGTCATCCGTGTCCTAGAGGATCTGCCGCCGTTCGCGGGTCCCGACAGGGATTATGAACTGCACAAGGAGGATATCGTGACCCTGCCGAAAGCGATGGCATTGATCCTTGTGAATTCTCAGAAGGCTGCGGCGGTCACTCCCTCACTTTGAGGGTGCGAGTATCGCCGGGGAATTCTAGACAGTCGATCTTGAGCCTCTTTATACCGGTCACATCGGAGACGGACTGCCTCGCGATATCGGGAGTGTTGTTGGTCTTGCTGAGATGTGCCAGGAAGATCTGCCTGTTGGTGTTCTGACCCTCGGTGCGCCTGATAGCGCGTGCTGTGTCGAGGTTGTTCATATGACCACGCTCGCTACCTATCAGGGACTTGAGACTGGGCGGATACGGTCCGTTGACCAACATATCGAGATCGTAATTCGCCTCGATGACGGCCACGTCGGCAAGCCCGAGGGCATGTTCGATCTGCTGACTGAACTTACCGGTATCCGTGGCGACCAGGACCTTCTTATCGTTGTCCACCTCGGTGAAGTAGCAGTTGGGCTCGACGGCGTTGTGCGATGTCGCCAGCGGCGTGACGTGGAACTGACCGATGTCGATGCATGAATTGGATTTGTACACCCAATGCTGGACATTCCCAAGATTGGAAACGTCGAACGTGGCCATGTTGGCGACTATAGGGATATCGAGCTTCCTGGCCGTGGCCCCGGCACCGGACACGTGGTCGGAATGCTCATGAGTGATGAGGATGGCCTTCACCATGTCCTTGTCGACGCCTTCGCGTTCCATCAGAGAAAGGATGCGCCTGCAGCTGATGCCGGCGTCTATCATTATGGCTTCGCCGTCGTTCTCGATGACAGTGCAATTGCCATCGCTCCCGCTGGCGAGTACATGGACCTCCATGGTCCTCAGGCCTTTTTCTTGTAGAGTGCGAAGATGATGTCACTCCTGGATATGACACCGACCAATACCCCCTTCTCAAGGACGGGTATACGGTTGATGCTGAGCCTGAGCATGAGCCTGAGCACCTCGATGATGGGCGCATCAGGCGTCGTGGTCATTACGGAACGGATCATGATATCCGAGACAACGGTGTTCGAGATTTCATCGGAGACCTGCTTCAGGTTGTCGTCGGTGGATATGGTGGAGTCCATGGAATAATCGAGAAGTCTGTCCACTCCATCCTCCTTATCCAGCTTCGTTTGGCTTTTCATGATCAGATTAAGGATGTCGATCTCGCTCAAGAAGCCCAGAAGGTGATACTTGGCATCAACGATGGGTGCACCAGACATGTTGTCCAATGCGAGCTTGATAGCAGCCTTCTTGATCGTGTCATCTGGATGCAGGGTGAGAACCTCTGTCGTCATCAAATCCCTAACCTTGAGTTTCGTCATCATATCGGTTATCCTTAGGGAACGATATAAACGTATGCGCGCGTGTCGGGTGTTTGTTAGGATGCCGTGAGTGCACCCGGGAGGACCTCTTCCCGGTCATCCCCGGATGCACTGGCACTTTGGATAATGATATCAGTGTTTCTTCTGGATCTTGCCGTCCTTCTTCTGACGGATGACGCTCGAATCCTGGTTCTTCGCGACGGTCTTGGCGTACTTCTCGGCCTCGGCCTTCGTGTCGAATCTCTTCAACGCCTTCTTGGCCTTTGCCTTCTTGACCTGCCATCCTCCGTCGGGGTGAGGGGATACGAAATATGCTCCGTTCTTGTCGGATGATTCCTCTTCCGAGATGTCCTCGTCCTTCTTCACGGGCTCTTCCTTCTTCTCCTTCGGAGGATTGACCACTACAGGCTCCTCTTTTGGCTTCTTCTGCTTCTTTTCATCCTCTACCGGGGGGTTCTCCGACTTCTTCTCTTTCTTCTTGAGGAATCCGAACATACCGAGAGTATCCGTTTCCGATTTGATATAATGTCGGTTCTTAGAACAATAGGGTTTAATCGTTGAAAGTATGCCTCGTGTTCAATGAAGGACCTGATCAACAGCGGGAATGCGAAGGTCATGATGATCATCGCCATGTCCCTGTTCGGAACGCTCGGTGTGTTCACCTATTTCATAGACCTGCCTGCCAGCCTGATAGTGGTAGGTCGTGGCCTCATAGGTGCATCGTTCCTGCTGCTAATGATCTACATGGGCGGATCCCGCCTGTCCAAGGACGACATCTACGGGAACATGTTCACCCTGATCTGTTCAGGGGTCTGCCTCGGATTGAACTGGCTCTTCCTGTTCGAGGCGTACAAATCCATCGAGATATCCGTGGCCACCGTCCTCAACTACATGACACCTGCCCTTGTGATCTTGATATCCCCGATAGTGTTCAAGACGAAACTGACACTGACCAAGCTGGGATGTGCATTGCTGGCTCTGCTGGGATTGGTCCTTGTCACAGGTATAATCGAGGACGGGATCGAGAACATCAACAGCTACGGTATAATCTGCGGAGTCATGGCCGCGGTGTTCTACACCGGACTCGTTGTCTTCAACAAGAAGCTGAAGAGCATCGGCTCCTACGACAGGACATTCGTCCAGCTGCTGATCGCTGGCATAGTGATCGCCGTATACTGTCTGTTCACCATCGACTTCGGTACTCTGAAGATAGACGCGATGTCCATCGTGCTCGTGGTCATAATCGCTTTGTTCCAAACAGCGATCGCCTTCACGCTCTACTTCGGATCGCTTGCGTTCCTCGATGCTACCGATGCGGTGATGTACGGATACATAGAACCGGTCCTGAGCCTCTTCCTCAGTGTTGTCATACTGCATGAGGACCTCGGATGGATTGGATGGACAGGTGCGGCGTTGATCCTCGGATCGACATTCCTTTCCGAGATAGTCAGCAGAAAGAAGATGCACTCTACTGCGGAATGATATCAATAAAGATCCGGCCGGATGACCGGTAATGGATTTTAAGACAGAACTCAGAACTTCTTTCCGAGCTCTTTGGCCTGGGCGATGACGTCCGCGTTCTTCTCCGCGTACTTCCTGTCGTTGCCCGTGGTCATGGCGATCTTTCCGATGGGTTCCATCTTGAAGAAGCCCTTCATCACATTGAGCATCTTGTCAGCGAGCTCGTCCGCTCCTGCGGAACCGGCTGCGACGACAGCTGCAACCTTCTTGCCTGCATCGAAGCTGGCACTGAAGTCAGCCTTGAGGAATCCATACATCCTGTCCTCGAGGAGCCTGTATTGGGCACATGCCTCTCCGAAGTATACGGGTGCTGAGATGATGAGTCCCTCTGCGCCCTTGATGGCCTCCAGCACGGGGGTGAGGTCATCCTTGACGACGCAGGTTCCGCCGTTCCTCTTACATCCGTCGCATCCTTGGCAGCCCTTACGATCAGCCATGGGGTTGATGTTGAAGACCTTGACTTCCTTTCCGTTCTCCTCTGCACTCTTTGCAATCGTGTTGACCACGAAGTCTGTATTCGCTCCTTTCTGGGGGGACGAAACTATAGCGATTATAGACATGTTGGATTGGAGAATGTCATCCCCTTTTATAATTAGGGTCTGTTCTATTTGACAATCAATGACAGTGAATTCGGACCCATTGTTTCGAAGGATATCTTTATTTATAAGAAGTCACTAACGTGGATTCACTCAGTGGGCCTGTAGCTCAGCTAGGTGGAGCACTCGACTCTTAATCGAGGTGCCAAGGGTTCGAATCCCTTCAGGCCCGCCACTTGTCTAGCCAGATCTTCTCAAAAAATTCTATTGTTTCGGACTTTTACTACCCTCGGCGCTCCATGTCGAGTGAGCTTGCACCCGAAACCATTGATGTTTCGGGTGCGATATACTCACTCGGGTTCCTCCTTCGAATCCCAATATCTCTGCATATCGCGAGCTGCTTCGTGCTCGTCCTTGTCGCAATAATCCTTCTGAGTGGTCGCCATTGTCGAATGACCCATGACAAGGGAAACGTCATGCATGCTCTGCCCTTCGTTTATGGCCCTCTGACCGAATGTACGCCTGCACTTCCTGAGATCGAACTTGAATCCGACATCCTCTTCGACGAAGCTCTTGAGCGTGCGGATCCTCCCGTATGAGAGATAGCCGCCTTCATGCTTCAACGGAGGGAAGAGAGCATCCTCCTTCTTGCCCGACCTCTCCAATCTCAATGTCCTTGCTTCGAGATATCTCTTGAAGCTCTCGACCCCGTCGGGGTGCATGGTTACGTAACGAGCGTTCCCATAGGAACCTTCTCCTTTGACATGTTCGGCATAGATCTCGACACCGGACTCGGTCACAGTCACGTTGCTGATCGAGAGCATACGGAGCTCCTTCGGCCTGAACCCGGTACAGATGGCAAGGGAAACGAGACCGTATGCTTCCATGAGCTCCCAATTTGCGATATTGATGCTCTTGGCCCTATCAAGAATCGCTTGGACCTTCTCCTCTTCCAACGAAGCTCCACGCTTCTTGTACCTCTTCGGATAATGTGAAGGATACTTGATTTCGAACCTGGAGACAATGTCGTTGTCGAAGTAGATGAACATCTTCTTCAGATTGCCCAGATCCTTGTTGACAGTAGCGGCCATCACTCCGTTCTTACGTCTGAAACCAACGAAGACATCGATGTCTTCAGGCTTCATCTTCTTGGGATTGTCAGAGGAGATCTTACCCTCCTCCTTCAACTGATGCATGATGCCTGCGATCTGCCTAAGACGCCTTTCGAGACTTTTCATGGTCTCCGGCGCTATGTGCCCTTCCTCCGAGGGCAGGTATTCGTTTACACATTCCATGAACGGATATCTTCCCATGTTTATTCCTCTGATAGTCCGGTTTTCGAGCATCTTGACTGCGTTTGCTGGACGCAATCATTGCCCACCTCCCCGGAAGCGGTTTGTTCGTCTGCTAGTAGCTCTGTGGATTCATGCCTATGGAGCTGGAGCCAGAGCCTGTACTCCCACTCGTCCATGTAGACCATACTTCTCAACCTCCTTGGTTTTGTAATGGTTCCATTACATTTTAAACTATATAATGGTTTTTTCACCACGAATTTATTTTAAAGTTGATTTTCACTTACTAATTTAGGGTAGATAGTTTGGGAATACTCTCAAAAGATACCGGAGAGAGAAAAAATGCTAGCATAATGGTGAGGATGCCTAGCAATCTGGCGCTTCTGATCGACGATTGTGTTGGTATCACCCACTCATCCAGACCGGATTTTGTTACTGACGGCATAAGATCGTTCATCCATTACATCAGCATGGAAGAAAAGCTTGTAATGGATTATCTCAAAGAGAAAGAAGATGCTTCCAGAGAAGTAAAGCTCCAATTCTATTACGAGAGCATGAAGACTAAAACGGAAGCTTTCCGCAAAGCGGTGGTTAGCGCAGCAGAGAAATCCAATAAGAAAGACGTGGATATTCTTCTGAGCCTCCCCAGAGGCCTTGCGTCACAAATTGAACGTGTAGTTGAACGTACGAAATGCTTCCGCAACCATCAGGAATTGGTCAAAGCGGCTACTGTGTATCTGACCTTCCAGATGGGAACTGATAACACCAACGAATTGACTGTACTAAACTACTTGGAAAGCAACCAGGCAACTAAAGATCTGCAGGAACAGATCGAGAAAATGAGGAAGGAGATGGAGGGTTCACAGTGAAAAATACAGATCTTAACAACGCTAACAAAGCAAAAAAAGATGAATTCTATACGCAGATAGAAGACATTGAAAAAGAGATGAAGTACTACAAAGATTTCTTCAGGGACAAAATTGTTTTCTGCAACTGTGACGACCCATATGAAAGCAACTTCTTCAAATATTTCGCAATGAATTTTAATCATCTTGGTCTTAAAAAACTCATAGCAACATGCTATGTTAAGTCCACCGTTGCAAGAAAACAACTAACGCTCGAAGACATTTTTTCTAAAAGATCCGAACAACCTTCGGATGAAGAAAGAAAACATCCGTACAAAATAGAAATAAACGAAGTCAAAGATCTAGATGGCGATGGCGCTGTCGGACTTTCGGATGTTGAATTACTCATAAAAAACTCAGAAAACACACTATCATTCATGAAAGGGGACGGGGATTTTAAGTCAACAGAATCCATTGAAATACT
>CALAVG010000112.1 GCA_937892275.1 uncultured Methanomicrobiales archaeon | reverse complement strand
AAAGACTCGGCCTAACTTCAAGATGTGGTAAGAAAAAGGGTCGGGAACTCAAGCTAAATGAATATATTCTTGGAATACTTACAAACCTTATGAGCACTTCGAATGAATTTAAGCATGAGTACCTTGAACTTTTCCATGCTTATGAAGACGATCCATTGCCTGTCCAATCGGTAGCTGGAAGATCAGGCACATTCAAGATATCATTCAATACGGGGAAATGGGATGGATTGAAGGGATTGGACGATAGATCGGTCAACCGTCTGATATATGCTTCATTTGGCTATTGTCTTTCGAAGTTTACTGACAATACAGTATCGGCATTTAGCATATACGATGCCGGTCTGAGGCCAGTGTTGTTAGATTGCTCCTGTACTGGCACCGAAGAATTTCTATCCAACGCCACCAGTAGATTTGATGAGCGCATCTCATCCGAAGACATCGCAGATATTTGCTATGTGGCCTCTTCGATATCATCCATGGTGATATACAGGGCCGATACGCTCAGAAATATCGAAGGCACTCATATCAATCTCGCCGTATCTATCAGGGCTGACAAATTATGGATGTTATTGGAACATTCAGATAGATTCTCGGATGACTTCTGCATACGTTTTACTTCATCCCTGAGCAAGATAATGGAGGGGATTCTCAGTACTAGGTGTCTTTCGGAAATTGATTATATATCCGATGCCGACTTAAAAATCCTGGACAATGTGAACGATACGTCCATGGATGCTCCGTTCCCGGATATACTCGACGCGTTCAGATGGTGGTCTCAAAAGACCCCTGATAACAATTTTGTCAAATTTAGAGACTGCGTCTATAGTTACTCAGAAGCATATGGAATCACCGGGGGATTGGCAGCGAAATTGGTGTCTCTCGGCATAGTACGTGGAGATGTGGTCGGTATCTTCATGGATAGGTCTGAATGGCTTGCGTTGGGGCCACTTGCTATCATGCGTGCAGGTGCTGCTTATTGTAATTTGGACATAGCTTTACCCGATGACCGCCTTCAGTACATGCTGGAAGATTGTAACCCTGCTGCTATTCTGGTCGATAAGGATAGTATCGAAAGGATAAGAGCTCTTACGGACATCCCCCTCATCGACGTTGGTGATGTAACACCATGTCCATTCCCTGATGTAACCGTAACGGAATCCGACATAGCGATTTTGGCTTACACATCCGGGACGACCGGTAGGCCCAAGGGAGTGATCCAGGACCGTGGATCCCTCATAAACTGTGCAGCATCATATTTGGACATAGGCCTTGACAGAAACAGCATAGTGTCTTTATTCGTCAATCTGGGATTCATGTTCCATGTGCCGTCCCTGTACCCTCCTATACTCGTCGGTTCGGCTGTCGACGTGATGCCATCAGAGATACGCAGGGATATGCCTGCCATGGACGAATACTTCCGCAGTCATCATATTACGCACGTCAATGTCACACCAAGTATCGCTAAAGCTTATTCCGGCTATACATCAACAACAACGTTGAAATGTATCATGATGGCTGGAGAGCAGGTCGGCATCATCGATTCGGACTTCGAATCCATCATGTGGGTATGTTATGGATGTTCTGAGGTGGCTTCGATATCGCATTGCCGTCTTACTGACAGAGGTAATAAATTCGTGGTTGGGCGGTTGGACAAGAATCTCAAGGCCTTTGTCGTGGATTCAGAGGGCCGTCGGCTACCTCCCGGCGCTGTTGGAGTCCTGACCATCAGCGGACTGATGGTCATGAGAGGGTATCTGAACCTTGAGGAACTCACTTTGGAGAAGATCAGCAGTAACAGATTCACTAATGAACCCGGATATGACAGGTTGTTCAATAACGGAGATCTGGCCACTATCATGCCAGACGGCACAATAGCAGTATACGGGCGTCATGACAATCAGCTGAAGATCAGGGGCAATAGGGTCGAGACAACAGAGGTCGAAGAGGTCATCCGTGCCAGCAAATCGGTCAATCAGGTTACCGTACAAGGGATGATGAATGACCAGGGCGTCATGGAACTGGTGGCTTACATAGTCGGAGGGGATAGATCATTCGACTATCAGAGTCTGGTTGCATCGAAGAAGCCGGAATACATGGTACCGTCACATGTGCTTTTCATAGACAGTATACCGTTGAACATAAACGGAAAGGTGGATCGCAGGGCTCTTCCAAAACCGAAGATATCGATTTCTGAAGAGAACTATGTGGCGCCACGTAACGATGTAGAGGGGAGGATATGCAAGGCATTTGCCGAATCATTCTCCTTGGAGAAATGGGGTATAGATGATGACTTCGTGAAGTTCGGGGGAGACTCCCTTAGGGCGATAAAGGTCCAGAGTCGGATTGCTGATCTGACCACGGTCTCGATGATCTTACAATATCGTACGCCCCGTCAAATTGCCGAGAAGGGAAGGATACAGTCGATAGAGAATCCATACACCGCTAAGACTGGTTGTCCTCTCACAGGAGATCAGGAGACGATGTATATGGACGTCGTCATGAACGGAAAAGAGACTGCATACAACATGGATTTCACATTCCGGACGGATGCATCCTCTGAAGATGCTCTCGAGGCATTGAATAAGGTCATCAGAGCTCACCCAGTGATATGTTCCAGAATAGAGGTCCGTGAAGGCAGACCGTACATCGTATGCGATTCGGAACCGTCGGTGGCAATCAGAGATGAACCTCCTTCGATGAAGGAGATGACCGCTCCGTTCGATATGGAGACCGGCCCTCTCTCCAGGTTCGTGATCTGTGGGAAGACGATATACGGTTGCGTCAATCACCTGGTATTCGATGGTATGTCCGTGGTGGTCTTCCAGAATGAGTTCGTGAAGGCCATTGCTGGAAAAGAATTGGAATACGATGAAGGGTTCACCTTCTTCAAGGCCGGTGCCGATGCTTTTGAAGGCAGCGCGGGATACAAAGAGGGGTCAGATTACTTTTCTTCGATGTTCAGTAGCTATGATGATTCAAAGCCTCTGCGTTCGCCAGACGGCAAGAGTGGCTGCATCTATATGCATCTGTCCGCTGGCAGGAAACGTTTGAGTGATGTGGCGGCATCTATGGGTACGACCGCTTATAACATACTGGTATCGGCATTCGGATATGCCTTATCCAGATTTACAGGGTCCGAGGATACGGTGTTCTGCACTGTGGAGAGCGGAAGGGATTTCGGGAATCTTTCTACGTCTACAGGTATGTTCGCAACGACTGTCCCTCACCGCATCTCATGTGAGAACCGTGATACAAGAGCATTCATACTCGACAGTTCCAAAGAGATAGATACAGCGAAGAAGCATCAGAGATATCCCTTCAGGAAAGTGTCCGAGAGATTCGGAATACGTTCGGACATCGTATTCCAATACCGTGCAGACCTCGTGTCCAAACCCACGGAGGAGGAGACAGTCATCGAGAACGGCAAGGAGGTTATCCACCATATAGATCGTGACAGGGTGACGGAGATATTGGCCGCCGTATACGATTACGGGGATGATGGCCTGGAAATCGGTGTGGAGCATTCGGATTCATATTCGGATGCATTCGCTAGGAGTTTGGCCGAAGTGTTCGACAGGATACTCAGCGGACTTATGCAGTGCTCCCGCCTCTCAGACATACAATACACATCGCCAGAGGAGATCAGTACCATGGACTCTGTATTCACGGACCGTCCTCTCAGTTATCCAGACGTCATGGACGCGTTCTCTCACTATCTGGAAGAGAGTCCTGATAGGGAGCTCATATCGGCTAGAGGTAGAAGGTTCACATTCAGAGAATGCGCTGATCTCATAGGGGGCCTGGCAGAATCCATCCGCAATCTGGGAACGAGAAGAACAGACAGAGTATGCATTCTTCTTGAACGTTCGGAGTGGTTCCTCCTGGCGCCTTTGGCAGTGCTGTCTGTTGGATCATGTTATGCAGGATTGGATCCGGGGAACCCTGACGATCGTTTGAGGGAGATAATTAATGATTGCAATCCAGCAGTGATAATTACCGATTCTGACCAGGTGGATCGTGCAAAAACATTGACCGATGTCCCCCTGATCTTAGTGGACAATGAGAAGAAAGGTGAGTTTGTTCCATCAGAATACGATCCGTTCGACGATGCATTCATCGTATATACATCGGGTTCGACCGGTAAACCGAAAGGGGTCGTCCACACAAGATGCAATCTGGTCAGCAACTCTGACGCCTATATATCTGGTCGTGGACTCAATGAGGATACCGTTCTGGGCATGTTCTGTGGACTTGGATTCGTTTCCCATGCCACGTTGCTGTATCCTCCGGTTGTCGGGGGATTCAGGTTGGACATCATCCCACAAGATGTGCGTACCGATATGAACTCACTTTCCAAACATGTGGATGAAGAAGGCATCACAATTATCGATTTGATATCTTCCGTTTCTAGAATGTTCTTCGATGTCCATAAGGGAAGGAGGATAACGGTGAATATGGGTGGAGAACCTATCGGCGGGTTCAATGGCAACGAGCCATGCAACATATGTTACACGTATGGTAGTTCCGAAGGTATGCAGTGTGTCTGTCAGGGGACACTGACCACCCGCATAAACGATCTCAGCGTGGGATTCCCGGCCCCAAACATGCGCGTTTATGTCCTTGACAAGGAGAACAGAAGAGTTCCTATGGGTGCGTTCGGACATATATGTATCTCGGGACCGCAATTGGCCAGGGGATATTTCGGCGATGATCCGAAACTCAACGTCGCCTTCATGGATAATCCATATGCTGATTCGGAGGATAATCTGCGTTTGTTCAACACAGGTGATGTCGGAACGATCCTACAGGATGGTTCTCTTGGTATGCTCGGCAGGAGAGACGGGCAGGTCAAGATTCGTGGTAACAGGGTCGAGTTGACCGAGATAGAAGCCGCTATCCGCGAATGTAATGGGGTAAAGGCCGTGACCGTTCAGAAGATGACGGTATCGAATGAAGATTGTTTGGTGGCATATGTAGTTCCCGATATGGACACAGATCTGGATGTCCAGTTCATCCGCGACCATGTCGCATCGTCCAAACCCCTCTACATGGTGCCGTCATTCGTAGTGAGTATCGATAGGATACCGTTGAATTCCAATGGAAAGGTCGACAAACGTGCTCTGCCGACACCTTCCAGGACGGCTGATAGGCCGCCATTTGTCGCTCCTAGGAATGGACGCGAGGAAGAGTTATGCAATGTGTTCTCGGAGATCCTGGGGATAGAGAGCATCGGTATCGATGACAGCTTTGTCTCACTGGGAGGTAATTCTCTCATGGCCATCGCCGTACGTTCACGTTTGTCATTCCACGTGAACAGTTCGGATATTCTTCGTCTGGCGACCGTCCGCAGGATAATGGAATCTACCAAGAGTGTGAATTTCAATAAGAGCATGTACACTCTGGAGACAGGATGCCCGCTCACAGAGAGCCAGCTTAATGTTTATTTGGACCAGATAGTCAACGGGAAAGAGACAGCCTACAATAACTATTTCGAGGTCGATCTCGGGGATATATCTCTGGAGAAGGCGGAATCAGTTCTGCATAATGTCTTCGCGTCATACCCGATACTCGGATGCCGTATCGAGAATAGGGACGTTCCATATCTTGTCGTCGGACAGGAGCCCAATATCAGGATCGGTGATGCACAAGGGATCAGGGATCCATTTGATATGGCCGTGTCCCTGAGCAGGTTTGCCATCTATTCCAAGGAAGGGCATACAATCGTAGAGGGTGCATTGCATCATGTCATTGCCGACGGGCTGTCGAGGGATATCGTGAAATCAGCGATTTCGGCATTGCCCGAGTATCCAGCCAAACCGGATCTCGGATTCCTAGTGGCATCGGCATACGGGCAGGCTATGGCGGAATATAACGAGGAGGCTGCTCGCTTCTTCGAAGAGAGGTTCGCGGGCACGGATGTGGATCACGGACTGATCGATGATCCTGACGGTAAGATCGGTCTGACAACTATCACCATGTCCACAGGGATAAGATCTCTGGAGTCCTTCGCTCGCAAGCAGGGCGTGTCCCCGGGAGCACTCACCGCTGCCGTGTTCGCTTATGCCATTTCCAGGCATACTGGTAGGTCCGACGCGGTGTTCTGTAACATCGACAACGGGAGGGACATACCAGGAGTGGACAGATCCGTAGGTATGTTCGTAAGGACACTACCTGTGCACATCGACACTTCCGACGATACAGTGGACAATTACCTGCAGAAGGCCACAGTAGAGATCATGGAGACCGCAAGGTACGGTTCATACCCATTCAGAAAACTCTCCAAGGACTATGGAGTGAATGCGGACATCACATTCCAGTTCACGGCAGGTTTCATCGACATACCCATGTCAGACCTTCATGAAGGTTTTACACCGCTGGATGAGAAGGAGAGCGGACTTACGGATGAGATGTCCGTAAATATGATGGGAAGCGGGGATTCTCTGATTTTCTCTGTTCTTCATACGGCAAGATTCGCGCCAGAACGTGTAATCAGTATAGGCAGGACATTTGATAGTGTACTATCGTCGATGGTGGCCGGAAAGGTCTCCAGGATGAAGGAGATACAGCTGGCATCTGAGGAGGACATACGTCGCGAAGAGGATCTTTGGTCCACATGCGAGACCAGGTTCACCAGTTTCCTGGATGCGTTCAAACATGATGTGGCTGAATCCCCAGATTCCGTCTATATCAGTTATGAAGGGGTGCGCATCACCTACAAGCAAGCAGATATCATCACATCATCGATCTCTTCTGCATTGAACAAGGTCGGGGCAGGAAGAGGCGTGAGCATCGCATCGTTCGTAGAGCGTTCGGAATGGTATGGGCTCGTGTTCCTGGCCATTCAGAAATCAGGCGCGGTGTATGTCCCGATGGATCTGACATATCCGGATGAGCGTCTGGGATTCATGATGGAGGATGCGGATGTCAAGGCAGTTCTTGTAACGCCTGAGACGGCAGAGAGGGCGTCTAGTCTCACCTCGGCCATCATCATTGACGTAACCTCAGTGGAGGAGGATTCAGGCGAAGATGTATCGCAGGATCCCGATGCGCCGTCATTGATCCTGTATACATCAGGTACAACTGGAAAACCGAAGGGATCCATCATAAGCAATCGCTCAGTGAATAATTTCTCGGAATGGTATGCGCAGGCGACATCGGCTGGAAAAGATGATAAATTTGCTCTTTACGCCAGTTACGGATTCGATGCACACCTCATGCCCATTTGCGGTGCAATATACTGCGGTTGCTGTCTGGATATAATACCGGAGAGTGTGCGTCTGGATATGGGTGCTTTGAACGATCATCTGGAGTCCAATCATGTCACAGAGCTGTTCCTGCCCACCTCGGTCGGTAGGATGTTTACCGCATCCCAGAGTAATTCGGTCCTGAAGCATTTGTTCGTCGGAGGAGAAGCGTCCGGTAACATGCAGCCAAACGGCACATATAAGCTCATAGACGGATACGGACCAACAGAGAACCTCATTTTCACATGCACATCCGATGTAGAGGGGAGGTTCCCCTCATCGATTGGAAGGCCTTTGCCGAACAACAGATTGTACATACTGGATTCTGAGAAGCGCCGTCTTCCTTACGGGGCCATCGGTGAATTGTACATTGCTGGACATCAGTTAGCAGATGGTTATCTCAACCGCCCTGATGCGGACAAGAAGGCGTACAGTGTCAACCCATATTCTGACGATCCCCTGTATGGTCGTCTTTACAACACCGGGGATTACTGTCGTTACCTACCCGATTCCACAGTGATGATTCTGGGAAGAAGGGATGGACAAGTCAAGATCCGCGGTAACAGGGTCGAGCTGACCGAGGTAGAAGCCTGCATTCTTAGCATGGATGGAATCGACAAGGTCACGGTACAGCCTCGTGTGGCAGAATCCGGGATAAAGGAACTTTGTGCCTATGTCGTCGCCACTGGTAACATCATAGAGCAGGATGTGCGTGAATACATAGCGGAGCGCAAACCCGCATACATGGTCCCGGCATATGTGGTACTGATGGATTCCATACCGCTCACTGTCAACGGAAAGGTGGATCGCAGGGCACTCCCAGAGCCACATTCTTCGAAGACCGAAGGTATTGCACCCAGGAACGAGATTGAAAAGATACTCTGTGATGCTTTCTCGAGAATCCTGGACATGGAACAGGTGTATATCGACGATGACTTCGTCTCCCTAGGTGGAGATTCGATAAAGGCGATATCGGTCTCTTCTCTCGTTCGTAAAGAAGGTCTCACAGTCTCGGCACAGGACATAATCAAGAAACGCACAGTAAGGGCAGTTGCTACTATTACTGTGGCGTCAGAATACAATGCAGCTGAGGTGACTGGAGGATGCGAGATCGTTCCCAATGTGCAGATTTTCGAAAGTTCAGTCCCGGACAAGGATCACTTCTATCAATTCATGGTCCTCCGCAGCGATTCGAGAATCGATGTCACCGTTCTGCAAAAGGCCTTTGACAAAGTAACAGATCATCATGACATTCTTCGTTCGAGATTCGACGGTCATCTGCGTATCGGCAGAGCTGGGCAGTCGGTATGTCATGTAGGAAATATGATCATCAATAGAGACGAGGATATCGCAGATGAGGTCAGGAAGATACTCTCTGATCTTGATATCTTGGAAGGACGTATGATATCTTGTTGTGTTGTCGAATGTCACGATTATGATCTCTTATGTATCTCCATCCACCACCTTGTGGTCGATGCGGTTTCATGGAACATCATTCTTCAAGATCTATTAGGAACATACAGCGGAATGATGGAAGGGTCCGTTGATAGACTCCCTTCCAAGACACAATCGTACAAAGAATGGGCAGAGAAGATAACGAATCTCAAGGATTCATTAGACAAGGCTGAGGTGGATTATTGGATCGGTGAATGCAAGGGCATCACCAGTTGTTCTGCAACCGATACGGGGATACGTACCTTAGAATCTGTCGTTCCTGTCACGCCGCTAGAGTTATCAGACAATCCTTTCAGAGCCACATTGGATCAGGTGATGATTGCAGGTCTTGCGAAAGCCTGTCATCAAACATTCGGGGAATCAATCGTCCATATAGCGATGGAGGGACATGGACGTATAGAGGAACTAGGCGACGTGTCCAGAACGGTAGGCTGGTTCACTTCCCTTTATCCAATCTCGATCCCTTCCACTGAAGATATGGACGACATCATGTGGAACACTATCGAGAAGATGAATGCCGTTCCGTCAGGAGGTATAGGTTACGGTGTTCTGCGTTTAGCGGGCGTTAACGGTATCACTGGACTCCCGCCCGTGTCTTTCAATTACCTAAGCGATTCCATGTCATTCTGTGACCATGGTTTCTCGCAATGGGAAGGCATGGGTCCTGCGGATGCAGGCGACCCGTCGCTTGTTGTTCACGGCATTTCAATCAATGTCTTCAAAGAGAGCAACAGGTTCAGGATTCTTTGTTACTGTGACCGTGACACCATCTATGATGAGAACGCGGAGGACCTGGTGAATAAGTTCTCTGAGAATTTGATCTCGTTCTCCAAGGAATTCTCCAGAAGGATGTCGGAGGGGATATTCTCATGCGGACTATCGATTCCTACGCTCAATGTTCTTCTTGACGAGAGTAAGGGCGATATGGGCAACGCATACAATTCCCCCAACATACTCAACATGCCCGAAGGTACTTCTGTGGAGGTACTGAGGGCTGCTGTTGATGAGGTCATACGTGCGCATCCCGCACTAAGGATAAGGGTGGGACGCAAGGGCATCAATCCCTGGTTCATATGTGATTCTATCCCCGATATTCGCATCATTGAGGGAGAACCCGATTATGAGGAATTCAATTCGAGATTCGACTTCCACAAAGGTGTCAGCAGGTTCTGGATTGTGAAGGAAGGCGAAAGGGTGAAGCTCATGATGAACATCCATCATTTGGCCGTCGATAACCTGTCGGTAGGCAATCTGAGAAAGGATATCATCGATGCATATGGCGGCAAGAGGCTATCTTTGGATCTGGGCTTCATTCAATCGGCAGCCGATAACGTTCCGGAGTACAGTCCTGAATACTCACGTTCGGAAACGTATTTCGACGAGATGTTCTCGGGCGCTGATATGGATTCATCACCTGTATCAGATGGTTCCGACAGGCCCTGCGATGTTCTGAAAAGGCTTGATATAAAGTCTGATAGGGTGGAGGCATTCTGTAGGAAGGAAGGCATCACCGCAAACAATCTTTTCATGTCCGCATTCGCGTATACACTGTCAAGATTCACGGGGCGCAGTGACAGCATATTCTGTATGATGGAGAACGGTAGGGACACACCGGAGCTTGAGCGCTCTGTCGGTATGTTCGCTAGGATACTTCCGATACTCATAGATTGCAAGGATTCGACGGTGAAGGACTTCCTTCAATCCGTCGGTGACCGTGTCGTACAGACTGTCGCCAACCACGGATATCCATTCTATGAGATTGTGCGCAGGTTCGGTGTCACCGGAGCTGTCCAGTTCCAATATGTGCCGTCTCAGAACTTCCTTGAATCATTCGAACATTATGCAAATGGTAACAGGGAACATGTCCTGACTGATTTCGATTTCAACATAATGACGGATGGTGATGGGTATGTATGTTATCTGCTCTGCTGTGCTAAATATCATAAGTCCACGGCAGAGCGTTTTGTAGATTCGTATGTACGTGTCCTCAATGGACTGATGAGATGTGAGAGACTCTCTGAAATACAATACGTGTCAGAGGATGATCTTGCCCTTCAGGATTCATACAACGATACTGCGAAGCAGTTGATCAACAGAACTGCTATCGAAGCTTTCCATACCTCTCTGATGAAGGATCCGGAAGCGGTGTTGGTAAAGTATCTTGACAAGCGGATAAGTTATGTCCAGGCAGAGAACATTTCCAACGGTGTAGCAGATTCGCTTATCAAAGCTGGCGTGAAGGTGGGGGATCGTGTTGCGATGCTTGTCCCACGTTCTGAGTTGTACGTCACCGTTCCTTTGGGGATAATAAAGTCGGGAGCTGCATACGTGCCTATCGATGACAGTTATCCAGATGACCGTGTTCTTCATATGCTCACGGATTCCAAACCCGCGGCAGCAGTAGCAGTCCGCGAGATGGCCGAAAGGATACACTCTCTTGCAGATGATATCCCCGTGGTTTGCGTGGAGGATGTCAATCCTTCGGAGAAATCCATTGCTCGCTACCCCACAGCGTCGGACATATGTGTGGTCCTCTATACGTCAGGTACCACAGGAAAGCCCAAAGGGTCGCAGATTACACACCGCGCTGTTGTGAATATGTGCGAGTGGTATGTGGATTTCACGCATATGACTCCAGAGGACTGCTATGGGTACTATACAAGCACCGCTTTCGACATCCATACAATGGCCGTTTTCGCTGCGATGTTCTGCGGTGCATCGGTGGACGTTGTACCAGAGGACATACGCTTGGATATGGAAGCGCTGAACGATCATTACGTATCGCAGAATGTCACGCACACCTTCATCACAACGCAGGTTGGAAAGCTCTTCGCATCATCCGGATTCGAGACGACGGTCAGGTTCCTTCTGTACGGAGGAGAGAAACTGGGAGTGTTCACAGCTCCGGAATCCATCGGTGCATGTGAATCTTACGGACCATCCGAGAATCTGTCGCTATCCACTGCAATCTATGTTAACGACCGTAAGGATCCGTCATCGGTCGGTTATCTCCTTCCGAACATCAAAGCATACGTTCTAGATGCGGAGAAGCGTAGGATTCCCAATGGAGCGGTCGGAGAGTTGTATCTTGCGGGTTCACAGCTTTCCACAGGATATCTGGACAGGGAAGAGCTCAATGCCAAAGTATTCTCTCCCAATCCGTTCGATACAATCGAAGGTTATGAGACAATTTATGCAACAGGAGACTTCTTCCGCTGGTTACCAGACGGAACTCTGGGTGTTCTGGGAAGAAGAGACGGTCAGGTTAAGATACGTGGTAACAGGGTGGAGCTTACAGAGGTCGACGCAGTCATACGCGGAATCAATGGTATCAGGGATGTTACCGTGCAGCCCATTGTCAACAGTACAGGTGGAAAGGAGCTCTGTGCGTACGTGGTGATCGAACCAGGTTCTTCAATAACGGCAAGCGAGATTACGTCTTTCGTAGCCGCCAGTAAACCTGCGTATATGGTCCCAGCCTACGTTATCATTATGGATTCCATCCCACTGACTGTCAATGCCAAGGTGGATAAGAGACGTTTGCCCAAACCGGATACCGATAGCTTGCGTGCTCAATATGCAGCACCCAGGAACGATTTAGAGGTGAAATGCTGCAAAGCATTCGAGCAGATACTCGGAGTGGAGCAGATAGGCATAGATGATGATTTCATCCAATTGGGCGGCGATTCCATCAAGGCCATACGTCTGCTTCCGTTGCTGCATGACATGGGACTGGAGAATATCGGAATCACTCCGGCGGATGTTTTGGCCATGCGTACGGTCAGGGCGATGATGCAGAATTCATACATCAGTGGTCAGGAGATTGCAGACCTCTACAATCAGGAGACTGGATCGCCGCTTACGGATGCACAGAGGAGCATGTATGAGTACATACGGAACGATCCCGGAACGTGGTATAACCTGCCGTTCTCCATATCTATGGATTGGTGGAAGGATCCAGAGAACATGAAGTGTGTGCTTGAGGAATGTATCAGGTCTACACCTATTCTTCGGTCAAGGCTCTCTTCCAAAGGCGAGGAACCGATGATTTACTTCGATAGCGATGTGGACATCCAAATCGTGTATGCGGATCCGAATGAGATCGCGAAGATCTTCGTCACTTGGTTCGATATAGAGGCACAACCATTATTCAGGGCAGCCATCTGTTATTGGGAGGAGAGGGTCACTGTTCTGTCAGATATACACCATTTGATTTTTGATGGGCGTTCGATTGGAGCATTTGTGAATAAGATGATCTCAATCTACAGAGGAGAATCGCCTAAGTTCGACGATGGACAGTTCCGTGTCGCCGCATACGATAAGGTGATGAAAGGTTCGGAACGCTATCAGCGCTCTAAACAATTGGCCGAGAGGGTAATTGCAGGGTCATGTACGGATTATCTCCCAATGGAGCAGTCAGAAAAGAGCGGTTTTATAGCTCATCAAATTACAGCGGACGGAGACAGGATACGCAAGTACATCCGTGAAAATAGACTCTCTGTGGCAGGTTTCTTCGCCGCGATATTGGGAAGGACATTCACGGAACTATCTGGAAAGGACAGGTGTCTGTTCTTCTTGACCCATGATGGAAGAGGGCACATACCGTTGGATGACAGTATTGACCTGTACGCTAAAGGCGCTCCAGTATCAGTAGAGACGGCTGACAAGGACGTTGTAACCATTATGAAGGATGTCTCCTCACAGATCCTGGAATGCATGTCGTTCGATGAGTATTCCGTTTGGGAGATGATGAAGGATCATGGTGTGAAGTGGAACATAAGATTCCAATACGCTAACTTCTACTCCATGGATGGGGCGTCAATATTTGACCATGTGAAGAACCTACGCGGAACAGACATGTCGATTGCTGACTTCTGGTCGAGGATGACTGAGAGCGGTGACGGTTATATGTTAATTGTAACGCGTTCCAAAAAGATATCTGACAGGCTTCTCAAACAAGTTGTGGAGATATTTGACAGACTTGTTACCGAGACTATCGAGAAGAAATGATGAGGTAGTATACAGTTGCAACAATGAAGGATATAATGTCATAACATTGGGCCACAATGATCATTGATGGGAGTCAGAACATGGTTGTGATCACATATTATTCAGATGTGGAGCCGTTGAAGGACCATATCCTTTATGGAAAGGCGTATCGCAAGGTATCTCCTGCACGCAGGGAGAAGACGGATCTTTTCGTATTCGACAGGGATCGCAGACTATCATTGGGTGTGGAGTTGCTTTTGATTAATGCACTGAATGATCTCGGAGAGGATCCGGGAGCTATCGAAGTCGTCAGTGACTCCAAAGGAAAGCCGATTCTCAGAGGATCTGACACATGTTTCAATCTGTCACATTCCGGGGAACGTGTGATGTGCTCAGTGAGCGATCAGGATGTAGGATGTGATGTCGAGATAATCTCCCCTATCGATCTGAACATTGCACGTAACTACTTCCATGGTGTAGAATATGATAGCATTAGTAGGTGTGAAGGAGAAGAGAGATTCAGGATGTTCTTTCGGTTCTGGACGCTTAAAGAGAGCTTCATGAAAGCTACAGGGCTGGGACTCAGTCTGGGCCTCGATGAATACTGCATCTCCATCGGTGAGGATATCGCTGTAGATCAGAATGTAGACTGCAGGGATTATCGGTTTAAGGAATATGCTGTGGACGACGATTATTGCTATTCGGTTTGCTCGGTAGATGGAAGGTTTGAATTTCAAATGAGAAAGGTAGAGTTGGATAGCTTATTCTGAAACTGTACTCAATCGTCCAGAGAAAGTTAGGCTGAAAGAGGTAATATCAAACTCTCTTATTGTCCTCGATAGCGGGTTCCAGGTCCTGGGGAATAATAGGTTTCCCTTCGGCCTTCCTCTTCATATGTCCGCCTGGGCCACCGCGAGCTACCCTGGCTTTCTCAATGCACTCAGGGTTGTCGCAGACGAATGCAGCATAGATTACGTTCTTACAGGGTCCGCCGCAGAATTCACAGGTGTACTCATCTAGATTGAGTGACATGATACTGGTAACAATATATTTCGTATAAATCGGTTGAGTGGAAGGTATTCAAATGATAGATGGATAACTGACAGGAACAAAGTTTACAGTATAGATTCTGGTCTGTCGATGATTGGAAGTTTTATTCCGATTATAAGAAAAAGCTCGAGTCATTAGTTGGATTTTTATTTCTTAATCATGATTCACAGACAATGTGGAGGCTTGTTGTTTGAGTGATAGATTTGCCGTAGTGATTTTACCCGTATCGACTTCCGTAATGTATGTTGCTGCGTTTAAAAAGCGGAACCTTAAACCGATTGTCCTTATACCATACGCTCCGATCCCAAATTTCGATAAGATTGTGGAGGGATTCGAGAAATCGTTTCCAGGTGAAGAGGTTGAAGTGTGCCAGGATGCAGATGATGCAATGGCTATCTTGGAGGGAAAGAAGATTGAAGCGGTGTTCGCAGGAGGCGATCCCGGAGTCGGTCTTGCAGATGAACTTTCTAAACGTCTGGGTCTTCCTGGAAACGATCCTTCGACAACATGGTTGCGCACCACCAAACTTGGAATGGCCACGGCCCTTGAAAAGGCCGGCCTCAGGCATATGCGCACCAGATCTGTCAAGTCAGAGAAGGAAGTTAAGGAATTCTGGGAAACATGTAACGGTAAATGTGCAATCAAATACACATCATCCGGCGCTAGCGTAGGTTTCAAGGTGTGCAGCAGTTTGGATGAGTGTATCAATCATTTCAATCTCTTAAGGAATTCCACGAACAACATCGGTGAGAAGGATGTTGATATCCTAATGCAGGAGTATGTGATTGGTGAGGAATATGTCGTCAATACGGCTTCGTGCAATGGCAAACATGTCATAACGGACCTTTGGAGGTATCGCCTTACAAACGCGAACGGTAATGTTTTCTACGATGGAGAAATGCTTTTGAGCGAGTCCTCGGCTCCCAGGGGTTTGATAGATTATGCTTTAGCCGTACTCGATGCAACAGGCGTTCGCTACGGATTATGTCACTCCGAATACTTCTGGAATTCGGAAGGACCAATACTTATAGAGACCAATCCGCGTATGATGGGTGCTTCCCAGCCTGAGGAGTTCCAAATTGCGATGTATGGTTGCACATATGCTGATTATAGCTTTGCTACAATGGATGAGGAGATGTTTTCAGATATGTTGAAGGTTCACTTCGACACTAATGGTAAATATGCAATTGTAGAGGAGCTGACAGCTACCAAAGTGGGCGAATTAGATCCGGCACCGACGAATATTCTGGTGTCAGCTCTGCCTTCGTATTTCTCATGCGATATGAAAGATGGAAAAAGGCTCATCTCAAAGACAATCGATCTCTCAACTTCCCTTGGAAATCTCTTCCTTGTGGCGGAATCGAAGGATATTCTCGAGAGAGATTACAAGATGATAAAGGAACTTGAGAATAATTATCCTGACCTGATGATGGAGGATGATTCGTTTAAATTCGCTCATACGCTTGCAGATTTGAAATTGACTGTAGACTCTATATCTGCCGGAGAGGTATTGGATGTCGACCTATCAATTGCAGAATCCATACCCTACGGTAAGGAAGGTTTGAGTGTGGCGATGTCATTTTTCGGAATGATCGAATGTGGTAGCGATAGGGACAAGATACAATTTTGTAAGGAATCAAGATGAGGTGATAAGAGTGGAAAGTAAAATTCAATCCAATCATCTGGTAGCACTAGTCATACTATTCTTAGCCGATTTTTTGATTAATTCGGATTATTCCTTACTGAGTGTATCCCTGCCAACGATTAGCACATTTTTCAATATCTCGGTGGTAGAGAGTTCTTTGATTCTGATTGTTTGTTCGGCGGGATTGTCTGCATTTGTCCTTCCATTTGGTAGGATGGCCAAGAACGGACGTTTGAAAAAATTCACGATAATTGGGTCGCTTATTGTTGCCGTTACGTCCTTGTTATGCGGTATGAGTGTAGAATATTGGATGCTCATCTTATTCAGTATCTTGCAGTGCATCGGAGTTGCGATGCTAATGTCTGTGATGCCATCAATAATAGTCAAGTTGCTTCCTGGGGATAGAAAAGGTCTGGGAATGTCAGTTATGGGCATAGCATCCGGTTTTGCGATAATTGTTGGCCCCCTGATTGGTGGAGCGATCTCGGCGAATCTGCACTGGGGTTGGATCTTTTATTTCAACATCCCGATTTGTATATTGATAACTGTTCTGGCCGTAAGATATCTGCCCAAGGATCTGAGTATTGAATCTGCAAAGGATCCCACTATTTTGGGTTCATTGTCTGTCATGATCCTGATATCTATGGCACTCGGGCTAGTACAGAGTTCTAGCCTGTTCAGCGGATTAGGTTCGTTACAGTCAGTTATCATAATAGCATTCATCGCTGTGATTTGCTTGTCTATATACGCTCTGATTTTAAGCATCAAGAGGGATAAAGAAAGGGCTATACTGTCCCCGAAGCTGTTCAAGAATAAGGAATACACAACAATAATGGTGGCATTCTTCCTGTGCAGCATAATCTCGGGAGGTTGTTTCTATATCCTGCCATATATGTTCCAGGGATATTGGGGCATGGGTGAGTTCGAATCTGGCGTATATATTGCTATCTCGTCCGTTTCAACGATCATATTGTCTTTACCTGTCGGCAAAATCTGTGACAGACATGGGTGCAAATGGCCGTCTGTTGCAGCTCCTTTCCTAAGGGCCCTATTTTGTGTCATTATGATTATATTGGCAATCCAGAGATCGGAAGCAGTGTTTCTGCTGTTCCCGATAATACTCCTCGGGGCATCGAATGCATTTAATGGGACTGCATTGCCGACACGCATGGTCCATCATTCAACGCCAGGATGTGAAGAGGAGGCCGCGAATATCATGCTAGCCGTCAGCCCGTTGGCATCAGCCCTAGGCTGTGCAGTCTTTGCATCTATTTTCGGATTCTATAGCTCTGGAAGTATTGGTTCAATGTCTCAGGATGAACTTTTGGCAGGTTTCATACCGATTATGTGCTTCTCTATCGTGGTGCTGTGTATTTCGTTCATATGTACTGTAGCGATAAAGAATAAGGTCGTCAGAGTGGAAAATTGAAAGATTTTAAGGGCCCGGGGCTTAGCCCCGGTGTCCCTTTGTTCACATGTCCAGGCTGAACTCCTCGCCTGTCTTGGGGAGGAACACCTTGTAGTCGCCTTCCAGATCCGGAAGGAACGCCTCACGCGACTCCGAGTGCATGATGATCACGTTCTCGGGATCGCATTCCCTGATGAAGTTCACGATCTGGTCGTGATCCGCGTGTGCCGAGAAGTCATACTTCTGCAGCTCGCATGCGATCTTGACGACCTCGCCGTCAATCTTCACGCAGCCCTCGTCGAGCAACATCTTTCCGTTGGTGTCATCGGCCTGGTATCCTACCAGGAGGATGGCGCTCTTGGGGTCGTCCTTGATAGCGTTGAGGTATCCGAGGACCGGTCCTCCGTCGAGCATTCCGCCAGTTGTGACGATGATCTGTCCCTTGATCGCGGAAAGTCTCGAGTTGGGGTTCCTTACTTCGTTGAACTTCCTCTTAGCAGCTTTCAGATGCTTGACATCCCTGACGTACTCGGGGTAGTCGAGGAACAGTCTCGTTACAGATCTTCCCATTCCATCGACCCACATCTCGTAGCCGAGGTTCCTCAGCAGGAGCATGATTTCCTGTGTTCTTCCGTTGGCGAAGCAGGGGATAAGGACCTTTCCTCCGCGGTCGATGACCTCATCGATCTTTGCGAGGAAGGCCTCTTCTGTTTGCTTCCTGTCGGGGTGGTTGCGTCCGCCGTACGTTCCTTCGATGAAGAGAGTCGTACAGTCGTGGGGCTTAGCGCCTCCGACGAGCCTCTGGGTCTCCGTGTGGATGTCACCTGAGTAGATAGTCGTGACGTCCTTGTCAAACTGGAACATCGCCGCTCCGGGGATGTGTCCCGCGTCCAACATTGTGACGTCGATGTGGTTGATGCTTATCTGATCCTTATAAGTCATGGGCACGACGGCTTTCATTGTTCTCTCGATATCGCCTGTTGTGTAGGGCTGGGGATAATCCTCCGCCTTGGCGATCTTGAGAGTGTCGTACATCATGAGTTCCGAGATCTCTGCCGACAGGGGTGTCGTGAAGAGATCGCACTCGTTCTTACCGCAGATCTGCGGGATCATACCGCAGTGGTCCAGGTGGGAGTGCGTCAGGAACGCGTAGTCGATACGGGGTGCGGGCAGGGGATACTCCGGAGGTTTTGTGGGGCTGAGGCCGTACTCGATGAGAGCGGTCATGCCGTCACCCTCCATGGTCATCCCCATGCGTCCGACCATATCGGCACCGCCCAGGAATTTACACTTCATGTTCATGTTATTAGGCTCCTTTTCGTATGTTGCCCCACATGGTGAGGACTTTGTGAAAGAAGGCCTCGATGACCTTCTTGACTGTGATGATGATGCAGGGACCTCTGCCCCACATTATAAGAGTGAATAAACCCTATTTATGTATAGTATATAAAACATGATATGGGTCCGAAGAGATCTGTGTACGAGGATTCAGAATGTCTGGCACATAGAAATCAGTTTGCTGGCTCATTGAATTGGATGCTATCGGGACAAATGAGCCACACATCGCAAATCGTTATATTCTTTAAAGACGATGGAGCATCTATGGGAACAGGAAACAGCAATTACGGTAAATATGTCGGGATGCTCGCTGCTGTTATTTTCATTGCAGCGGCATTCGTAATGTTGCTAATGAAGGATGATGTCGATGGGGTGCTCACCCAGACATCGCAGATCATCCTCACTGTCGCCGGTGTGTTCGCGCTCATAGCGGGAATCCTGCTGACGATAAGGAAAGTACAGATGTCGTTGAAGTGCGACGGTATCCTCATACTCTTGTTGGGACTCGTCGCCGCACTCACATACGTCTTCATGGAGTTCGCAAGCATGGAGTCGCTGCTCGTTGTCGAGATCATCGGTATAGTCGGCGCTGTTGCCATGCTCGTCGGATACTACACGGACATGACCAAGAAGCACAAGGTCATGATGTACGTCGACATGGTCTTCTTCATTATCGAGGCTGTGATCGTCATCCTTTTGTTCATGGGCAACTCGCTCTCCGTCAAGGAGGCATCAGCCGTCATCGTCATCGGTCTCTGGCTTGCTACATACCTTGTCATGGGAACCGACGATGTCGTAGAAGAGGAGGCAGTCATCGATCCCTCGAGGAAGTCCGCCAAGAAGGCCCAGAAGCAGAAGTCCAAGGCTGATGCAGAGGCCAGGAAGAAGCAGCAGAGGCAGGAGAAGCTCGAGGCGAAGAGCAGGGCAGACGCGAAGGCAAAGAAGAAGGCCGAGGCGAAGAAAGAGGAAGCCAAGAAGGAAGAGCCTAAGAAGGAAGAGGCGAAGCCCGAGCAGAAGAAGGAGCAGCCTAAGAAGGAGCAGCCTAAGAAGGAGGAGCCGGCGAAGAAGGTCGAGCCCGCACCTGTAGAAGAAAAGCCCGAGAAGGCCGCCGAACCTGTTAAAGAGGAGCCTAAACCCGAGCCTGTCCCCGTCCCGACACCCGTCGTGGCAGTGAAGCCCGCAGAGCCCGCAAAGACGGAGCCTGTGAAGGAAGAGCCCAAGGCAGAGCCCGAACCCGTAAAGGAAGAGCCCAAGAAGCCCAACAACGACTTCATGTCCAGGCTGGTATCGTCCAAGGATGTCGGCGGAAAGATCGTTCCTCCGGAAAAGGCTGAGCCCGTTAAAGAGGAACCCGCAGTAGAGGAGACTCCTGTCGAGGTACCCATCAAGGAAGAGTCCGTTGTTCCGGAGGTCGTGGAGACAGCCGCAGAGCCTAAACCGGAGGAATCCTCTGCAGAGGAGGCCGAGTCCGAGGAGGATGAGGTCCTTGAGGACATCTACACCGACTACTCCCCCGAGGCGCTCGTCAGAAGGGCCGCCTGGAACAAGGGAATGAGGTGCAGGAGGGACTACGGAGACTACCACATCCCTGTGGCGTTCGTCAAGGGAAAGGTCGCCGTATATGTAGAAGAGCCAGGCACCGAGGACAGGGAGGTCGAGGCGAAGCTGAAGGAGGAAGGTTGGGTCGTTCTGAGATACGACATCAACAAGGTCACCGACGGACTCGCCGAGGGAGCTGAGATCGCGGATGCCGTCAAGGCGAACGTCCGTGCTCAGAAGGCCACCAAGAAGAAGAAGGCCTCCAAGAAGTGAAACCATTCAAGGACGGGGGACAGACTCCCGTCCCAACCTTTTCCTTACAGGCGCGCGACAACGTTAAAATACAGACAGTCGATGTGGCCCTTAGAGGCTGAATCATGTTTTGCTCGTGCGGCTCAATGATGTTCCCCAAAGATGGGAAGTATGTTTGTAACTCCTGCGGTGCCACCAAGGATATCGGTGGAAAGGCCGAAGTCATAAAGACCGATGTCAAGGAGAAGGAGACCACCGTTATCACAGAGAATGTGGCGACCCTTCCGAAGACCCGTATCCCCTGTCCCGAGTGCGGACACACGGAGGCGTTCTTCGTCATCAGGCAGACACGCGCCGCCGACGAACCTGAGACCAGGATCTACCGTTGCTGTAAGTGCAACCACTCCTGGAGAGAGTACTGAGGTGCAATCATGTTCGTAGCAGAGCTCAAGTCCGATGTCCTCAAAGGTATCGTCAACATCATCTCGACGCTCATCGACGAGGTCAAGTTCACGATTACATCCGAAGGGATGACCCTCAAGGCGGTCGACGCCGCACACGTCGCCATGATCGAGATGAACCTCACGAAGGGAGCTTTCGAGTCCTTCTCAGCCGAGGACACCGAGATCGGTCTCGATCTCGAGAAGGTCAAGGGAGTCCTCAAGCTCGCCGGATCCGGGGAGACCATCAGGATGGAGCAGGACGACGCGACCGGAAAGCTCGTCTTCAAGGTCGGAAACATCACGAGGCGCATGAGCCTCATCGACACCACGGGTATGAACGACCCCAAGGTGCCCCAGCTCAACCTCACCGCAACGATCACAGTTCCCATCGAGGAGCTCCAGAAGGGAATCCGCGCAGTCGAGTCCATCTCGGATCACATCACACTGAAGGCCGGTCCCGAGTTCTTCGAGCTCTCCTGCGAAGGGGACACGGACTCGGTAAGTCTCAGACTCGACCCTTCATCGGCTAAGATCAGTACCGATTCCGATGTATGCAGCATGTTCCCCCCGGACTACCTGGCCAACATCATCAAGGCCATCCCGTCGGGTACGCAGGTCGACATCGAGCTCGACAACGATTATCCCATGAAGCTGGTATTCGCATTGGCAGACGGCGCGGCGAAGGTGGATTACCTCCTCGCACCGAGGATCGAGAGCGAGTGAGACGATGGCTGATTACAGCGTATCCGATCTCGAGAACATCGCCAACAAGCTCCGCCTCCATGTGGTGGAGATGACCTATGAGGCACGCTCGGGACACCCCGGCGGTTCGCTCTCCGCGGCTGATATGATCGCCGCACTCTATTTCAAGTTCATGAAGCACGACCCCTCGAACCCGTTATGGGATGAGAGGGACAGGTTCGTGCTGTCGAAGGGCCACGTGGCCCCTGTATTGTACGCCGCATTGGCAGAGGCCGGTTACTTCCCGGTCGAGGACCTCCTCACACTGAGGAAGATGGGTTCCAAGCTTCAGGGCCACCCCGTACGCGGAAAGGTCCCGGGAGTCGAGATGTCCACAGGTTCGTTGGGACAGGGTCTTAGCATGGCATGCGGGATAGCATTGGCAGGCAAGATGGACGGAAAGGATTACAAGACCATCTGCATGCTCGGCGACGGAGAGCTTCAGGAGGGACAGAACTGGGAGGCTGCGATGTTCGCACGCCAGGCCAGTCTGACCAACCTCATAGCGATAGTCGACCGCAACAGGCTTCAGATTACGGGCGACACAGAGGGCGCCGTGGGACTCGAGCCCCTTCCGGAGAAATGGAAGTCCTTCGGATGGAACGTCATAATAATCGACGGCCACAACATGCGCCAGATCCTCGAGGCCTTGGACAAGGCAGCGGCGGCGAAGGCGAGACCGACCGTCATCATAATGAAGACCGTGAAGGGAAAGGGCGTATCGTTCATGGAGAACAACGCCGGATTCCACGGAAAGGCCTGTAACGATGAGGAGCAGGCGAAGGCGGTCGAGGAACTCAAGGCGGTGATCCAATGACCGAGAAGCTCGCACAGCGCAACTACTACGGAAAGGCATTGGCCGAGCTGGCCAAGGAGGATCCTAAGGTCGTCGTCATGGATGCTGATCTTGCAGGTTCCACCAAGACATCTGATTTCCAGAAGGTATGCCCCGAGAGGTTCGTCGAGGTCGGTATCGCCGAGTCCAACATGATCGGTATCGCTGCAGGTCTCGCGGCATCCGGCAAGACGGTGTTCGTATCCACATTCGGAGTGTTCGCCACTGGAAGGTGCTGGGAGCAGATTAGGCTCGCGGTAGCATATCCAAAGCTCAACGTCAAGGTTGTCGCCACCCACTGCGGTATCAGCGTAGGCGAGGACGGGGCATCTCATCAGGCACTGGAGGACATCGCGATAATGCGTACACTTCCCAACATGGTCGTAATCGCTCCTGCGGATGCATATGAGGCATTCGCCGCGACGAAGGCACTGGCCAAGTACAACGGTCCTGCATACATGAGGATGGGCCGTGCCGATTTCCCCACGATCCTGGAGCCCGACATGGGGTTCCAGATCGGAAAGGCAAGGGTCCTAAGGGAAGGCACCGATGTCACCATCGTGGGATGTGGACAGATGGTCTCATTCTGCATGGATGCGGCGGAGAAGCTACAGGACGAAGGCATCAGCGCCGAGGTCATAAACATGTCAACAATCAAGCCTCTCGACACCGAGACGCTCATCGCATCGGTCTCCAAGACAGGATGCTGCGTCACGGCAGAGGAGCACAGTATCATAGGGGGATTGGGTTCCGCCGTCGCGGAGGCACTCTGCGACAGCACCTGCATTCCTCTTGAGAGGATCGGTACCAAGGACACCTTCGGTGAATCCGGAAAGCCCGCCGACCTCATGGTGAAGTACGGACTGACCGTTGACGATATCGTCGCGGCAGCCAAGAAATCCGTATCAAGGAAGTGATGAGATGAAGATATTCATAGACACAGCGAATCTGGACATGATCAAGGAGATCAACAGCTGGGGGATCCTCGACGGAGTCACCACCAACCCCAGTCTGATCGCGAAGGAAGGAGTCGACGTAAGGGCACGCGTCAAGGAGATTGCGGAGATCGTCAACGGACCCATCTCGGCAGAGGCCATGTCCATGACATGCGACGAGATGGTCAAGGAGGGTCGCGAGCTCGCCAAGATCCACCCCAACATCAACGTCAAGCTGCCCATGTGCGTCGAATCGCTCAAAGCCACCAAGATCCTCTCATCCGAGGGAATCAAGGTCAACGTCACACTCATCTTCTCGCCTCTCCAGGCACTCCTGGCAGCAAAGGCGGGAGCAGCATTCGTGTCCCCCTTCATCGGACGTCTCGACGACATCGGACAGTTCGGAGGCGACCTCGTCGCACAGATCATGACGATCCTCGAGAACTACGGATACGAGACAGAGGTCATCGCAGCATCCATCCGCGGTCCCAACCATGTATTGGAAGCTGCTCTCAACGGATGCGACATCGCCACCATCCCCTACGACACCCTCAAGAAGATGGTCTCCCATCCGAAGACCGACGAGGGTATCCAGAAGTTCATAGCCGATTACGAGAAATCGAAGAAAAACTGATCGCATGCATGATGTGATTGTGGTCGGTGCAGGTCCCGCAGGGAACCTGGCAGCCAGAACACTGGCGGAGAAGAAGTACGAGGTCATCGTGCTCGAGGAGCACGAGTCCCCGGGACTCCCCATGCACTGCACGGGGTTCATCAGCGAGGAGACACTCAAGATGTCCCGCGTCAAGCCGGACATCTACAGCACCATATACGGTGCTGAGGTGACCTTCCCCAACGGACAGTCCATAGAGGTACGTTCGGACAAGCCCAAGGGCGTCATGGTCGACCGTGTCGACTTGGAGGTCAAGATGGCCGAGGCGGCACAGAACGCCGGAGCGGATTACTGCTTCAACGAGCGCTATCAGGGGCACACCGTCGGAGATGCGGTAGTGGTCGACACCACCGTACGTCCACACAGGGGAAAGGTCCTGATCGGTGCAGACGGTGCCGGTTCCCAGGTTGCGATGTCGCTAGGCGATAATAGACCCAAAGAGTACATCAGAGGCATCCAGGTGGATGTCGACTATGCCATGGATGACCAGGAGATGCTGAAGCTGTATCTTGGTAACACGGTCGCTCCCGGTTTCTTCGCATGGGCCATCCCATGCGGCGATTTCACCCGTATCGGACTCTGCAGTTCATGGTCGGCAGGACCGCCGTCTGAGTATCTTTCCGACATACTGGTACGTATGGGATTCCACGACAAGATCCTCAAGGTCTATTCCGGAAAGATTCCATTGGGTATCCGTCCGTATCTCAGCGGTGACAGGGTACTCCTCACCGGCGATGCAGCCGGATTCGTGAAACCGCTCTCTGGCGGAGGACTGTATCCCGCTTTCAAGGCCAATTCCCATTTGGTGACATCTATCACCAACGGACTGGATTCCGATGCGTTGTATTCTAGGGATCTGTCCGAATACAGCAGGAACTGCATGGACGACTTCGGTCGCGAATTAGAGCGTTCCTACAAGCTGAGGAAGAGATACAAGAAGCTCACCGACGCGGACTTCAACAGGATTTACGATTACATTCAGAAGAACGACCTGATGGAGTACGCCAAGAATATCGACATCGACCATCCAGGAGATGTCGTGAAGAAGGTACTCAAGGTCCCCTCATTATTCTTTTCCGCCATTCCTCTGTTCATGAGGTCCGTTAAATGAAGAGGGTGACGTTCGCCAGACTCCCATCGGACGTGGCCGGATCTATCATCCGCGATCTTATGGACAAGGAATATGTCGACATCCATGCCAAGATAGGGAAGGATGAGCAATTCCGTTACGTCCCGATTCTTCCTGAATACATCGATACAGTCAGATCCATGGGTATCGAGATGCTGGAAGGCGACGCACATACCCTGGACCGCAGGAGCCCCCAGGAGAAGATTCACGACATTCTCACTGGATATCCCGAACTGGAGGGCATAATCCCGGAGAAATGGGAGTACATCGGGGACATAGTCATAGTGAAGATGGATCCCCGCTGCAGACAGTACAAGGACCTCATAGGCAGGACCTATGCCGAAGTGTTGGGCGCTAAGACAGTATGTGCGGATGTCATGGGCGTATCCGGAGAGTTCAGGCAGCCCAGCATGGAGATCATCTACGGTACGGAGACGGAATCGGTCCGTCTTGAGAACGGAATCAGATACGGATTCGATGTAACGAAGGTAATGTTCGCTTCCGGCAACACCGATGAGAGGATGCGCATGAGGAAGCTAGACTGTACGGGAGAGACCGTCGTGGACATGTTCGCGGGCATAGGATACTTCACCCTTCCGCTGGCGAAATACTCATGTGCCAGACGTGTGTTCGCATGCGAGAAGAATCCCGAATCGTACCAGTTCCTCTGCAGGAACATCAGGGACAATGAGCTGACCGACAAGGTGATTCCCATATTATCCGATAACAGGAATCTTCTGGGGAAGCACTTCGCTGACCGTATTCTGATGGGATACGTTCAGACGACATCCGAATTCGTTCCAAAGGCGCTGTCGATGATACGCTCCGGAGGGATCATACACTATCATGACACCTTCTACGTTAACGAGTATGAGGACAGGATAAAGAGCATATTCGATGCGAATTGCGGAGAGGACGGTTATGAGGTCCTCAGAATCCACGAGGTCAAATCGTATGCTCCGTCGGTATCCCATTATGTCGCGGATATCAGCATCAGACCTTCTCGCCTGAACCCGATGCAGTGAGCAACGTGTTCATGGTGTCGCGGTACTTATCGCCGTTGGCTGCTACCACGGCCTTTGCGAACGGAAGGAGATAATCTGCGAAATCTTTCTCCTCCTTGCTCAGCTTGATTGGCAGATCGGTCGCGCCAGTGGCCATGACGAATGCTCCTGCTACGCTGCGGGACTTGTTGTTCTTGAGTCCCTGGTTCTGAAGTGTCTTGGAGACCATCTGCTCCCCTCCGACCTTGGCGGCCTTTGCGAGGGTGTCCGCGAGCTCTGTCACGGGACCGGGCTTGTTGAACACAGGCAGCGAATCCACGACGGAAGCGGATATCATGATGTTGTGCGCCGACTCCAATGCAGGGATAGGCTGGCTCTTTGACTGATCGCCCATCTTGGCAGCTGTCTCGGCATCCGTGTAGAATGTGATGATGTCCTTCCAATTGGCCTCCCAAAGGATGTTCAGGATATCGTTGACCCTGTTGCCCTTGGAGACTATCGCCCTGGGGTTCTCGGCAAGGAATCCCTTTAGGCACTGCTTGTAAACATCGTCGCCCTCGAGATCGCCGATGAAAGAATCGAGCGAATCGCCGTAGTTCTTGGTGCCGATGATGTATGTGGCTGACGAACTTCCCCTGAGGTCTCCCAGTTTGGACCTTTTGATTTCGCTTATCAGCGAGGAATCGGTGATCTTACCGATCATATAATCCTTGACCTTGTCCTCGGGGATCTCCTCGAAATCCTTCTCTCCCGGCTTGTGATACTTGTGCCTCACGCGAACTGTGAGGTCTTTCCATGGCTCTTCACCGGCGATCCTCGAAAGCAGGAACTGGACGGTCGAGACGTTCTTGGCGCAGTTCTCGCAGATCCTTATGGTCTCGCCGATGGACTTGATTTCGATCTCGAGGACGGCCGATGCATCATGTCCGCAGTCCAGGCCGTCATCGGGGAACTCGTAAGGGGTCTCCCAGAATGTATCGTAGAGGTAGTCCTCGGGCATGTTGAACTTGTCGGAGCACACGGTGGTGTCCTCGAACGAATAGAGGTAGAGGCCGTTCTTCTTGATGAACTGGTTGTAGAGCAGAAGCCTAATCTTCGGGTCGGTATAGTACTGGCATCCGATGAGCTTGTCGGATCCGACGCTTCCCCTAACCGCATATGATACGGTATCGGGTCCCAATTTGGCGCTTGCCAGGAGCGGGACGGAACCGGAGGCGGCCAGCGATATGGTCCCGGCATAGGCCTTGGTGATGTCGTCGTTGAACATCTTTCCGGCCTCCTTAATCAGAGCATCCGGATTGTTGCGGATCTTCTGAAGGGAGTCGATGTTTTTGAAGACCTTGTCGAAATGGCATTTCCTGCAGTTACCTGCGCACTGAGGTCTCAGAAGACTGGGGTTGTCGGCCAGGTTCCTGGAACGTTCCAGCAGATCATCCTCAAGTTTCTTCGAGGTGTGTTTGACACCTCTCATCCTCACGCGCTTTTTACCGGCCATAGGTCTCCGAAGGTGTCTCTTTTACTAATATTTCTCTATCGGGCGCATACCGGATGTACATGATGACTTACTACCCTACCGCTAAATACGGATCCCCCGATTACCGTGCATGGAGTCCGACTTCGAGAAGAGCGTACGCGAGTTCCTTGCCAGGGAACCCTTCCGTCTGAGAGGGGTATCGGAGGATAATCTGGCACTGTTCTGCGCAGCCCTCACTCACGATAGCTATTCCAACGAGGCTGCGGATATGGATCCGCCAAGGCACGTGGAATCATACGAGCGTCTCGAATTTCTCGGTGATTCCATCCTCGAGTTCCTTGTATGCGAGCATGTGTACAGGGATACGGACATCAGCGAAGGCCCCATGACGGATTACAAGCAGGACAAGGTGGCCAACCATATGCTGTCCCAGCGCATTATGGAGAAGGGCATAGGGATCGATGCCGTCATGAGGGTCGGCAACGGTCATATGAAGGGACATTCCAAGGCCATCGAGGAGAACATGCGTGCCGACTGTTTCGAGGCACTCATAGCCGCGGTGTACCTCTCCTACGGCATGGATGAGGCCCGCAGGGTCGTTACCGAAACGGTTCTTTAAAAAGACGCTCGCGCACGTGCGTAAGTTATTATCGCACATCACTGATACACAATCATGGACCAAAATGTCGTCTCGATTTCCCAGGATATCCGCGATATGAAGATACGCGGAGCGGGAAGGATTGCCAGGGCTGGTGCCGATGCAATGGGCAAGTTCGCCGAGGGTTATCCGGGCAAGGATATGGCAGTTTTCAAGAAGGATCTCGATGAGGCTGTCGGAGTCATTTTGGGTTCCAGACCTACGGCAGTATCATTGTGGAACGGTGTCCAGGCATCCGTAAGAGGTGCGAAGTTAGCAGGCAGCGTCGACGAGGCCAAGGATATCATCCTGGCCAATTCGGCAAGGTTCATTAAAGAGTCGAACGAGGCCGTGCAGCACATAGCCGAGATAGGCGCCAAGAGGATAGAGGACGGCGATACGATAGTCACCCATTGCAACAGCAGTGTTGCAATCGGCGTTATCGCAGAGGCCCACAGTCAGGGTAAGGACATCAAAGTTTACGCTACAGAATCCCGCCCATGGAGGCAGGGTATCCTCACTGTCAACGACCTCTCGAAGGCGGGTGTCGACACCACGCTGATCATAGACAGCGCCGTGCGTCTGGTGATGAAGAAGGTCGACAAGGTGTTCGTGGGTGCTGATACCATAACATCCCACGGTGCACTGGTCAACAAGATAGGCACGTCGCAGGTGGCTTTGGCAGCGAAGGAGGCCAGGGTACAGTTCTACACCTGTAGCGAGACCTACAAGTTCTCCCCCATATCGCTGGAGGGGGATCTGGTCAAGATAGAGGAGCGCGAGGTCTCCGAGGTTGTCAGGCCCGGAGAGATCCCGGATGACGTGAAGGTCTACAACCCGGTCTTCGACGTCACTCCCGCGCAGTATATAGACGGGATCGTTACGGAATTGGGATTGATATCCCCCGGCTCGGTCTACGACATTCTTGAGAGGAAGTTCGGTACCGAGATTATGAAGGAGTGAAAGAAATGGATTCTTATCTGCACTTGGGTGAGCCGGTCGATCCGGACAAGTATGTGGTCTGCAAGTACCGTGTAACGACGGACCTTCCTATGGAAAAGGCCGCCGAGGCGATTGCTGCGGAGCAGTCGACGGGAACATGGACCGGTATCTCCACGTTGGACAACGAGGTGTTCACGTCCCTCGGTGCCAGAGTGGTGGACATCACGGGGGACACGATCATCGTGGAGTTCCCCATAGACGATTTCAGCATCGAGGTCGGGACCGTCCCGCAGATCCTCAGCGTCATTGCTGGTAATCTGTTCGGATTGGGAGCACTCAAAGGTGTAAGGCTTGAGGATGTCAACTTCCCCAAGGCGATCCTGGAGCAGTACAAAGGACCAAAGTTCGGAGCTGACGGTATCAGGAAGATGCTGGGCCGTCCCGAGAAGCCCTTGGTAGGTACCATAGTAAAACCCAAGATCGGTCTGAATCCCAAGAAGACGGCCGAATATGTTTACGAAGCTGGTGCCGGAGGATTGACCAACTCCAAGGACGATGAGACCCTGGTGGATCAGCTGTTCTGCCCAATCGAGGACAGGACATTGGCCGTCGCCGAGGCACTCGACAGGCTCGAGGCGGAAGGCCACAAGATGATGCATGCCATCAACGTCAGCACACGCGGCGACAAGATCGTCGAACTGGCTGAGAAGGTGCAGTCCTGGGGTGCAAGGGAGATCATGGTCGATGTCATCACATGCGGTTTCGGTGCCGTTCAGGCCCTTGCGGAGGACCCGTCGATCAAAGTGCCGATCCACGTCCACAGGACCATGCACGGTGCATTCACCAAGGATCCGTTGCACGGAGTCGCGATGCTCCCGCTCACCAAGCTGACCAGAATGTGCGGAGGAGATGCTCTGCACATCGGTACCCTCGGAGTGGGAAAGATGTCCGGAAGCACCAAGGAGGATGCTAACCTGCTCGCATGTCTCGGTAACGATGTCCCGTACAAGTCAGTCATGCCCGTCTGCTCTGGAGGGGTCTACCCCGGAATAGTCGAGGCCATAGTGAAGAAAGCGGGCAACAACGTGCAGATCCAGGCCGGAGGAGGGGTCGCTGGACACCCCGACGGAGTCAGAGCAGGGGCCATGGGAATGAGTCAGGCAGTGGATGCCGCATTCCTGGGAATCCCTAAAGAGGAATACGCCAAAGACCACAAGGAATTGGCCATAGCTTTGGAGACATGGGGATCCAAATGAAATTCAAGGTAAAGGAGGTCAACATCCGTTCTTCGGATCCGTACATCACATTGGGAAAGGCGGACTGCATAGAACTGGGTGTGAAGGAGAACGACCGCGTGTCCATCACAGGGGAGAGAACGACCATCGCGATAGTCGCATACAGCGACGATATCGTTGAACAGGGGACTGCCATAATACAGAGCCAGATATTGAAGAAGACAGGCCTCGGCAAGGATGGTACGGTGGATATCGTCTACGCCCATAAGCCCGATTCGGTCAGATATGTTCGCAAGAAGATGGATGGCGAGAAGCTCACCAAGGAGGAGATCGAGGCCATCGTCAAGGACATCCTGGAGAACAGGATGGCCAGCATAGAGATCTCGGCTTGGCTGACAGCGTTGCACATCAACGGTATGGATATAGGAGAGATCGCGGACTTCACCATGGCCATGGCGAAGACCGGCGATATAATCAAATTCGACAGGTCGCCGGTGTTCGACTTCCACAGTCTCGGAGGCGTCCCCGGAAACAAGATCACGCCCATAGTCATCTCCATAGTGGCCGCTGCCGGTCTGATGATCCCCAAGACATCCTCGAGGGCGATCAGCAGTGCCTGCGGAACATCCGATTTCGTGGAGACGTTCTGCGACGTGGAACTCAGTGCTGATAAGCTCAAGTCGATTTCAGAGGAGGTCGGAGGTGTGTTCGCATGGGGAGGATCTATGAATCTGGCACCGGTAGACGACATGGTGATAAGGATCGAGCACCCGCTCGGTATCAATCCCAGGGCGCAGATGCTCGCTTCCATCATGAGCAAGAAGGTGGCCATGGGTTCCACCCATCTGCTGGTCGATATCCCAGTGGGATCTGAGGCGAAGGTAGCAACCTTGGAGGAAGGCAAGCTCTATGCCCGCGATTTGATGGACCTCGGGGACAGGATAGGGATGCATGTTGAATGTGCAATAACCTATGCGGATCAGCCCATCGGAATGGCCATCGGACCGATCCTGGAGGCCAGGGAATGCATATCGATCCTAGAAGGGAAGGTACATCCTTCGAGCGTCATCGAGAAGGCCTGCGAATGTGCAGGCATGATACTCGAGATGGCCAACATACCCAACGGTTCCGAGAAAGCAAAGGGGATCCTAGAATCGGGAGAGGCCTACAAGAAGTTCATGGAGATCGTCGTCGCGCAGGACGGCAGACCCGACCTCAAATCCGCCGACCTCCAGCCCGGGAAGTATTCCTACGAACTGAAAGCGTCCAATCCGGGATATGTGCATGCGATCCACAACAAGGACATCGTCTTCATAGCCAAGACCGCAGGTGCGCCGTCCGACAAAGGGGCCGGATTGTTGGTCATGAAGAAGAAGGGCCAGAGGGTCGAGACCGGCGACGTGCTAATGACGATCTACGCCGAGAACGAAGCCAAGCTCAAACGTGCTCAGGAGGCTGCAATCAGCAACAACCCGTTCGAGATCGAGGGAATGCTTCTCAGAAGGGTGACGGAGGTAAGGACTCTATGACCGGAAGGTTGCTCTTCACAGTCGATCTGGACCGCGATGTCAACATACTGTTGGACAATGTCAACAAGGCCGGTTCCATAGACCGCGGTCATGGAACGGAGCCCAGATTTGAATCCTGCGAGAAGGGAATGGATATCCTCCTTGACATCCTGGACAGTTTCGAAATGAAGGCGACCTTCTTCGTCGAGGGACACACCTCGGAGATACTGGATTGTTCCAGGCTCAAACCCCATTGCATAGGGTTCCACGGTTACGACCACGAGGACCTCACGATGGTAAGTCCCGAGGAGCTCAGGGATATAATGGACAATGCCGTCAGAGCCGTCAGGGGCAACGTGAAGAAGCCCACTTGCTTCCGTGCACCGTTCATGAAGACCTCCGATGCCGTCTTCGATGAGCTCAGGGGGCTCGGAATAAAACACGATTCATCCCTGTATGCGGATCCCGGGGTAGGGCCATACGACATATCGGGGATCACCGAGCATCCGGTGGCCAAAGGCAAGGACTTTAGGGGAAAGACCATCACGGCCTACCTGTGGCCGATGCACGAGGGTACCAGGGAACCCACTGATTATCTGTCATTGGCAAGGGCATCCGGGGATGCGGATATTGTACTGTCCACCCATGCCTGGCATATGGTGGAGTCCCGCGAGAAGGGGATCATGACCTGGGCCGAGATGGAGCACAACAGGAAATCCACCGAACACCTGATCAAACTATTGTTGGATGAAGGTTATGTACCGGCTGTGATTGGGGACTGACTATGGCGGAGATCGCCATCAGGGACCTTCAGAGGTCGGATTACGAAGCGTTGTCGAAGATCATCGACGATGAGTGGAGATTCAACCTGTACTCCAAGAAGTACGGGCAGGAGATCGCCACATTGTATTTCATCCAGTATGCGAACGGTTCCAACGTGGCAAAGACGCTGCTGGTCGACGGAGAACCATGCGGTATCCTGATACTGAAGGAGATGCCGGGAGAAAAGGTGGATCTCTCCGAGGAATACCGTAATTACAAGGATTCGTTGGAGCATCTCGTGGATACCTTCGATCAATGTGAGAGGGACATGGACGAGTTCGAAAGAGTATACAACGAGTTCGCATCCAAATACAAGAAGCCCGAATGGGCGGAATTGGGTCTCCTGATCCTCTCCGATAAGCACAAAGGGCTCGGTCTCGGACGCAAGCTGATAGACGAGGCCCGCAGATGTGCCAGCGAGAGAGGTATGACCGGTCTTTTCTTCTACACGGACACCGACTGTAACTTCGGTTTCTACGATCACATGGGCGCTGTCCGCATAGGGCAGGAGGACATCATCTGTGTAGGGGAACCTCTGACCGTTTTCGGCTATTATCTGGAGTACAAAACTTCTACCGATAAAAACGCGCAAGCGCATGATTATATAGACTGGAAGGCATCGAGCGCCTACCGTGATGCCATGGCCGAAGTGATTCTAGGCAAGGATGTATCGGCAGAGGTCTATGCCGAACTCAGGACAAGGATAGAGAGACTCAAGTCCAAAGGGGTGACTCCCGGACTGGCAGTCGTTCTCGTCGGGGACGATCCCGCTTCCCAGGTCTACGTCAGGAAGAAGGGGGAGATGTGCGAGGAGCTCGGCATGAAGTCCATCACGATCCGTATGCCCGCCGACACCACACAGGAACAGCTAATGGCGAAGGTCGACGAGCTCAACAAGGACGATTCTATTCACGGGTTCCTGGTCCAGCTGCCGTTACCGTCGCATCTGGATGAGGAAGCCGTCATCAACGCGATTAACCCTAAGAAGGATGTTGATTGCTTCCACCCCAGCAACGTAGGGTGTGTCCTCATAGGAAATCCGGATTTCCTTCCGGCCACACCCGCCGGCGTCGTTCAGATCCTGAAGAAGGCCAATGTAGAGACGGCCGGCAAGCATGTCGTCGTCGTAGGCCGCAGCAACATAGTAGGTAAGCCGATGGCGGCTATCATGGTCCAGAAAGGGGCCGGGGCCGATTCCACGGTCACAGTGGTGCACTCACGCACGAAGAACCTGCCCGAGATGACGAGGATGGCTGACATCCTCATAGTAGCGATCGGGAAACCTCGTTTCATCACCGCAGATATGGTGAAGGAAGGTGCGGTCGTCATAGATGTGGGTACCAACAGGGTGGAGGACCCTACAAGTCCCAAGGGCAGCAGGCTCGTCGGGGACGTGGATTTCGATAATGTCAAGGAGAAGGCCTCAGTCATCACGCCGGTGCCCGGAGGAGTGGGCCCGATGACGATCTGCATGCTGATGGCCAACGCTGTGAAGGCGGCCGAGAAGGCCTCAGAGGTGAAACAATGATAAGAGAATGCGAGGAGCACGGATATTTCCGCAACGAGCGCTGCCCCTACTGCGGGGAAGAAGGCAAGTTCATAATGTCGGACTTCGAGGTCGAGAAGATCGGAAGGACGCTCGCAGGTATCCTGAGGCACGGAAAGTACAATCTCAAGATGGATTCGCAGGGTTTCGTTTCCACCCGCGATGTGCTCGACAAGATCAAGGACCTGAATCCGCGCATGAACTGGCTCAGGATTAGGCATCTCGAGGCACTCGTGGACACGGACCCCAAGGGCAGATACAGCATATCCGCCGGCAAGATCAGGGCCACATACGGCCACACCATCGAATTGGATATAAGGTTGGACTGTGAGAACATCCCCGAGGAGCTCTTCTATCCGACGAACGAGGAGGAGGTCGAAGGCCTCCTTGAGAACGGTATCGTACCAGGCGACCGTTCCATGGTCCACCTCTCAAGGACATTCCAGGACGCGATACGCGCCGGACTGGTCCACACGGAGGACCCTATAATCCTGGGAATTGACACTGACATCTGCATGGATATGGGTTCGGATATCGGCAGGGCCGCACGTACTGTGTATCTGTGCAAGAACGTACCCCCCGAGGCGATATTCGTCGCCGATCCCGACGAATACGGTTCCGAGGAGGATACTGGCTAAACGTTTTCTGATATTTGGTGAATAAATTGGTACAGATATTAACACCGGAACAAGTACAGGCCAGAAGCGGAAGGATGTTCTGCAAGCGTTTCCTCACCATGGTGGATGAGAAGAACGGCAAGGTCCAGTTCATAGAGACCTGCTCGTCCGTCGGTCCAGCGGAGTGGGATGCCGTCAACAGACGTCGTACGGGCGGAGTCATAAAGTCCGTCAATCTGAAATCGACCATGCTTATTACCGATGCAGAGATCGGTGAGGCCGAACTGAAGTTCGGTCCCGTCTCACAGCAGCTTGGAGCGATGGGTATCAAGGCCGTCAAGGTCGAAGGGGACGAGGTCCGCTCGACATGGTACGGTATGGCGGGAGCGTCATTGGGAGTGGGGGCATGCATGCCCGCATGTCCGGATGTCCTCCGTACGGAATTCCCCGACGATTTCCAGATGGGAGGCGGTCATACCGCCCATGTGGACATCATAACCCCCAAACTTGTCCGTGTCATCATCGGTATCGACGATACGGACACCAAGGAGAAGGGGGCGACGTGGGTCGCAGGCTTGAAGCTCGGAACCCAGTGTCCTATCGGCAAGTTCATCGAACACAAGATCGTACAGTTGAACCCGGACGCACCGAACAAGACAACGAACTGCTGCGGTACGGCCATATCGTTCGCTGTGAAGGAGTCGGAGATCCCTGCATTGATAGAGTTCGCCGTGGATTTCATCCGCAAGGAGTCCTATTCGGACGATGCCATCATGACAGTCTTCCAGGGATTGGAGATACCCAAACCCCTGGCGGATTTCGGATGGGACTGCAAGAGCATCCTGTTCAAACCGGAGGATGCCGTCAGGATCGCAGAGGAGAACGGCGTTCAGATCATCTCACTGAACGGCGGAATGAAAGGTGTCATCGGAGCCGTCGCGGCAATCGGCTGCTTCGATATGGGAGAGAAGGCCGCAGGTGTCCCCCAGGACTTCGAGTGATTCCCATGGTGATGCCGAATCTGGTCAAGGATGCGGCATACATAGCCTATGAGTCCGCTCTCAAGAAGGAGGTCATGGCCGGGGAGATACCCCAGCACATAGCCATCATCATGGACGGAAACCGCAGATATGCGGAGGAGGTCCTCGGTGATTCGACCATCAAAGGGCACGCCATGGGCAGGGAGAAGCTCAAGGAGGTACTGGAATGGTGCATGGACCTGAAGGTCAAGCACCTGACCCTCTTCGCTTTCTCCACTGAGAATTTCAAGAGGGACCCGGATGAGGTCAGCTACATAATGGAACTGATGGAGAAGTCGTTCTATGAGTACGCCGATTCCGAGGAGGTCCACAAGCGCCGTGCCAGCATCAAAGTAATAGGGGACAGGAAACTGTTCCCCGAATCCCTCCTCAAGGCGGTGGAATACGCCGAGGAGAAGACCAAGGATTACACAGAACTGACCGTTTACATGGCCGTCGGATACGGAGGCAGGCAGGACATAGCTAACGCGGTCCGTTGCATAGCCGCAAAGGTCAGGGACGGAGAATTGGATCTGGACGACATAGATGAGGATCTGATTTCATCAGCGATATCCACAAGCGACATACCCGATCCGGACCTCGTACTGAGGACATCAGGAGAGGAGAGACTGTCCAATTTCCTGCTCTGGCAGATGGCATATTCCGAACTTTATTTCACTGATGTATATTGGCCTGGATTCAGGTTCATCGATTTCCTGAGGGCAATAAGAACATATCAGCAGCGCAAGAGGCGCTACGGAGCTTGAGTGCATGAGATCCGACATAATCTTCATGCACGCACCCTCTGTCTATGATTTCCGTAAGAAGCCCATATTCTACGGGCCTGTCAGCGATGTCATTCCTTCATCGCCGGTATTCGAGATGTACCCGATAGGGTTCATGACGATTTCCTCCCATCTGGAGGCGGCAGGATTCAGGACAAGGATCGTCAACATAGCGGTCCAGATGCTCCAGAGCGAGAAGTTCGACGTGGAGAAGAGGATATCCAAGCTCAACGCGAAAGTCTTCGCCATAGATCTGCATTGGATGCCGCATGCCCACGGTGCAATAGAACTCGCAAAGATAGTGAAGAAGTACCATCCGGATGCCCTTGTGGAGTTCGGGGGTCTCACATCATCGTACTTCTATAGGGAGTTGATCCAGAGGCCCGAGATAGATCTCATTATGAGGGGCGACACCACGGAGGTGCCCACGGTCAAGATGATGCAGGTCCTCGAGAAGGGAGGCGATCTCTCCGAGGTACCGAATCTTACATGGAAGGACAAGGACGGGCACGTCCACGAGAATCCTGTGACGTATTCGCTGGAATCCCTGGACGAGGTCATGTTCGATTATGGGACCATGATCAAATGCGTCATGCGCAACATGGACATCTCCGGAGCCCTTCCGTGGTACGGCTGGGACAAGCTCCCGCTGACATCCGTCTTCACAGTCAGAGGATGTTCCATCAACTGTGCGGAATGCGGAGGATCCCATTTCGCCAATGACAGGGTCGTATGCAGGAAGGCACCCGCCTTCAGGAGCCCTGAGAAGCTCGCGGAGGATATGGATTTGATTCAATCCTATCTCGACACCCCGATATTCATAGTCGGTGACTTGAGGCAGCATAGCATGGATTATGCCGACAGGTTCCTCAAGGCATGCAAGGAGCGCCGCATCACCAACCATGTGGTCATTGAACTGTTCAACGGCGGTACGCCGGAATACTTCAGCAAGATCGACAAGACGTTCGACGGCGGATGGTCCATCGAGTTCTCCCCGGATTCTCATGACGAGTACGTCAGACTGAATCTCGGGAAGGGATACACCAACGAGGCCATCGAGAAAACGCTTCCAGCCGCATTCAACAACGGCTGCAGCAGGATGGATCTGTTCTACATGAACGGTCTTCCCTATCAGGACAGGAAATCCGCACTCTACAGCGTGGAATGCGCCGAGAAGCTGTGGGGATTGGTCAAGAGGGAGGATAATCTGTTCATTTACAACGCTCCTTTTGCACCGTTCGTCGATCCCGGCAGCAGGATCTTCGAGGAACCTGAGAAATGGGGATACAAGCTGAGGGCACGCACCTTGGAGGATCACAGGAAGCTTTTGGACAATCCCTCATGGAAACATGTCCTCTCATACGAGACCAAGTGGATGACAAGGGACGATGTCGCTGAGGTATCCTACGACGCCGCGCTCGTACTCGCACAGAAGGAGTTCGAGGCCGGTCGTATCGATGAGAAAACGAAGGATGACAGGTGTGCCAGGACAGAGTTCGCTCGCGAACTCATGCACAAGGTCGACGAGATCATGCTCATCGAGGACAGGGAGGAAAGGGACGCACGTCTGTGGGAGACCAAGGACGAGGGTACCCGTATGATGAACTCCACAATTGCCAACAAGAAGGACCTCGACTGGGATGCGGGCTCCATATGGAGCAACGCACCCCGTGTCGGATTCGGTCTGGTAAAATCGATGTTCAGGAAATAATTCTCATTCCTGGCTCATTTCACGGGATCTTGCTATCGTACCGTCAACGGCAGACGCCATCGCCGAACGTAGACCGAGGTCCTCGAGTATCTTCACACCAACGATTGTCGTACCGCCGGGTGAGCATACCTCGTCCCTGAGCTGCTCGGGATGCTTCCTTGTCTCCAGCACCATCTTTGCAGATCCGAGCATTGATTGTGCAGCGAGTTTCACCGCCTGATCGCGGCTCAGTCCGTTGAGCACTCCAGCCTCCGCCATGGCATCTATGACCATGTAGAGGAATGCAGGGGAGCTTCCTGCTATACCTGTCACGGCGTCCATCTGGGATTCCGGGACCTCTATGGCCAATCCGACGGATGACAGTATCTCGTTGATCCTCTTCTTGTCAGCCGGTCTCATGGATGGGTCGCAGGTGTATCCCATCGCCCCTTCCAAGACCATGCAGCAGTGATTCGGCATGACCCTTACCTTTTTCGCATCTGGCACATAGTAATCCATCTTAGTTAGCGTCAATCCTGCGACGATGCTGATGAGGATCTTTCCCTTCCCGATGGTCACCTTCTCCTTTTCGAAGAGGTCCGGGACGTTCTTCGGTTTCACCGCAAGCACGATGATGTCAGCTTTACTCACTACGTCGGCCGCCTTCTCGTACACTTTGATGCCGTAAACGGACTCAACACGGTCCCTCGTGAACTCACTGGGTGCACATGCGATGATCTCGTTCTTCGAGAAGACATTTTTCGATACCAGCCCTCCGATGAGAGCCTCCGCCATCTTTCCTGCGCCGATGAAGCCGATTTGGACAGACATGGGTATGAAACCGTCGTTCAATACTAAAATGCTGGCCTTTCGTTCACTACCCAGCCCTATTATAGAACGCGTGTGCGGTTATCTTTATGTACTGATAAGGTATCCAACTGCCCAATGTTACTAATAATGTACTACATGCCATTGGCCTTTGTGGCGCTTTTGACGTTCGCATTCGGCCCTCTTGCATGGTTGGTATCTAGGTTCCTCAGGCCTGAGAAACCCACTGAGTGGATGGAACAGACCTACGAGTGCGGATCGGAACCTATCGGAGAAGCGCACGTACAGTTCAGATTCCAGTACTATACGTTCGCTCTTATCTTCGTGGTTTTCGACTTAGTAGCCACCTTCCTCCTGATCTGGGCAATCGCCTTCTCAGGATTGAGCGCAACAGCTCAACTCATGATGATCATCTTCTTCGGAATCATGGTCCTCGGAGTCGCCTACTCTCTTAAGAAGGAGGCGGAAGTATGGATATGAGCCTTTACCCCCATGCGGTAGCAATGAGTGCTGACGAGTTCATGACATGGTCGGACGCGATCATCAACGACCTCCTCAGCACAGGAACAAAGAGAACAGTGGACAAGTTGACAGGTCCTATCTGGGCATGGGGTATGAAGAATTCCATGCACCCCCTGCACTGGGGTCTCGCATGCTGCGCTCTCGAGATGGCAGCAGCTTCGGCTCCAAGGTACGATGCAGAGCGTTACGGTATGATCTACCGTTCTTCACCCAGGCAGACCGATATCCTTCTGGTCAACGGTTGGATATCCAAGAAGATCCGTCCCGACCTCAGGCGTCTCTATGAGATGATCCCCAACCCCAAGTGGGTCGTCGCAATGGGAGAGTGCGCCATTTCTGGAGGTCCCTGGTACGATTCCTACAACTGTGTTCAGGGACTTGACCAGATCGTCCCCGTCGACGTGTATATCCCCGGATGTCCTGCACGTCCCGACGCAATGATCGACGGATTCATGCTCCTTCAGAAGAAGATCGAGGCATACTTCCGCAGAGGAAACTTCATGGAGGACTGAGTATGGCAGAAGTCTATCAGAGTCCTTCAGTCTCGGAGATCACAGCGGCACTCACCTCGCAGTTCCCCGATGTGGAGATCCTTTCCACAGAGGAGCGCAGGGTCAAGGCCAAGTGTCCCAGGGAGATTTCGCACGATGTGTGCCAGTTCATCCACGACAACCTCACATTCGAGCACTGCTCGGTCGTCACAGCCGTGGATTATGTGGACCACCTCATGGTCGTCTACCTTCTCGCCAACTACTATAACGGAATCATGATCGACCTCGATGTCGATGTTCCCGCAGACGACCTGCACATTGCATGCGTCACCGATATCTGGGAGGGAGCGAACTGGCACGAGAGGGAGACATGGGAGCTCTTCGGAATCGTCTTCGACAACCACCCGAGGCTTGAGAGACTGCTCACACCGCAGAACTACGAATTCTTCCCGTTCAGGAAGTCATATAAGATGAGGAGTCAGGAGTGAGAGACATGGCAGATTCACTTGTACCAGTATTAGAAGCACAAGAGAAGATGGACACCGACAAGATGTGGGTCATTTGGGGTCCACAGCACCCGTTCTCTCACGGTCTTTGGACACTCAAGCTGAAGATCGACGGAGAGTTCTGTGTCGACGCAGATCCTATCGTCGGATACCTTCACCGCGGTTGGGAGAAGGAGACCGAGAACAGAGATTATGCAAGGATCATCCCCATGACGGACCGTCTTTGCTACTGTGCATCGATGACATATTCTCATCTCTACTGTATGACGGTCGAGAAGGCCCTCGGAATCGATATTCCGGAGAAGGCCAAATACATAAGAATCGTGGCCGATGAGATTTGTCGTATCCAGTCGCACCTCATGTGGCTCGCCGCAGTCGGAACCGACATGGGTAACCTGACCGTGTTCCTGTGGGCAATGAGGGAGAGGGAGTACTTCCTTGACCTTAACGTCAAACTGTGCGGTGCCAGGATGACCACGAACTATCCCCGTATCGGTGGAGTTAGGAACGACACCACCCCTCTGTTCGATAGGGATATCCTGAGGACAGTCGACCGCTTCGAGAAAGCGATGTGGGATATCATCTACCTGATCGACGACTCATCCGTCTTCGTATCAAGGATGAGAAAGATTAGTTACCTTACACGCGAGCAGTGTGCCAACATGGGTCTCACCGGTCCCGCGATGAGGGGATGCGGTGTTGATTTCGATATCCGCCGTGATGATCCCTACGACAACTATGACAAGGTCGACTTCGAGGTCCCTGTCCTCAATAAGGACACCAAGGTCGGAGACACGTACGACAGGTACATGATCCGTATCGAGGAGATGTTCCAGTCCTGCGATATCATCAGGCAGGCGGTCAAGAAGGTCGAGGCACTCGGAAAGAACGCACCTTACAGAATCAAGACACCTACAAAGGTCCCCGCCGGAACCACATTCGGAAGGCTCGAGGACCCCCGTGGAGAGTCCATCATGTATCTCGCTTCGGATGGTACCGACAAGCCCTACAGGCTCAAGGTCCGCAGTCCGATCTTCACGAACGTCTCATGCTCCAAAGTCATGTGCGAAGGAGTCAGGATTGCGGATGTTCCCGCAGTTCTGGCACAGATCGACATGTGTCTGGGAGAGACAGACAGGTGAGTGCAAATGGCAGAATACACATCAATTCTGGATTGGATCAACTTCGGTGATCCTTACGAGAATCCCTTCACACCCTTCCTGTCAGACAACTTGCCCTATGACATCTGTTACGGACTCTGGGAGATCATCGGCGGTACAATCGCTTGGCTGATTAACCTCCTGTTCCCCGGTAACCCTGTCTCTGAGTGGCTCGTATGCGATCAGGTCATCGTGCTCTTCGCACTGGTCCTGTTCATGCTGGTCATCTTCATCGTGGCATTCGTCGTCGTTCTGTTGAACCTATGGATGGAGCGTAAGGTCCTCGGAAGGTTGATGGACAGGCGCGGAACAATGATAGGACTGAAAGGATTCCTTCAGTGTGTCGCGGACGGTCTCAAGACCTTCATGAAAGAAAACACAATCCCTGCGAAGGTCGACAAGATGACATACATGTGGTGTGTCTCGCTTATCGTCGGTCTCTCGTGCTTCGTCGCGTGTATGGTGCCCCTGTCCGACAGGTGGTACGTCGTCAACTACGACACCGGACTTCTGATCATCATGGCGTTCTACGCCCTCGCACCGTTCTTCATCCTGGTTTCCGGATGGGCACAGAACAACAAGTACTCCCTTATCGGAGGAATCAGGGCTGCCGAGCTTATGATATCTTACGAAGTACCTATGTTGATCATCATCGCTACGATCTCACTGCTCGCAGGCAGCTTCAACATCAATGACATCGTGGCAATGCAGGATACGATCTGGAACGTCATCCCGATGGCACTTGGTTTCATCGTCTTCTTCTTCTGCGCAATCGCAGAGTGTGAGAGGCCTCCCTTCGACATCGCCGAAGCAGAGACTGAGCTGGTCGAGGGATGGCAGACCGAGTACGCCGGAATGAAGTGGGGACTTATCATGCTCGGAGACTACCTCAGGGGATCTGTCTCATGCGGAATGGTAGCCATCATGTTCCTCGGAGGATGGACCATCCCCGTGTTCGGCGGAACTGGACTTCCCGAGATTGTGTTCCTCATCAAGGCATGGTTCGTGTTCTTCCTGATGATTCTCGTCAGAGGAGCTATCGCTCGTGTCAGGCCCGATCAGATCCTCAACCTCGGTTGGAAGGTTTTCATGCCTCTGGCCGTGTTCAACCTCGCAATCGCCGTATTCCTTAAGGTAGGAGGGTTCTACTGATGGCAATGAAATATTTGGACAAATATCCGAAGAACCTCGCAAAGAGCCTTTGGATCATGAAGCCCATATGGACAGTCTTCAAGCTCTTCTGCAAGACAGTCGTGCACAGGCCCGTCACAGTCCTGTACCCCTATGAGAAGGAATGGATTCCGGAGAACTACCGCGGACGCCCCGGACTCAGGTTCGACAAGTGCGTCGGATGCGGTATGTGCGCACGTATGTGTGTCACCCAGGCCATCAAACTCATTGAAGTGGATGACGACGAAGGAAACAAGGTCATGAGGCCTCAGGTCAATGTCGGAAGGTGCGCCTTCTGCGGTTACTGCGCAGAGTACTGCCCCACCGACGCAATGACAGTCACACCCGAGTACGAGCTCGCAGAGTACACCAGGTACGATCTGCTCTACGGACCCAGGAGACTGAACTATCCCAACACGACCCCCGGAATGGAGGTCAAGCTGGAAGTGACACTTCCCTCAGACATCGAGAACGGCAACCCCGAGAGGCGTGTGTTCATATTCGATGTAGACAAACCGGAACTCACCGACAGCAAATGTATCGGATGCAAGAAGTGCTCCAAGGTCTGCCCTGTCAACGCAGTTGAGATGGTAGAGAAGGGAGTCAATGACAAGGGTAAGCCCATCATTCGTCCTGTATTCGATAACGCCAAGTGCATCTCTTGTCAGAACTGTGTGGACGCTTGTCCTAAGGATGCGCTTCAGATTAAGGAGGTGCTCTGATGGGAGTTATTTGGGACTTTATTTGTGATATATGGAGCGGAATAGTCGATTTCTGTTCGTACGCGCTCGAGAACCTCGACTTGGTTGCGTTCCTGATCCTCGCGGCCATTACAATCCTGGCTGCATTATATGTCGTACATGACAAGGAAGTCATGCACAGTGCGTTCTACCTTGCACTGGTCTTCCTCTGCGTAGGACTCTTCTACTTCTTCCTGGAAGCGGAGTTCTTGGGAGTCATCCAGATCCTGGTATACGTCGGTGCCATCACCATTCTGTTCGCATTCAGCGTCATGTTGACTAGAAGATACATAGTAACGAAGGAGGATGATTCCGATGAGTAAGAGAAGCACCAAGGGCCTTATTGTCGCGGGTATCCTGGTCGTCGTGCTCGTCTTGGCGATCATGACCACCGATTTCGCAACAGAATTCGACTCTCCCCAGGGTTTGCCTACATTCACCACAAGCCACGACGATGCACAGGACATCTACGATGCCGACGGTAACCTGAAGGAGAACAGTCTTCCGTACGCCATTTTCGAGCAGTACGGATTCGTTCTGATCCCCTTGGCCGTCCTCATGTTCGGCGCAATGGTCGGCGGAGTCGTTATCTCGAAAGAGGAGGTTGAAGAATGATCCCGATGGAGTATTTCCTCATCCTCGCAGCGATTCTGTTCGTAATCGGAGCATATGGTGTACTCACAAAGTCCAACGCGATCGTAGTCCTGATGTGCATTGAGCTCATGCTCAACGCAGCCAACATCAACTTCGTCACATTCGCAGCATTCAACTACGATATCGCTGGTCAGGCGTTCGTCATCATGTCCATATCCGTCGCAGCCGCTGAGGTCGCAGTCGGAATCGCTATCCTGCTCAACGCATACAAGTTGAGGAAGACTACCGAATTGGACGATGCCAAACTGACATCCATGAGGTGGTAAGTATGATAGCTGAATTCACTTGGCTCATACCCTTCATCCCCATGATGTGCTTCCTGATGATCGGAATCTTCGGAAAGAAGACTCCAGAGAAAGGCGGTTACATCGCGATTGCCGGAGCGCTTCTGTCGTTCCTCATCGCACTCGCCATCTCGGTCGAATACCTCGGCAGCGATGAGTTCGCTAACGGTATCGCAATCGAGAGCTCGATCCGCTGGTTCGAGATCGGCGATTACACACTGAACCTCGGATACTACGTCGACGGACTGACATGCGTCATGATGCTGTTCTCGTCCTTCATCTCGACACTGATCTTCATCTACTCCATCGGCTACATGCACGACCAGGGAGAGAGGAAGAACAGATACTATGCCGAGGTCTCGCTGTTCCTTACCGGAATGCTCGGACTGATCGTATCAAGCAACTTCCTTGAGCTCTTCATCTTCTGGGAGGTCATGGGACTCTGTTCCTACCTGCTGATAGGATTCTGGTCCTTCAGGCACGACAACGGTGATGAGGCATCCGCCAACGCCGCTTCCGCCGCAAAGAAGGCATTCCTGGTCACACGTATGGGAGACGTCTGCCTCATGGGTGGACTGTTCATCTTCCTCAACCTGTTCCACAGCCTCGACTACTCCGCAATGTTCGAGTCCGCAGAGGCAGTGGCAACAGCCAACCCCGGTCTCTTCACCCTCGCACTCTGCCTCATGTTCGGCGGAGTCATCGGTAAGAGCGCACAGTTCCCTCTGCACGACTGGCTCCCGGATGCGATGGCCGGACCTACAACGGTCTCCTCGCTGATCCACGCCGCAACAATGGTTAAGGCAGGAGTCTACCTCGTCGCAAGGGGATTCCCCCTCTACGTACAGGACGCCAACGTCATGCTCTTCGTAGCGATCATCGGTGGAATCACCGCATTCATCGCAGCAACGATGGCACTCAACAACATGAACATCAAGAAGGTCCTTGCATACTCCACCATCTCCCAGCTGGGATACATGATCCTCTCGCTCGGAGCAGGAGGATACCTTTGGGCACTCGGATGCGAGGAGCTCGGAGCACTCGGATTCTTCGCAGGATGTTTCCACATGATGAACCACGCCTTCTTCAAGGCACTCCTGTTCATGGGCTCCGGATCCGTCATTCACGGATGCGGAACAGAGGACATGAGGCTCATGGGAGGCCTCTTCAAGAAGATGAAGATCACAGCCACGACGATGCTCTTCGGATGTCTGGCAATCGCAGGAATCCCTATCTTCAGCGGATTCTGGTCCAAGGATCTCGTCATCGACACAGCAATGAACGCATTCAACAACGGTGCAGAGGGAGCAGCGATTTGGTTCCTCATCCTTTGGCTCCTTGCAGTCATCACCGCATTCATGACCGCGTTCTACATGTTCCGCATGTGGTTCATGACCTTCATGGGAGAGCCCCGCGAGAACGCTCAGCACTGCCACGGCGAATCACCCAAGACGATGACCACACCTTTGATCATCCTCGCATGTTTCGCACTCGTCAGCGGACTGTTCATGTTCTTCGGACTCACCGATATGCTCGCCTTCGAGGGCGAGGCAATCGACGGTGTCGAGCACGGAATCGAGCTCTTCACCAACCCGTTCACCTACATGACCATCATCCTCGCCATACTCGGTATCGGAATCGCTTACCTGATGTATGTGAAGAAGACGATAGACCCCGGAAGATTCAACAAGAATGGAGAATCATGGCTCTACACCGCTCTCACGAAGAGGTGGTGGTTCCCCGACCTCTACAACCAGATCTCATGGAAGCTCGGTTACGGAGTTGCAAAGGGAGTCAACTACATCGACAGGCAGGTCGTCGACGGTACCGTCAACGGTCTTTCCAGTGCAGTTGTCGGCGGAGGAGACGTCATGAGCAAGGTCCAGACCGGACACGTGCAGGATTACTCCTCAGTCGTCCTGTTCGGAGTATCAGTGCTTTCGGTCCTCATCCTTGTGACATTCGCATTACTGGGAGGTTTCTGAGATGAGTATGATACTTTCAAGTCTGATACTGGTGCCCCTCATCGGTGCCATCATAGCCCTCTTTATGGGCGGATCCAGGGAGGCGTACTCCAAGTATGTCGCCATCGGATTCTCGGCGATTACGCTCATCATAGCGACGCTCCTCATGTTCGGTATCTTCGGCGACTTCGCTGACCTTGGCGAGAGCTTCGTCTGGATCGACACATCCGCGTTCATCATGAACTATGCCCTGTCAGTTGACGGACTCAGCATCCTGATGGTCTTCCTGACTGCACTGCTGTGTCTCCTGGTCAACGTGTTCTCGCTCGACGAGCACAGGGAGAACAACAACTACTTCTACGCTCTGATCATGGCGATGGAGGTCGGTCTGATGGGGGTCTACATGGCCGCAGACTACTTCCTGTTCTACATCATGTGGGAGGTAACTCTCATCCCGATGTACTTCATGATCTCCTGGTACGGAGGACCTCGCAGGCATTACTCTGCGATCAAGTTCTTCATCTACACTCACGTGGCATCACTCGTGATGCTGATCGGTATCTTCGCAATGGGATACGAGTCGGTCGCAGCAGGCGGAGTCGTCGACTTCAGCTTCGAGGCGATCAAGAACGGTATCGGTGCCGTGGCAGTCGAGACGCAGTCGCTCATCTTCGCGCTACTGTTCTTCGGATTCATGGTCAAGATGCCTTCCGTTCCCTTCCATACCTGGCTTCCGGATGCACACACAGAGGCACCTACCGAGGGATCCGTCCTTCTGGCCGGTGTCATGCTTAAGATGGGATCATACGGTATCATCCGTATCTGTATCGAGGCTCTGCCCGACGCGGCAGCCTACTGGCAGTGGGTCATCATCGCTATCGCTCTGGTGTCCATCATCTACGGAGCATACGGATGTATCGCACAGACCGACCTGAAGAAGATGGTCGCATTCTCGTCCATCAGCCACATGGGAATGGTCATGCTCGGTATCGGATGTCTATCCGACGCCGGAATCACATTCGCTGTCTTCCAGATGTTCGCACACGGACTCATCACAGCAATGCTGTTCATGGTCTGCGGTATGACCGGTCACAAGGTCGGTACAAGAGAGATCCCCCTCCTCGGAGGACTTGCAGGAAAGATGCCCATATACGCGACATTCATGATGATCGCATTCATGGCTTCACTCGGACTTCCTGGACTCGTAGGATTCTGGGGAGAGTTCCCTGTTATCATGGCGTTCTACGAGTTCATTCTCGAGAACGATGTGATCTGGATGCTCCTGTTCTGTATGCTGTCCCTCATGCTCACCGCAGGATACTACCTGTGGGCAATGCAGAGGACACTGTTCGGACCTGAGACAAAGAAGATCGATCTCAGCAAGGCACACGATGTCGGACACTACGAGTTCGCCGTACTGCTGGTGCTCGCTATCCTCGTCGCATTCTTCGGAGTATGGCCCGATGGCGCTCTCCAGTTCATCGACGATTACGTCGATCTCCTCGCTTTCACGGGGGTGATTTGAAATGGCAGCTGATATCATATCCAGTATATTCGGGGACATGACGCCTCTGGCAGCCATGATCTTCCTGCTGATCGGCGCACTCATCATGCCCGCTGTACAGATGTTCGGTAAGAAGCACACGGTGACATGGTGCGTCGCGCTCCTGATGGTCATCCTTTCATTCGTAACGGATGTCATCCTGCTCACCAACGACGTCACGGGAACATATCTCGGCGTCAAGCTCAACACCTATACCACACTCATGAGCATGCTGTTCCTGATCGTGCTGTTCCTCGTCGTCCTCGTCTCTAACGTGAGCACAGAGACGACAAAGAACCACTCGGGAGCATACTACGCACTGCTCTTCGGCGCAACACTCGGTATGCTGTTCGTGGCAAGCTCCAGCAGCCTGCTCACGATCTTCGTCGGAGTCGAGCTGACCAGTATCTCTTCCTATGCTCTCGTGGCATTGAAGAGGAAGGATGGCAGGGCCTCTGAGGCCGCGGTCAAGTACGCCATCATCGGCGGAATGTCCACAGCACTGACCCTGTACGGTATCTCGATGATCTACGGAATCGCAGGATCCCTCGAGATCAACGACCTTGCACTGTACGTAACATTCCACGACTTCACCTGGATGTTCGGAATCGGACTGATCTGCATGATCGCCGGTTACGGATTCAAGATCGCAGCCGTGCCCTTCCACATGTGGGCGCCCGATGTGTACGAGGGAGCGGCAACACCTGTCTCCATGTTCCTGGCAACAGGATCCAAGAAGATGGGTCTCGCAGTCTTCATACAGGTCTTCATGGCGATGTTTATCATCTCAGCTACTGTCGGATCGATCTTCGGACTCACCGTCCAGTACATCTTCGCCATCATCGCGGCCATCACGATGACCGTCGGTAACGTCGTTGCAATCGCACAGCCCAACATCAAGAGGATGCTGGCATACTCATCGATCGCGCAGGCAGGATACATCCTGATCATCCTGGCGGTCATGACACCTCAGGCAGAGGCAGCAGGTATCTTCCACATGTTCACACACGTGTTCATGAAGGGAGGAGCCTTCCTTATCGTCGGAGGACTCATCTGTGCAGGCATCGGAGAGAAGATCTCGGACTACAAGGGACTCGCAAAGAGGTCGCCCTTCCTTGCAGCAGCGATGATGCTGTTCCTGTTCTCATTGGCAGGAATACCCCCGCTCGCAGGATTCACATCCAAGTTCTTCCTGTTCGCATCCGCCGTGGGAACACCCGGAGCAGCCGACGGAACCTGGATCTGGCTGGCATTCATTGCCATCCTGAACTCCGCGATCTCGCTGTACTATTACGCAAGAGTTGTCAAGGCCATGTACATCGAGAAGGGTGAGACTACCGAGAAGATCAAGATCCCCACAATCTTCACTGTGGCAATCGTGATCTGTTTGGTGTTTGTCATCGTTCTGGGAGTATACCCCGACCTGATCTTCGGATACTGCGAGCAGGCAACTGAGTTCCTGCTTTGAGTCACAATCCAATAAACCTCTTTCCCAAACCCCTTACTTTCTACATCACATCGGGAGCATATCCTTCAGGTCTGGCTCTCTTGTTCTGAAAATAATTAAGTACGCTACGATGATACGACAATGATGGCTCAGAGCTGGTATTCTGTCGTAGAAGGCGAAATGGCCTCTGTCGACGAAGCGATTAAGAAAGGAATCAGGTCCTCGTACCCTGAACTCAATGATATGTGCGAGGCCGCTTTGAATTATCGTTATCATGAGATAAGGCCCGCTCTCAGCATCCTGTCGTATTATCTGAACGGAGGAAAGGACCCTAAGGAGGCGGTCGCCAATGCCGTCTGTTTCAAGGCTTCGTTCGACGGACTGCACATGCACGATCTCATCGATGAGAACGGAAAGGTGCTTTCCACAAAGAAGAAGTTCTTCGCCAAGGAGCCTTCCACCACCAAGGTGATCGTGGCAGGCGATTTCCTGTACGTCATGGGATTCCGCCAGGCATATTCCACGTGTCCCAAGGCGGTACCGTACATGATCCAGGCCTCGGCCACCATAACGAACGCCATCTTCGATATCGTCAATGATTTACGCAATCCGGAGATATCCTGCGAGAAAGTGATGGAGATCATCAGGAAGAAGAATGCGATAGAATTCCAGATCATAATGGAGAGCGCCGCAGCACAGGCCGGTGCGGACGAGGATGCTCTCAAGAGAATGGGGCTATGCGGATGCCACATCGGTACGGCCATCCAGATCCACAGGGACATGGAGGACCTGTTCGGAGATGGGGATAAACCCCGCTGCCACACGCTGCTCACAGGAACACCGACATTGATTATGTTCCACGCCATGAACGACAGCGTCATCGGACAGGCCGTTAGGGATGCGTACACCAACACCGAATTGGCACTGAAGGATGCAATCGCAGTGGCTAATTCGATAAAGTCCAGCAATGCTGTCTTCAAATGCAAGGAAGTGATCGAGGACTGCAAGAGGAAGGCCTCTGAGATCCTCTCGAGTCTTCCGGACGACAGATACAGGGCAGCACTGCTCGAATTCATTGGAACGCTCTGAGGGATAACATGGACGAGGTCGATGTACTTGTTGTAGGGTCCGGACCCGCCGGAAGCATCACATCCAGATACGCTGCGAAGAAAGACGTCAGCGTGATGTTCCTGGAGAGGCGCCCGGAGATAGGTGTGCCTGTCAGATGCGGTGAGTTCATGCCTTCCGACGAGGAGATCGTCGACATGTTCCCTAAGCTGAAGGATGAGGCATCTCTCTTCGACATCCCCGACGAGCTCCGTTGCATCGATATCAACGGGATAGACTTGATCAATCCTGCCGGAAAGACCACAAAGCTCGAGTTCAGCGGATACACCACCGACAGGGATAGATTCGACCAGTATCTTGCCAAGCTCGCCCAGGAGGAGGGCGCCGTTCCGAGCACCGACCATGTGTTCTATGGCATCGAAGGCGGGATAGCCAAGACTAGCAAGGGCGACATCAAGTACAAGGTCATCGTCGGGGCCGACGGTCCCGGATCCAAGGTCGCACAGAATCTGGGTCTTACGAAAAATAGGAATCCCTATCCTGCGGTCACGGCACAGGTCAAAGGGGATTTCGGGAACAGCATGAAGATGTTCTTCGGAGGCATCGCACCCGGAGCATACGGATGGATAATCCCCAAAGACGGACGCGCCAACATAGGTGTCGGAATGTCCCCTAAATTCTCCAACGGTTCACTGAAGTCCTATTTCGAGAAGTTCACCGAGAGGAACGGGCTCAAGCCTGAGACCAGAATCGTAGGCAAGTACGTTCCCAGCGAAGGACCGATAGCAAAGACCGTATCCGGCAACGGAATGGTCGTCGGAGATGCTGCAGGACAGGTCATATCGGTCAACGGCGGAGGTATCCCCTTGGCAATGATCGCCGGCCGCATATGCGGTAACGTAGCCGCCGACAACGTTCTGAAAGGAACATCCCTTCAGACTTACGAGACTCAGTGGAGGGATGTCATGGAGGCCCCGCTGAAGACCGCGGCATTCAACAAGAAGCTTGCCGATACGTTCGCATTCAGGTCGGATTTTACCACAAAGATGTGTATGGGCATCCTTGGAAAGCGTAGGATGGCCAATCTCATCAGGTGCAAAAGGATATTCCCGTGATCGTTTGCGCCTGCACGCCTTCATGGGCGATCCGCAGATGGGACAGTCGGGCTGTTTCTCCTTGAACCATTTGCCGCATCCGGTGCATTTATAGTTCCACTTGACGACCTTCTCAATACCCTTCATGCCGATGGGCTTGAAACCGAGGCCAATGACCCTTGCGACGTTCTGAATAGAATAGTCGTCGGACCATATGGTCCCGTTGACGTCCACGGCAAGTGCCAGCACCGTCATGTCCACGGGGGACAGTCTGCCGATGTCGCCTGTCTTCTTCGCTGCTTCCTCGACCTTCTGAAGGGATTCCTTGGAGCATTCCGATACGTGCACCATGTCCCCCCAAAGGGCGAGACGGGGATCCTCGTACTTCTCAAGCTCCCTTATGACACCTGGCGGGCATACATGGTCCTCCTCCGGGAGGGCATCCATCGAGAAGAATGCGGAGCTGTCCAATACGAGCATGCATATGCATATCCTACTCAAACTAAAACGATATCCCTTATTACCAGAAGCGGATATCGAACCAACAGGTGTGACGATGGAAGTATTCGATGTCATCGGAATCATGTTCTTCGGGTTCTGGCTTTTCGTTCCCGCGATGCTGCCCAACACGGCAGCCGTGTTCTTCGGGAAGATCTCCAAGACCAAGATGGACTTCGGAAAGACCTGGAAGGGCAAGAGGATCTTTGGGGACGGCAAGTCCTGGGGAGGATTCATAGGCGGAGGACTGTTCGGAGTCGTCGTCGGACTCGGAATCATCGGGATCAACACAGCCCTCGGCTGGGCCGAGGACGGAGGATACGGACCGTTCTGGAGCAATGTAGGTCTCCTGTTCTGCTTGGGATTCGGTTCCCTGCTGGGAGATCTCACAGGCGCGTTCATCAAGAGGAGGCTCGGCATGGAGAGGGGTCAGAAGGCACCCATCCTGGATCAGTACGATTTCGTTGCGGGAGCATTCCTGATCACGGCGCTGTTCTATCCTGACTGGGTCATCGCGAATTACCTCGACGGATGGCATCTATCGTCGTTGATACTCATACTTGTCACGATGTTCGGTATACACCGTGTTACCAACATCATCGGATACAAATTAGGGCTTAAGAAGGAGCCGTGGTGATCACATGAGCGAGTTGACAGCAGCATTGAGGGACTGTGGGGCCCTCCAGTTCGGGGACTTCACGCTGGCATCAGGTGCCAAGAGCGAATACTACATCGACATCAAGAAGGCGAGCACGAATCCCAAGGTGCTCTACATGATCTCCCTGGAGATGGCACAGAAGATGCAGGATGAGAACATCCGTCCCGACAGGATCGCAGGTGTCGTCCTCGGATCCGTTCCGCTTGCGGCAGCACTGTCATTGGCCACCGGCATACCTTATGTGATGGTCCGCAAGGAGAAGAAGGACCACGGTACCGGAAAGCTCATCGAGGGAGACCTCAACCCCGGAGAGAAGGTCCTGGTCGTCGAGGATGTCGTCACCACAGCGGGATCGAGCATCGCGGCCATCAAGACGCTCCGTGAGAACGGTGCTGTTGTAGAGACAGCTATGTCCGTAATCGACCGCGAGAGCGGCGGAGAGGAGAACTATGCCGAGATCGGCGTTAGGTTCCTTTCCCTCGTGAAGGCGTCGGAGATCCTCAAAGAGAAGAGATGAGGCCCGAACCAGATTGCAGGCTATGCGGACTCTGCGAGGGACGCACCAACATCGTCCTGCCGGACGGAACCTATGATACTGGCATAGTGTTTGTAGGCGAGGCTCCGGGGGAGAACGAGGACAACGAAGGAAGGCCTTTTGTTGGCCGTTCCGGCAAGATCCTCGAAGAGATGATGAAGGATGCGGGATTCTCCCGTTCCGATGTCCTCATAACCAATACAGTCAAATGCAGACCTCCCGGCAACAGGGATCCGACGGCAGAGGAGATGGCGGCATGTAGGCCGTTCCTCGAATCGGAGCTGTACGATGCCGAGGTCGTGATCGGTCTCGGTAAATCTGCCTGCAGGGACCTGATGGGTTACGAGGGGAAGATGGACGAGATAGCTAACATCCCTACCACCATACGCATCAGGGACAGGGATGTGAAGTTCATTCCCACGTACCACCCCGCGGCAACGATATACAACAAGAATTCCAGAGAGGAGCTCCGCAGAACGATAGAGACGATAGGAGGCATGCTCAGATGAGGTATACGGGTTTCATGATCGATATGGACGGTACCGTCTACAAGGGCGGGGATCTGATCCCCGGAGCGATAGATTTCATAGCGTCCCTGAAGGCCAAGGGCATACCGTTCGTTTTTCTCACCAACAACTCGTCCCATGCACGCGACTACTATTACGACAAACTGGTCCGCATGGGCTTCGACGTGGAGCTTCAGAACGTGCTAACATCGAACATAGCCACGATCCGTTTCGTGCTGTCAGAGAGGCCCGGGAAGAGGGTCTACGTGGTCGGTTCCCCCGATACCATAGAGGAGGTCAGGAAGGCTGGCGTGAACGTGGTGGAGGAGGATCCAGACATAGTGTACCTCACATTCGACCGCACGATCACCTATGACAAGATCAACGAGGCGTACAAGGCACTCATGAAAGGCGCCGAGCTAATAGCCACCCACCCCGACGACGTCTGTCCCACCGAGACCGATTACGACATCGACATCGGACCCTTCATAAGGATGTTCGAGACCATGTGCCAGACAACCGCTACGATCATCGGAAAGCCCAACAGGCTGATGCTGCAGATGGCGGCCCGTGAGATGGGTGTTAAGCCCGAGGACACCGTCATGGTGGGCGACCGTCTCTACACGGATATCCTGATGGGGAAGCAGGCCGGCATCGACACCATACTCGTGCTATCCGGAGAGACGTCCAGGAAGGATCTCGAAGCGTCCGATATCGTCCCGACGCATGTTTTGGATTCAGTCGCGGACATACCTGCCCTTCTGGACTGAAGCGGGAAGTGTTCTTCACTGAGTCTTTTTATATAATACGTCGCGCATATTAGAATAACGTGCGCGCAAGCGTGAGGATGCACACAAATGCGCTCGGCACTTCACTGACCCCCAACATTGCAGTGGTCGCTATCATACGAGGGAAACGGATGCACTTAAAGACGGTCGAGATGGAGAATTTCAAATCATTCGGCGGCAAGGTAACAGTTCCGCTGATGGAAGGTTACACAGCGATTACCGGTCCCAACGGTTCCGGTAAATCCAACATCACCGACGCTATCCTCTTCGTCCTCGGTCCCAAGAGCCCCAAAGCAGTCCGTGCCGGAAGGCTCACCGACCTCATCTTCGACGGAGGCCGGAGCAAGAACAAAGCATCCTACATGAAGGTCTCACTGATCTTCGACAACCAGGACAGAATCATGCCCTGGGATGCGGATGAGGTAAGGCTCACCCGTCACATCAAGATGTCCGACAACGGACAGGATTACAACTCATACTTCTACATCAACGACCAGAAATCCACCCTCACCGAGTTCGACAACCTCCTCACCAAGGCAAGGATCAGCGCGGAAGGGTACAACCTCGTGCAGCAGGGAGATGTCACGCACATCGTCCAGATGGGTAACTCCCAGAGGAGGGGAATCCTCGACAGCATATCGGGAATCGCCAGCTTCGATGCCGATATCAGCAAAGCGGAGGAGGAGAAGTCCGAGGCGAGGGCCAACCTGGAGAGGGTCAACATCGTCGTAGAAGGACTGGTGGATGATGTCAAGAAACTGGAGAAGGACCGCGAGGCGGCCGAGAAGTACGTGGAGTTCAAGGACACATTAGACATGGCCAAGGCCCAATACTCCCACAGGAAGCTCCAGATGGCGAAGGCATCCTACGATGCGACCTCGGATCAGATCACCAAGCTGAACACCGACATCCAGAACTTCGCAGCGGAGAAGCTCGAACTGGAGAAGAAGAGGGACGGCAAGAAGCAGGACATCAGCGATGTCGAAGCGGAGATCGCCGCGAAGGTCGGACCCGAGTACACCGAGCTCAAGCAGAAGATAGAGAACGTGAAGATCGATTACGCCACCAAGAAGGACAAGATCGAGTTCACGGAGTCCAACATAGAGGAGAACAAGGTCTTCAAGGAGAACTTCGAGCAGCGCATCACGGAGAACAAGAACAGCATCACATCCCTGGAGGAGAACAGGAAAGACCTGCAGACCAAGCTCTACCAGGCCGAGATGGACAAGGATTCCCAGTCAGAGGAGGAGCACAAGATCTCCGAGCTGATATCCAGTTCCGGCGGCGAGCAGAAGGAGCTCCAGGAGAAGCTGGAGAAGATTGAGGCCGATGTGCAGGAGTGCTCAACCGATCTCCTGGACGCACAGGGCAGATTCTCCAAGGCGGAGGCGGCATCCGAGGAGGCGCACAACAACTGCGCCCTGCTGGATGAGCGCATCCAGAATATAGATTTCGAGATCAAGGACGCCAAATGGAGCCTTGACCAGATGAAGGCGGAGGCCGGTCCCAGCATGGAGGACTACGGCGCCAAGGTACTGGAGGCCAGGAGGAGGGAGACCGAGCTGGAGAAGCAGGAGGTCGAGCTCAACAGCGCCTACAGGAGGATCGACGAGGAGTACAGGGCACTCCAGGCCGAGAAGAAGGTATCCGACAGGATGAACCAGGGCAGCCAGGCCGTCGAGGCTATACTGGCCCTCAGGAACAGGGGCGAGATGGCCGGTATCCACGGAACCATCCAGGAACTCGCAACTGTCGATGCGGGATATGAGACCGCACTTTCCGTTGCGGCTGGAGGCAAGATGCAGGCCGTGGTCGTCGACGACGATCAGGTGGCCGCCGATGCGATCGCATATCTGAAGAGGGAGAGGCTCGGAAGGGTCACGTTCCTCCCGCTCACCAAGCTCATGGGAGGTAAGCCCAGGGCGAAGGCCATCATGAGCGAGAAGGAATCCGAAGGATACGCGATCGATCTCATAGATTTCAACCAGAAGTACTACAACGCCTTCTGGTACGTACTGGGCGACACATTGGTCGTCAAGGACATGGACACCGCCCGCAGGATCATGGGCGGAATCAGAATCGTCACAAAGGCAGGAGAGCTCATCGAGGCATCTGGAGCCATGGTCGGAGGTACCATCAACCAGCAGAAGCTGATGAAGTTCGGTGCCGCATCCGAGGACAAGCTGACGGAACTGGGCGAGAAGCTCAGGAAGGCATCCGAGGCATTGGATAATGTCAAACAGGAGCTCAGGAAGATCCGCGACGAGATACGCGCAGCGGACGACGAGATGAGGCGCAACTCCTCGGCAGGAATGGAGCAGAGAGAGAAGATCGCCGGTACAAAGGCGAGGATCTCAGAGCTAGAGAAATCCAAGAAGGATGCCCAGAAGTCCCTCGAGGACGCCAGGGCCAAGATGACGGCCGCGGACAGCGACCTCTCGGAGGCCAGGAGCGTCTTCACCATGCTGACGGAGAGGATGACCCTCTACACCGATCAGAGGAACAGGATCAAGGACCGTATCGCGGAGATAGCGCCGGTGGATCTGCAGAACAGGATCCAGAAGGTCAGGGATACGCTCCACAGGCTCACGGAAGCTATATCCGAGCTGAAACTGCAGATCGGTGGTATCGATACCGAGGTACTCGGTTACGAGAGGCAGAACGAATCCACACAGATCCAGCTGGACGGCGTCATCAGGGACATAGAGGAAGGTTACAGGACGATCGAGGAGAATACGGCCGAGATGAACCGCCTGAAGCTCGAGCTCGATGCGCTCCGCTCCATAGAGGCTGAGATGGAAGGCGGAATCAAGAACCTGCGCGACAAGAAGGACGCACTCGTCGCCGATATGTACGGATTCGACAACCAGGTCAGGGAGAAGGCCACCGCCATCGAGAACACCAATGCTTCGGTACAGAGGTTCACGGCCCAGTTGGGAATGATCATGCAGGACATCGCCCAGTATCAGGCCGAGGTGGATGCCATAACGTTCGAGGTCGCACAGCCTATCCCCTCCGAAGAGGAGATCAAGCGCACCATCAGGTCATGCGAGACCTCACTCGAGAGGCTCGGCAACGTCAACCTGCGTGCGATAGAGGATTACGAGGTGAAGAAGGCACGTCTCGACACGCTCAACGAGCAGGTCGACGCTCTCAACAAGAACATAGCCGAGCTCACCGCACTCACAGATTCATTGTCCGCCAAGAAGAAGGGACTGTTCATGGAGTCCTACAACGCGGTGGATGCGAACTTCAAGAGGATATACGCCCAGCTCTCCGGAGGAGGTGAGGCGTTCATGGCGCTGGAGGATGAGGAGGACCCGTTCAACGGCGGATTGATAATCAACGCGAAGCCCAGGAACGGAAAGCTCCTGAGGCTGGAGGCGCTCTCCGGAGGAGAGAAGTCCCTGACCGCACTGTCGTTCATCTTCGCCATCCAGGAATACCAGCCGTCGCCGTTCTACGTGCTCGACGAGGTGGACATGTTCCTGGATTCCGTCAACTCGGAGATGGTGGCCCAGAGGGTCAAGGAGAGCTCATCGAAAGCACAGTTCATACAGGTGTCACTGAGGAAGGTCGCGTTAGCGGTCGCCGATCAGCTGATCGGGGTAACCAGGCCACCTACAGGCATCAGCAAGATCATCATGCAGCCCGATCTGGCTGAGGTCTCGAAATACGAAGACGAGGCTGCAAAGGACAAAGAGGCGATCTAAGATGGATGGGAACATTAGGATTGAGGACCTTGAACAGCACCTGCTGTTCCACAAGGCAATGAGCGAGAACACAGAGACCTATCAGCGCATAGGCGGATACATGGACATCCTGTCCAAGGCGGAGACCGGAGAGAAGCTGCCGGACCCCGTGGACGAGGCCATCAGATCCGTCTTCAGCCTGGTCCTGGAGAACGGTATCGACCCGTGGGAGATCAACCTCTCCGAGTTCGTGAGGATGTACAACAACAAGGTGGTCCGGGACTCCTTCGACATGATAGTCGCAGGAAAGCTGATGCTGATGGCATGGAAGATCCTAAGGATGCAGTCCGATGTCACCAGGACCCAGTCTGAGCCCCCGCTGGAAGAGGAGTTCATGGAGATTGACGACGGATTCTTCTACGAGAACGAGGACGACATGATCGTCCCCGAGCTAGTGCTCACCGGCGCATACCGCAGGGAGCCCATGCGTCCTGTCACCATGTACGAGCTCATCGACGCCTTCGAGGAGGCCCGTGAGGAGATCGAGATCCAGCAGCAGAGGGAGCGCGTAAGGCAGGAGCTGAAGTCCAAGGAGCCCTCTAAGTTCGACAACAAGGCCCACGAGGAGGACGACCAGAAGGATGTCGAGGAGGTCTGGCACAGGATCCAGAAGCTAGGTACCGGCCAGATCTGCATCGACGACCTCTATACCCATGATCTGAAGGAGAACCTGAAGATCTTCGTATCCATACTCCACCTGGTAAGGTCCGGACGTCTCGACGTCTGGCAGGAGACCCTCCCTTACGGGGAGATCTTCGTGGAGATCATGACCGAGGGCGCATCCGGTACCATAGAGGACAACCTAGCGGGACGTATCGAAGCGGTGATGTGACGTGAATGTCAAGGGTGCGGTCGAGGCGGCGCTTTATTCCAGTCCCGAGAACCTCAGTGTCACGGACATCGCCGCGAAGACGGGTATCCCCGTGGAGGAGGTCAGGACAGCGGTCATGGACCTCCGCAGGGACTACGAGGAGAGGGATTCCGCGATACAGATCGCAAGGATCGGCTCCGAATACAGGATGATGCTCAGGCCCGAGTACACCGAGGTCACCGGTACCTTCGCAAAGGCGGAGCTCTCCGGAGGTACCCTCCGTACGCTCACCACCATCGCCTACTATCAGCCCGTTCTCCAGTCCGAGCTGCTCAAGCTGCGCGGACCCCGCGTGTACGACGATGTGCACACGCTCGTGGAGCAGGACTTCGTGGCCAGGAAGAGGGCCGGTAACACATGGGAGCTCACCACCACCAAGAAGTTCGCCGAGTACTTCGGTATCGGCAGCACCAGAGTCAAGGACATAAAGGCCTGGATAAAGGAGAGGGCGACCAATCTTCACGACGAATCCGAGAAGGAATGACCTTTAACAGGTCTTGCCAGTTTCCCAAGGTATTTATCGGACGATTCTGTTTGGAAGAAAGCAGACGTCCGATGCCGCTGCGCATCGGATGAAGAAAGGTTATCCTGATGTCCCTGATCGCTGGAAACAACACCGTCAAAGGTACCGTCAACGAAGAGATGAGCGTAGAGTTCGCTCTCAAGATGGGAAAGACCCTGGGAACTTTTTACGGTTCCCCCATAGCAGTGGCAGTCGACGGAAGGAATTCGAACATGATGATGAAATCGGCCCTAATGGCCGGTATCATGTCCGTCGGATGCGACGTGGTCGATCTCGGAATGCTTCCAACGCCTCTGATACAGTTCTACATGGTGCTCCATCCCGAGATCAAGGGAGGGGTAACGATCACCGCTTCATTCTCCGGTCTGGATATCAACGGGTTCAGGGTCATGAAGTCCACGGGTATCGAGGACCCGATCTTCGACAAGCATTCCGTGGAGGAGATCCTCAATCACAACACACAGGTCCCCGGACTGGAAGTGGGAGAGGTATACGTTGTTACCGATTTCACCGAAAAGTATGTCGATTACATACTGTCGGAGGTGGATGAGGAGCTCATAAGGAACGCACATCTGAAGGTCTGCGTGGATTGCCGCAACAACGTCGTGGCGAACATAGTCTCCAACATCCTGATGAGGCTGTCCATCGAGTGCATCACCATCGGCGGTGACTCATCCGCTGTGGATGAGGCAAGGATGGTCAAACTGGGTCATATCGTCAAGGGACAGGGAATGGACCTCGGTGTCTCATTGGAGATGGACGCGGACCACTGTCTGTTCACCACAGCAGAGGGTACTCCCGTGCAGGGTGACAAGACATTCGCACTTCTGGCACAGTCCATACTCTCGTTCAACAAAGGGAATGTCGTTATGCCTGTCAACTCCTCCACACTCATGGAGGATGTCGTCAGGGAGAGCGGCGGAACGATCCAATACTGCGACATCGGAGAGCAGAGCGTCGTGAGATACGTCAAGGAGAACAGCGCCGTGTTCGGAGGGGATATCTTCGGATGCATCGTCATCCCGGGTCCGTTCTGTACCTGCGATGCCATTGAGGGAATGGTGAGGATCCTCGAGATCGTAGCCAAGAAGGGTCCGCTGGCACAGCTTGTGGAACCGTTCCCTGACTATTATATCTCTAGGACCTCGATGGAATATCCCGACGAGCAGTTCCCTGAGCTTCTCGAGAAGTACAAAGCATCGGTCCCCGGTGAGAAGGTCGACATCACAGGCGGCGTGAAAATCGCCCGTGCGAACGGCTGGATAATCGTAAGGCATTCCAACGTCAAGGGAACGATAAAAGTCTACACCCAGTCCGATACCAGGGAATCCGCCGACGCCTGGGTGAAAGAGACGATCGACCAATTGTCAAAACTGTGAGTTCACTGCCTCAGATTCTTGGCGTGAATGGCTATTGCTTCGTTGATGAGCCTGGCTCCCAGAATAGCGGTTATTCCTGACGGATCCGCAGGGGGACACACCTCGCACACATCGAATCCTACCAATCTGTCACCTACGGCGTTGATGACCTTCTTCACGTCGTACGGGTGCAGTCCGAAGGGTTCGGGCGTACCGGTTCCGGGTGCGTAAGCGGGGTCGATACCGTCGATGTCTATGGTGAGGTAGATGTGCTCGTGCTTCACGCTGTCGAGCGCCTTCTTGATGGCCCACTCGATACCGTTGTCGAAGATCTCATAGGCACTGATGAACGGGATGACATCGTCCCTGTCAAGCTCCTCCTCGCCTATGGCGCGGCAGCCGAGGACATATGTGTTCTCTATGCCCACATGTTCGGAAGCACGTCTCATGATGCACGCGTGGCTCAGGGGCGTACCGAGATACTCGTCCCTGGAATCCAGATGGGCATCGATCGAGATCACGGCTATGTCGTCAGCGTTGAAGTTCCTGACAACCGGGACATTCACGGAATGCTCTCCGCCGATGGTGATGGGGAATTTCCCGTCCCTGATGGCGGGACCTACTGCGAAGTCGACCTCCTGGACCATGTCCTCCGGGACGACGAAATCGTCGACGTTCCCGTAATCGCATATTGCAGGCAGCTCCTGGTGGATGCCGTGCTCGAAATGTATCTCTTCAAAATTATAGGAGGCCCGCCTGATGGCGGTGGGTCCTTCCCTGGCGCCTGCCTTGAAGCAGGCGGTATGATCATACTGGACTCCGAATATGACGATCTCCGCATCCTCGTATTCCGAGTCTGCTCCCGCATATCCGAGTCCGTATGATATCTTACCAGTCCTCACATGAACTTGTATCTGCCCATCGCGACGAGGTACAGGAGTTCTGCTCCTTCCTCGATCTTCTGCTCAGCGTCGTCGTTGATAACGATGGAAAGGTTCTCGAAGGTCTCAAGATCCATGACGAGCGCCTCGTCTCCTGTGATGGACAGGATCTGTCCCTTCCTCTTGTCGATCATGGGGACCTGAACTTTTGTGCTGACAGGTCCAACGATGGATTTCTTTGCTCCGGTGAAGATGCTGACTGCATCGATGTTCGCCTTTGCGGATCCGTGCTTTCCGGGTTTGGATGTCGTAATCTTGACGATCTTACAAGGCTCCTCGTCAACGTTGACATACCTTCCCTCTTTCAGCTCTCTGATCTCTTTCATCTCCCACATTGGTTTCACTATCCTTTGGAAATATTCGATCCAGCACTCATGGCCGGAAGTTCACTTCCCTTCTGGAAGCGAACACATGTAAGTCGTAAGTCTTTACTGACCTCATGTTATCTGGCAAAGGCTATGTCAACTGCCCTTATAATATTATTTAGAAAAAAAGGGAGCTTTTGTACGTTCCGGTTGACTATAGCCGCTGTTAAGCAGGGGCGGTATTGCGCCCACGGGTTCTGAATCCCATGGTAATATCGCAGTCGTCCTAGAACCACAATCCTATATCTGTCCTCAGACAGAGGATAATCCAGAATCAGTTATGGGTGGCTCCTGAATTGTAACGATATCTTCCGTTTTTTAGTAAGTAAACGATAGGGCATCGGAGGTACTTCCCATTCCGTTCCGGAAAAATGGTAAGTAAATCAGTGTCTACTCGGTTTTCCCCTGTTCCTGGGTTTGTTCTTCTTCTGGGGCTTCTTGGGGGCTTCCGGATATCTGCGCTTGATGTCCTCGACCCTTGTCATGAACTCCTCGTTCAGCTTGTCACCGCAGAACTCTCCCTTGTACTGATCGACCTTGGCCGCTATGAGGATCTTTCCCGCAAGAGCACGGGCTATGTTCCCTCTCTGCCAATAGGGAGCCTTGTGAACTTCAGGGTGCTGATAGATCACACCGTGCTTTGGAGGTCTCTTGCCCGATTTGAGATGTCTGAACATCGCCTTCTCGGCGCCGAGCAGCTGAACGGTAGATGACGGGAGCGATGACAGTCTCTCCAGTCCTCCGGAAAGGGATATGAGCCTTGCTGCGAGGGGGCCTCCGACGATGGCGCACATGTTGGGACAGGTCTCCTCGACGATCTCTTGGATGTACTGCTCAGTCCTCTCCTCGTCGTCGTAGAGACGGCAGAGTGTGTCCGCAAGGTCCATCACAGCACGCATGTCCTTGTCGCTGAAGTCCGCTCCGATGGATTGAATATCGATGCCGAGCTCTTCGATTATGGCGTCCCTGTCGCCGTATCTGGCTATGAGGTCCGCATACTTGGAGTCCTTCGCATAATCGGCCAGTTCCGGGAAGTGCATCCCGTACCACTCGTGGAGTCTCTCGTTGTAGAGGTTGATCGTGGCGATTTGGTCGTCCAGGTTCCTGATTGCCTGTACCAGGTTCTTGTCCCTGGGGACGGGCTCGGATGTCCTCAGCTTACCGAGGCCCATCATGGCCTCGTGCATGAACGCGTCGTCGTATCCGAACTTCTGAGGAGTGAGGAAGGACGAGTCGAACAGCTCCGGTTTTCCCAGTTCGGATTGTCTCCTGTCGCCGACCATGAGCTTCTCGGGGACCAATGCCGCGAGCTCCCTCTCCTCGTCGAGGATCCCTCCTCTCTGGATCGATGCGAGCTTCTCCGCAACGACGGCAGGGTCCATGGGCATGAGCCTCCTGTCGACTATGCTGTGGGACCTCTCGTCCACAAGGAAAACCCCGAACCATTTCGTGACCAGTATCGCCATGTTATCACATCTTGGAAAGTTTAGTTATCTCCCTCTTGGGAAGATCGGTGACGCCTTCTCCGCACAGGAGCTGGAGTCTGGCCTGGAATTCAAGCTCCTCCATCCTGTTGTATGCCTCTTCGAGGGTCTTACCCTGTGTAATCGCACCGTGCCTGGCCATGAGCATCGCCTTGCTCTGACCCTGTGCGGCCACGGCCTCCACCAGCTTCTTCGATCCCGGGGTGTAGTAGTCTATCATCGGGACCTCTCCCAGGAGTAGCACGCCCTCTGGGGTGATGTTGCTCTTTATCTTCTCGCCTTTCACGGCGAGTGTCACGCAGTGGAGAGGGTGGCAGTGGATGATGGCGTTCGTATCGTAGTTCATGTTGTAGAGGGCGAGATGGAACTTGTGCTCTATGGAGGGTTTGCCTGAGGACAGGACCTTTCCTTTGGAATCGATGAGCACCAGGTCCTCGGGTTCGAGCATCCCCTTGTTCCTTCCGGAGGGGGTGATCAGTATCTCGGAGTCGGCTATCCTCATGCTCATGTTACCCCCGGCGGATACCGTGAGCTGTCTGTCGTAGAGCAGCTTGCAGATCTTCACGAGTTCCTGTCTGGCATACCTCTCGTTCATCATCTCACCTTGTGTATCTCGCTAGGTTTGAACATTCCCTTCTCTGTGATGAATCCGGTGATGAGTTCGGCAGGGGTGACATCGAATGCCGGATTCAGTGCAGGGGAACCCACGGGTGCGATCCTGATGTCCTTCACCATCGTGACCTCGGTCTCTGACCTCTGTTCGATGACTATGTCCTTCCCTGTCTTAGTGTTGAAATCGAATGTGGAGATGGGTGCAGCGATGTAGAACGGGATGCCGAAGTGCTTCGCCACGATGGCCTTGTCGAACGTACCGATCTTGTTTGCAGCATCACCGTTGGCGGCAATCCTGTCCGCTCCGGTGATGATCAAGTCGACTCCCTGCGACATGTAGTATGCCGATGCCCCGTCGGGGATTATGGCGTGGTCGATGCCTTCCTGGTTCAGTTCCCATGCAGTGAGCTGCATTCCCTGGAGACGGGGTCTTGTCTCAGATGCGTACACGAAGAACTTTTTGCCCTGCTCGTGGGCCTTCCTCATGGGTGCGAGCGCTGTTCCCACATCCACGGTGGCCAATGCACCGGCGTTGCAGTGGGTCATGAGTTTCATTCCGTCCTTTATGAGCTCGGCTCCGTATTCTCCGATCTTGGTGCACTTGTCCACCATCATCTGGGCGTAACCGTCGGCCGCCTCTACGGGATCGGCCCCGTCCTTGAGCTTGGCGTACATGTGATCGACGGCGTAGAAGAGGTCGTTGGCCGTGGGTCTGGCCGCTTTGATGTCCTTCGCGGCCTTGTCGATGTCGCATCCCTTCAGTGCGGCCATACACATTGCATATGCCGCTGTGGCCCCGATAGACGGAGCGCCGCGTGTGGTCATATTGCGGATTGCCTCGGCGATATCGAGATAATCGTCGAAGTCGACCAGCACTATCTCCGCAGGGAGTTCCCTCTGGTCGATCATACGTACCTTGCCGTTCTCGAACCAGACTGCCCTGATATCGCATTCTTTTCCGTTGACTGTGGCTCTCATTTTGCACCTATCGGTCTATCTTAGCATAGATATACAAACATTTTGAAGATATATAGCGAAACTTTAATATACGAACCGCATACGGAGTCGTATGGCAGAGGAGAACTCTGGTTACTTTGAGTTATATATCACTTCCAACGGGACCGTGCAGGTTTCCAACGATGTGAAGCTGAAGATCCTTCACAACCTCCAGGAGAAGGACATGTCGCTCACCGAGATCGCTAAGAGCGTCTCGAAGGCCCAGTCCACCGTGTCTGTGCATCTGGATTCGATGGTCGAGGACAAGCTCATCTGTGTCCACGATGATCTTCAGGACAGCCGTAAGAAGTACTATACGCTCACATCTCTGCCGTTCGGAAAATCCGTCCCCTCATCAGATGAATCGAGGGAGGTCGCCTTCAACATACTCGCCAAAGTGGCACAGGATCCGGAGAAGATGCTCAAGAGTCTTCCTAGATTCATATTCCTAGGATTCGACGGAATAGGACTTAACGTGGATCCGATGGCTAAGATCATGGGATTCATCCATGGTGCCAGCATGTCAGGGACTTTGAACGGTCCGACCCTGGAGGATACCATAGACAATGCCCGTAATTACTTCAAGGAGATGGGATTGGGCGAGGTCAGTATATTCTCCTCTAGGCCGTTGACGATAATCGTCAAGGACAGTGTTCCGCTCACAGAGGGGGCCGCAAGGATCCTCATCCAATACTGCGGGGGATTCTTTTCGAGGATAATGGAGGATGCCACCGGGAAGGCATACGATCTTGCCAGCAGCGAGGTCTTCGGATCCGATTACAACTATGTGAGATTCGTCCTCGAGCCCAAAGCGGCTGCGAAAATGCCCTTACTCGTAGACAGGCAGGAAGGTCAGTAAGGCACCGTTGCCGAGTATCTGGCAATCCTCGATCCTGAGCTTGATACCGTTCTCGGCGACCCATCCGTTGCCGTCGCATGGTGTAGGAGCGTTCTTTCCGCCGATAATCAGTCCGCCGACGAAGACAGTGTAGCGGTCGACCATCTTGTTCCTGAAAAGATGCGATATGGTCACTCCGCCGCCTTCGACGAGGATGTTCTCTATGCCCATCTCGGCCAGTTCCTGCATCGCCCTGTCCAGGTCGATCGTATCAGTGCCAGCGCGTATGATCTTGTCGCAGTTCCATATCACATCGCAGGTCTCTAGGGTGATCATCACCGTGGGTGCACGGTCGTTGAGGACCTGAGCGCCCTGAGGAGTCCTGCCGTGAGGGTCTATGACGATACGGATGGGGTTTGTGTCATATCCCCTGTCCTTGAGGGTGAGATGTGGATCGTCGGCAAGAACTGTGCCGACTCCGACCATGATGGAATCGAACTGCTTTCTCATACCCTTGACGCGGGTCTTGTCCTCGTCCGAGGATATGCGGACCTGCGTGCGGTCCTCGCCGGCGAGCTTACCGTCGGCGGACATTGCGCAGTTAACGTGGATGAACGGCCGCATTGTTCTCACCCGGGGTGACGGTGAACCTGTAGATGTTGTCCTTCCTCTCGACTCCGAACTTCACGTCGAGGAATGATTCCAAAGTGTCCATCTGGCTCAGTAGATGTTTGCTGATCCTCGATACGCTGAATCCGCTCTTTCCCTGAGACATGGCCATGTACGGGAGGACCTGATCCGCCGTGTGCACATCCATGGTGGCTCCGGTGGTCATCTCCCTGATGAGATCATTGGCCGCATCTTCCCCTGCCTTGTCGGCGGTGTGTCCGCGGGATGTCAGTGCATTGCTTCCGAGCAGACCGTTCTCGAACTCCGCCGTCAGGACGATACCCGCTCCGCGGGAGTCACCGTCGGTCTTCTGGATATCGAACTCGACATCCGCATAGGGTTCGAGGGTCTTCTTGCAGCTTGCGATCATGTCCTTGTTGATCCATTCGGGCAGGCGCTGGCTGAAGCATATTCCTTTGATGCTCTTCAGCTCTCCGAGTTCCTCTATGTCCAAGGGTTTGATGGTCCCTATGGGATCCAGAGTCATGATGACGCGTCCTCCACCCTGGGGATAGAATCCGCGGTCGATGATCTTCACGTTGGCCTCTATGCCCATCCTCCTCATGAGGGGGAACAGAAGCGTCTGATACGAGTCTATCGGAGGGGCCCACATGACGTTGGTACCTCCGCTGATGTCCACGGTCAGCCTCTTCTTGTGATTCCTCGCCGCGAGCATCATGGCCTGCAGCACCAGGCTGAGGCTTCCGGCCGTACCGATGTTCATCTCGATATCATACTTCTGCTCGTTGCCTGGAGTGAAGAGGAGTTCCCTAGAACCGATCGTGTTGCCCTCTACGGTCGAGCCCGCCATCTGCGCCACGGCATCTACTGCTGCGCAGTGCTGTTTGGATAATCCGTTGGTAGGCCTGTTCTCCCTGATACGGGTGAGGTGCGTGGTGATCCCGGTAACGGTAGCCATGGCTACGGATGTGCGGACCATCTGTCCTCCTCCCTCGCCCCTTGAACCGTCAATCTCCAGGATCGTCATGCTTCGGGTGTATGAATTTCCTCTTAAAAAAGTAGATGAGTGCGATAGCCGGGAGTCGAACCCGGGTCAGGTGCTTGGGAAGCACCGATCATAGCCGTTGGACCACTATCGCAACTGAACACTTGATAATAGAGATTGGTAATAAAGGTTATTCCGTGATGGTCCCAGAAGTTAGGAGAATGAGGGGCGGTCATGCGATCGTATCTGCATGACCAATAACCCCAGACGTTGTTTCATATCAGCGGTATCTGTTCATCACCATGAATCCGACGAACACGGCGGCCAGGATCCCGACGACACAGTACAACTGTACCGGGGTCTCGTCATCTGACCCGCTAAGACCGTCGTTGCCACCGATGCCGGTGAGTTCCCCTATTGTGAACAGGGGAGTCATGACAACCAGTTCTTTAAGCGGAATGCATTTAGGATACCATCCGCAGAAGGTCCTTCCCTCGAGCTCCGGAAGCTGATGATTGAGTCCGTCGAACATAATCTGGCTGTATGTGACTTCCCATTCGATGTACAGAAGGTCCCCTTTACCATCATACCAATAGACCGTGACCTTTTGATCAGGCTCGAATTCCGGCATCTCACTCACATATTCCAAGGTAGTAAGGTAGTTGGATGATCCGTTGAGTTTTCCATTTGCGAAATTCGATTTGGATACTACGAAACTGTGTATGTCTTTTGCATCCGCATGTCCTAATGCAAAGGCCCTTTCTCCGATGCTCTCGATGTTCCATGAATCGCCGAGGATGTGTATCTCCTTGACTGAATTGCATCCGAAGAACGCAGTGTCCCCGATGGTCCTCACTGAGGACGGGATTTTTATGTTCTGCAATTGATAGCAAGCACTGAATGCACCTTTCCCGATGTCTGTAAGATTTGTCAGTTCCGAGAAATTGACATACATCAACTCGACGCATCCCCAGAAAGCATCCTCGCCTATGGACGTCACGGATGCCGGTATCTGTATACTAGTCAGCGATTTACAATTGTTGAAGGCATTGCTCGGTATTTCCGTCAAAGTAGACGGCAGGTTGATACTTTTAAGATTTTCACAGCTGCAGAAACTAAAAGCTGATATCTTCTGAAGGGAGTCTGGCAGGATTATTGTTTTGACGAAGTTACAACAGTAAAGCACATCGCCGAGTTCGGTAATGCCCGAACCTATCACTATGGTGTCTATTTCCTCAGGCATGAAAAACCATGGAGCCATGGCACCGCCTGAATCAAGCAGACCGTTAACATTCTCCCCAAGATACATTGTATTGCCATCGATACGGTAATCAATATCCCATTTCTTCCCGGGATCGCGCCTGCCGGCATCCGATTCATCGACAGGTATGGCGGAGATTGCAATAATTGAGGCCAAAACAGCTACTGCGACGAACAATAACATTGTTCTTCCAGTTCTTTTCATAACAAACAAGTGACTCATCCTTATCACTTCCCTTAGGTAGGGGTATACTATAGAAATCAGTGGTTACTTCGATATATAACAGCTTTTGAATGATGCTTCAACGTTCTGTCATTCAGCAATCGAGCCGATCACATCGTCGGATTCAGATTGTTTTATCAAGTCTAATGAAATTGACCAATCGATGCTGTTTCCAGACCTTTTCAACATCGATCCCGTGGAGATTGCGCTTACCTGTATGCTTCTGGTATACCTCCCCTTTGCAGTCTACCAGATGTATTTCATCATCTACAGTATGGTCGTGACGGATGAGAATATAAAGGCCAAGAAGAAACATCTGGACAGACCCACAACGTGATCGTTGTCATCACCACCAACGGAATGGCTACTGACGTAGTGGGGAAGATAGTCAGGAAGGTGAGGCATTACAATGTCGCATCAGAGATTTTCGTTCTGAAGGAAGAGAGGAATGAGTTCCAGATACGTCTTCGTCAATAAAAGTGAATTGCTTTCGGTGATCGATGTTCGGTGTATTCTTTGGCCTCTTAGATCATCGGCCCAGCCATTTTTATATCAAATGCCCATTAGGAGGAATCGCGGACTCGTGGTCTAGGGGTTATGACGTCGCCTTCACACGGCGGAGGTCGCCGGTTCAAATCCGGCCGGGTCCACCATCTCTATCTTCTCGTAACCTTTGATTCACCCTGACCTAAACACATCTTACTATATGCGCGCACACATTGCGCGAGAGCATCCGCTGGTTTGATTCAAAGTACCCAATTTGCACATGGGTGCTTCTTGCCCGTTCATGGAGGATTATGTGATGAGCGGGACCTTCTTAGAGCCCCATTCGGGGCTCTCATGCTCATGAATACCAGCGAAAACGTCCTCTGTAAAGGGCGTCCAATTGCTCAGGACTGCGTCAAAGCGCTTCCCGATATGGCAGAAACGGGTAAGTGTCAAATGACGTAGCTCCGAAGCTAGCGTCCTTGTGGAAGCCACATAAGAGAGCTGCTTCTTGCCCGATCTCTTATCCACGTTCTTGAACCTCTTCTTTGAGCAGTATCTTGCCATCGACAGGACGGCCTCTCCCAGCAGGGCCAGCACCATGGATCCGCCGACCGCTTCATCCCCCCATACACGCAGAGGTTTGATTCCTATTATCCTCTTGAGAGAGGATATGGTCTGCTCGACCAATGCCCTTTGGCGATACCTCCTGAGAGCTTCCTCAGGTGTCAATTGGACCGTACAGCTCAGCTTGAAAAATCCTGTGCGGATGCCCGCGTTCCTCCTCGCATCCTTGAGGATGCGAGCTTCGGTGAACTCCTCGGGGTCGAAATCCTCGTCCCTGCTGATCGAGAGATCGACCTTGTATCCGGGGACCTTCCTGACCTTGACGATCTTCGATCTGTTCATCCCGTGCTCCTGAAGATAGCGATAATCCCTCAGACCCCTCTCGATGGATTTGCATCCCTTCTTCACCGATGCCTGCAGAAGATCGGGGGAGCAGTAGAGGTAGTTGGTCCTCCCCGATGAATCGAAGGTGTGCATGTAGCACATCACTCCGAGGTCCGGAAGGACCTCGAAATCATAACAGTGCTCGATGATGTTCCTCTCATCGGACATGTTCAGCTTCTCGCGAGTCAACATATCGTTGCCACATTTCTCAGCACGTTTGACGTTCTCGCTGGAGGCGGCTCCGTTGTCAGCGATTATCATCGCACCTACCTTGGCCATTGTCGCCACGGAGGCCAATTCCAAGGCCTGTTTCTTGTATTCCTCCATCCCTCTGATCCCTTTGCCTTGTATCAGGCCCGAGATCTCGGGGATGGCCTCACGGTACTGTCTCTCGTCGGAGGCGTTGCCTTCGAAGGGCTTGACATAGATCGGTATATCCAACTGCGTCAGTATAGCGACGGTGAATTCGATCTGGAGGTCCGACGGACCTCCGTCCCTGGGGTGGCCCAGATTCCCCATACGGGCCTTAGGCCCATATACGATGACGGCCGATCCGTCCACAGCAACTTCATAGTTGTCTATCTCGAATCTATTGGTTATGCCCTTCCAGAGCATCTCGAGTATGGATTCTCTGTTGGCGCCTAGTATCTTGACCGCACGGTCTATGGTGATTTGAGAGATGTTGTCCGTTCTCCTAAACCCAAGAATCTTCTTGATCTGAGGATCCTCTAGCCATCTAGAGCAGGCATCCATCGAATTGGTATCGTACAAAGTGAATACTATCAACGCCACAACTATGAGGTCCAACCTCGGTGCCGAGCACGTTTCCCTCTTAAGGCTCCTCAGGAACTTGAGGAGCCCTATGAATTCCAGGTAATGCCTTACCGCCCTTACAAGGCCGTACGGGAACGTCCTGTTCCCGTTCGGCACCTCTTCCACTTCCGAATACGACAATGTCGTCTGAATGCTCACTTTTGCTATGGATTCCCTTCTTCTCTTGCCCAAACTACCTTCCTCAGTGAATTCGGAATTAGGCGATTAATTCCGAATCATCGCCTCTAATGTCCGAGACACAGGTTGGTGGATCAGGCCGTTATTTGTCTACGGGGGATTAACGGAGTACAAAAGGCAGGAAAACGGACCGAAAGTATTATTCGAACAGAGCAATACCAATCAGTTGCCGAAAGCATTCGCTGGTATCAACAGCATAAACTGGCCTACGCTTCGGCCCTTTCTTCATCCTGACTGCTCAGTCGTATGTCACATAGCCCTTGAAGATCACGCTCAGGAGCTGCGAGAGGAAGAATCTGCACCTCAGAGTCGATTCACGCAGCTTATGGCGAAGCTTCACCGTGGTGAAATCTAGCCATGATTTCATGGAATGGTGCATGGTCTCGCACACCTGGCGGTCGGTGTCCTTGATTCCCGAGGATTCCTGCTGCTCCTGACGGTGCAGCTCCTTGTTGCGGAAATATTTCCCGACGAGTTCTTCCTGTCCGTTCCTGGATAGGAAGGTGAGAACGAAGCGTTCGTCGTTCTTCCTGTGCGGATCGAAGCCAGGGCACCTGTGTAGGCTAGAATACTTCTTCTGGATCGATTCCCAACTTGCTTCACTCAAGAGCTTTGCCGTCTCGCGGATGTGGCAGTTCAGTTGTACGCCCAGGTGCCTGTTGAACAGGTAGAACGTCCTGAAGCTGTCCCCTCCGTCGGCCATGGCCTTTATTTCCACTCCGTTGAACCCCGAATCCGCAATTGCGGATTCTGTCATGGTCAGGAGATCCTCCACTGGCTCATTGTCCCCTTCGTTACCACCAGTAGGGATCATGAACAGCGGACCCGGTATGATGGGGATAGATATGATCATAGAACTGGGCGAGGACATAGCGGCCATAGAGGTCAAATCGGGGAAGACGAGGGATGCTCCGTCGATAGACGAGGTCGATAAGTTCTTCAAGGTCAGGAGAAGGATCAAGTTCGAGAGGTCCGACATTCACGTATCGGAGGATGGGATCGAGCATTATCCATTGTTCGCTGCGGGTTTCGTCAGGGATATGGAAGATGTATGGGACGGACCGAGATTCTGACGAGAGGGTCAAAATGTTCGGAATTATTATGGATGTAGCATCCATCCATATCAAATCGTTCAAAAAACAGGGGCTTTCTCTGGATATGATGTGGCCATTCCCGCCTATTTTCAATGGGTGAAAAACATATACCATCCATCCTATTTGAACTTAAAATGCTCTAAAAGGTACAATATAAAATCATTTCATAGGTATCTTTTAAATATGTAATAGGTCCTACTAGGATTATACATCCATCCATCAGAACTCCATTCCTGAAATGCGATGTACAAGGCGCGGGCGAGTTTATTCCTCCTTTCCTTACCATTTCACGCTCGCGCCTTCTCCTAAATCATCAATTTTTATATATGGCCATCTAATCACGAGACATATCGGACTCGTGGTCTAGGGGTTATGACGTCGCCCTTACAAGGCGAAGGTCGCCGGTTCAATTCCGGCCGGGTCCACCATTTTCCTCTCCATCATCATCGTACTGCAGCCAGATTCTCGGACCATTTCTTTCGTAGCCTATTTTGGACCATACTTCAAGTGGATATAGTTGCCTGACCAGGAAAATATATCCATAATGGCTAGGTTCATGATGTTCAGGGGCCAGTATCACGAGTGGACATAGTTTCCTACATTCTCGGAATGGTCGACCCGAATCCGATACCAGCATGTCTTTTATCCTAGGGAGGGTCTTGTAGGTCCATCATGGCAGACGTTCCCGATTTCCAGACAACCGAAGAAGGAAGGCAGTATGAGAATGAGATCATGATCGTTCTCAGCTCCGAGAAGAAAGACTACCCCAATTACTTCGGGGGACTCAAGGTCGCTTCGGGTCACGAGTTCAAGATCGCAAGCCCTATCGATCCGACGATTGAATATGGTATCTTCCAGGAACCGGACGAGGGAACGATGGAGGAAGCGGTCACTGCAGCTCTGAAGGCATTCGATTCCTGGAGCATCAGACCCATAGATGAGAGGATAACATTCTTCCAGGCGCTGCCCGGTATCCTCAGAGCCAGGAGGCTTCATTATGCTGCGGCCATCACTGTCGGAAGCGGAATGGTCCGTGAGGACGCATTGGCTGAAGTTGATGCGGCTGCAGATGCGGTAGAGAGGATCCTCAGAGAGGCAAAGACCCTCGGAAGGAGGAGAGCTCAAGGTGTTTGGGCAATCATCACTGCACACAACTCCCCGTTCGCCTCGCCCGTGGCGTACGCCGTTGTGGCTATGGTCGCAGGTAACACCGTCGTCATGAACCCAAGCAAGTACACGTCAATGCCGATCCATCTGTTCTATGGACTGATGGAGAAATACAGTCTGCCTGCCGGAGTCCTAAACCTCGTTGTGGACAGGAAGGCCGATTCTACTCAGGAACTGGCCAACGACATGCGTCTGGCCGGTATCGTCGCATCCGGATCGGGTGACAGGATGGAGGATATGATGTTCCTCCAGATAGACGACGAGATGCACTTCATCAACGAGCTCAAGGGTATGAACCCTGTTGTGGTCAACAGGCCTTCGGACATGAAGGGCACCGTGAGGAAGATTATGGAATCCGCATTCGATTACAGCGGACAGAGTCTGTTCGCCATTTCGAAGGTGATCATCACACGCGAGGACCAGGCCAAGTTCACCGACCTCCTGGCGGAGTACATGAAGGATTTGAAGATCGACGATCCTGTGAACGACACCGCATTCTCCGGACCTCTCATCTGCGACAAGGATGCTCAGAAGTTCAAGGACATGGCCCTCCAGCTGATGCCGTTCACTGTGGCGAAGGCGATGCCTGTCTCCAAGGAGCTTCCAGAGAACTATGTCGCGCCGATAGCCGTATGCGGACTGGATCCCGAGGACGAGCTCAATTACATGGATTTCGGACTGCCAATCCTGAACATCACCGTGGTCGATTCCGTCGAGGATATCTTCACCGAGCTGGAGAACTGCGAGTGCGGTCTCTCTGCAGGTATATTCACAAAGGACTCGAAGCTCATCGACCGCTTCAAGAATGAGGTCGATGTCCCGCAGATGTTCATTAACGAGAGCAGCCGTTCGCTGAGGCCAGCTTTCGGAGCGGTCCTGGAGAAGTTCGTCAAGTGATGGTCTTCACATTCCAGGTGCAGTTCTTTGCCGCTGCTATCAGAGGTGACATCTCGCTCCTACTCAGAGGCTTCACCTTGTCCTGTTTCAGTATGAACATGGAACAGCCGTCGCATCCTTCAGCTACCGCTCTGAGTGAACTCTCGTCGTGATCCCTCGCGCTGACGGTGACCGCGAACTTGCATTTGTTGTCCTTCAGGATGGAGATGCATCTCCTCTGGGAATCCGTCAGTTCCTTTCCTATGATGATGTCAGCTGCGTGAGCGTATCCAGCGCCTACCAGGTCATCGAATGCCGTCGGATCCCTGCAATCTGTAATGATTAGCACCTTCATCCCCTTGGGTCTGACACTCTTGATAATCTTGTACAGTTCGGGATGGTCAAGCGGGTCCGTATCGGACGCAACGCCGAGATAATCCAAAGAATCCTTGTCGGTCTCAAGCTTGGTGCGGATATCCTCAATGTCGATCTCCTGTCCTTCGGAGACGCGGATGACAGACATGAACTTGTCAGGAATGGTGACAGTGTCTATCCTGGAGAACGAGGTTATCGGAATGGAATCACCTTATAGATTTCAAGAGTTCGCCTATGGTCTCGCAGCTGTCGCCGTCTAGGTCGTCGGCTATGACTATCGCATCTCCGACCAAGAGCGATACCATGGCCATGGTCATCGCATATTCTCCGGACCATGTCCTTACGGCTATGGGATGATCGGCTTCCCGTATCTTCTCCGAGAGCCTCTTCAGGTCGGTGCTTGATTCGAGGCACTGCTTCATGTTCCTCATCATCGGATCAAGGACGATGTCCGTGGCACCGAACCCATTCGCCTGCTGTACGAGGTCGAACAGTTCCTCCATGTCCTCGCAGCTGATGCACATGGGGCATCTGAACAGCTTCGATATAGTAGAGAACTGCTCAAGGTTGTTCCTGTTGGCACCTACGATCAGGGGTTTCCTGTCCATCAGATGGAGCAGGGCCTTGGAGACGTTAGTCGGGTAATCGGATTCGATGACTACAGGGCCTTCCCAAAGTTCTCCGACTAGCTGTGCCAGCGATGAGAACTGCTCCTCCGAGAAGCTGTCGTTGCGGATGCATATAGCATCGGGTGTTCCGGATGTTGCGCTCCTCCTTGTCAGCTCGGCTATCCTCTTACATGCCGTATTGGCATCGGTGAGATCGGAGATCGTGAGCGCTATCATAGGTCGGCCAACTCCTCCCCGAATACGCGGACCATATCCGCGGCCCCCGGTCCTTTCACCACAACGATATCCGCTCCGGACATCATCACCGCCAAGGCCACTGTGGCCTCGTGCATCGATGCCCTCCTTGCCGTGACATCATTTCCATGTGTGTCCCATGACGGGGTCACGTCGCAGATGATTATATGATCCGAATCGGCGACCCCGTTCAGGCCGTCGAGCCTGTAGGATCCGATCCTGTTCCTGAGGTCCCCGAGGATGGGACTCATCAGTCCCTTCCCGAGGTCCACTATGATCTTCTTTGCGCCTCTGGCACTCATCTCTCTGCAGAGTTCCTGAGGTGATGTGCCATCGCATTTCGCCACAATAATGTGCTCGCTGGAACAGTTCGATAGTTCCAGGCTCTGTTCCCTGTCCGCACAGCCGATGATGAGGACGGAATCCTTGATCTCTTTCGCAGCCTCTTTCAGGAGTTGGGAATCTCCCGATACCATCACCGGAAGCCTGGTCCTCGATGTGACGTTCCTCACCAGTTCGACGGTGCTCTCGTCGGTAAGCCTTAGGCAGATCCCGTCCGCTCCGAGCTCCTTCCACATGACCGCCCATTCCTCCGGGTCTGTCTGACGTCCGGAGAACATCGATGCAGCCGAATCGGGATAACCCTCCAGAGTATCGAACACCTCTCCGAATATCACGGGTCTGCGGCGCCTGGCGTTGTCCAGGTCCAGGAAGGGAGGGCTCCTTGCTCCTCCTACCACGTAGTCCCCTTTGCCGATCCACAGTTCCTCAATCTCCGAGGGATATGCGATCGATGTCTTCGGTAGGCGCATACTATCTCACATGAGTTCTACGAACTCTTTGAGCGTGAATATACCGTTGAGCTTGGACAGCTCCTGGGGCAGGAGTTCCCTGATCTCGGAAGCGGTCTTGTTGCTGTGGCAGATATCCATGACCAGTTCGAGGCTCATGGTCTCGTAGCAGATCTTGACCTTGCTGAACACCGAGATGAGGTTGACGTTCCAATCGGCGATGACCCCGAGCGTCTCGGTTATGCTTCCGGGGCAGTCCGGTATCTCCAATCCTACCTTGACGAGCCTCGTCTGCTCCTTGAACAATGTGATGGAGCATATCCATGAATCTGCATCCATGGTGATGAGGACGTTCTTCCCGTCGAGGTCCGGCAGGATGTCCCCGTACACCTCTCCGATCTCGAAGCATCCGTTCTTGATCGTGGTGGGGTATCCGCGCCTGATCTCCTCCTTTCCGGTCTCCTCGACCTTTCCCTTGAACAGTCTTCCGATGTCCGCGGGTTTGAGCTCGATCCTCTTGATCTTGGAGACGGACGGGTCGTTGGCCGCCTTGAGGGATTTGAACTGTTCCAGAAGGAGCTCTCCCTCTCCTGCGAAGTTCATGTCCGCCATCAGTTTCCATACGATGACGGTATCGGATATTCCGTTGAGCGATACGGAGTTGAGGATGTTGATCTCCTTCTCCGCAAGGAAATGTGCGGCTTGTGCGCTCGATCCCGGGACATCGTCGAGATACATCGTGATGTGGGTGAGCGTGCGGTAGTTCTCCTGTGGGAACATCGAGAGCATGATCTCGTAGTCCTTGGGACCCTGTGCGGGGTGTTTGAAGAGGGTACTGTACACGCACCCCCCGTCTACGATACCAATGGTATCAGAAATCCAGTTGTCTACTTTGATGGACGAGCCGTTAACCTTCGCGAATTCCCAAATCTTCATCGGAGACCCTTCGGCACCTGATTGGGTTCGGCCATCATATAACTTGTCCTATCAAGGAGGCTACATGTCAATTGGTATCTTGACGGTCATGTCTTCTTCTTGTCGTCGGGGGAGAGGTCGAACTGATGCTTGGGTGATGTGAGGGGCTGTGTCCATACGGGTTGTTCCTTCGATTGATATTCCAGGTCGTTGGCCATGTTGTGAAGGCTTCCGGCATAATCCCTATCGGATGCTAT
>CALAVG010000111.1 GCA_937892275.1 uncultured Methanomicrobiales archaeon | reverse complement strand
CGGGAGCCACGAACGTCTTCCCGTCAAGGAGGACGCTTCCTATACCTTCGGTGTACCCATAGATATGGAGCTCCAGGGTCTTGTTGGTGCTGTCCGAGTAGATGGCTGTCATGTCTTCACCTACTGAATACCATCCCTCGCTTGCCTCCCCCATGGTGGGGATGGCCTCCGCCGTGATGGCGGAGGTCATAGCTATCGCTATGATCCCCAGGAGGAAGATGTTTAGGATTTTCTGGTTACGGTGCATGCTACCACTTCTCAGCTTTCGCCCGATTCGTCGTTCTCTTCTGATTCGTCGTTCTCATCCGTTGTGGTCGCCGTCACTTCGACGGTGAGGTCCACCAGAGTATCGACTACCGTGCAGGTGTTATCCTCGTCATCCCCATACTGGTATGTGGCGCGAACGAAGAACAGATCCTGCGATAAGGACACAGCTTCCGTGAAGACGGGTGAGGTCGTCACGTTGACGTATTCGTTGGACACTCCTGCGGTGGATCCGCTGGTGACGTATCCGTTGGTTCCGTAGTACACGTAGACGATCTCGATGACTCCGTTCGCCAGAGCGGAAGGTGACTCAGCATCAGAGGTATCCAACGGGATGTTGTTCAGAGAGCTGAGTACGACGGTGACGCCTTTGTCGTCATCGCTGGTGTACTTCATTACATTCAGGGTGTAAGCCACGGACAGGGTATCGTGAGCCAAGGTGAGCTCGATGTCCTCGTCACCGTTGTATGCGACATAGTGGGTGTCGGATTCCTTGTAGAGTCCAGTCACATCAGCTATGGATATCGAGTATCCGGCGTTGGGTACAATGTAGACGTTGGCGAACATTCCCTTCTGGTTGGTGGGCGTGAAGAAGATCACTCCGTAGTCCCCGTAGGTGATCATCGATCCATTAACAGTGACCTCAGAGTCATCTGAGAAGCTCAGAGTCCAGGTGGTGGATTCTACAATTTCATATACCGCGTAGAACGAGATCGTGGTTCCGGTCTCGGGAGCCGCT
>CALAVG010000110.1 GCA_937892275.1 uncultured Methanomicrobiales archaeon | reverse complement strand
TGGTGGCCTCCATCTTGTCCCTCAGACCTAGGATGAGGGGAGCGAGCTCCCTCCCCTCCTTGGTGAGATACCATTTGCCATCCTTCCGACGGGTCATGCCTTTGACCTCCATTAGCCGGAGCTGTTTGGACAGACCTGATTCGTCGCATTCTATCCTGTGGGCGATCTGTCTGTTGGTGAGTCCTCCCCTGACGTACAGTACGTCAACCACTTCGGGGATCGTGGTGTGGAACAGTATCGACATGGTGGATTTCTTCATTGATCCTCGCTCCCTGCCAACGCCCAGATACAGGTCTGGTCCGATGTCCTGTCGCTGATCACGACCTTCCCGTGTCCTCTGTACGCGGAAAGGCATCTCGTGACCATCTCCACGTTGACGTTGCGGCGGTACTTCTTGTCGACACCGTTCATGACATCCCTTGCGGTGGACGGTCCGTTCAGTCTGAGGAAGTCCAATATGGACGGTTCCAGCTTCTCCATTACGTGTCTCATGGGAGATTCCCTCCCTTGTTTTTTCCGTTGTTCATTCCGTTCATTCTCCTTGTTCTGTTGTTCTAACGGGTTTCGTGTGTTCATTGATTGAACCGTGATGATGTCATAGAAAGGCCGATAGGCTGCTTTGCCTTGGGCCTGTGGGCATCTTTGTGAGGACGGTGTCCTCCGATACCTCCTGTACGGTGTATCCTGCGTCCGTGATGCGTTTGACGGCGAATCCGTACCAATGATCGTCCTTCTCCATGCCTATGAAGTCGCGTTGGGTGTTGACACAGGCTACGCCCGTGGTGCCGGAACCCATACAGGAATCGAGGACGGTGTCCCGGGATCGGTGTATGTTCTGATCAGATACTCACAGAGGGCAACGGGTTTCTGTGTGGGGTGCGAATCCCCGGTGCATTTGTGCTCCTGGGGGATGTAGATGACTGATTTGGGGAACTTCTCGTCCCTGATGGGCTGATGAAGTCTGTCAAAGTCCCCGTACTGCTGATTGCGGTCCTTGTGTACCCCGTTGCCGATAGGATGACATCTTTCTGCGGGAGAACAGGGCGTCATCTGAGGGTTGTACTTGGGGAGTTCCTTGTAGAAGATGCAGATGTCCTCATGGGATCTCAACGGCATACGGTTGGCGTTCAGGAATCCTGTGGGCCTATCCTTCTGCCATATGAGGTTGTATCTCCACATGGATTCGTTGGATTGCATGAGTTTGGCAGTGAACATGCCTTGACAGAACAGCACTATGATGCCCTTGTCCTTGATGATACGGTTGTAGCACCTCCACATGTCCTCGAAAGGTATGATGTTATCCCACTTAGCGTGGGCGTTACCCTTGTTCAGTACCCCGTATGGGGGGTCTGTGAGGATCATGTCCACGGATTTGTCTGGCAAGGAATCCATCAGCTCTATGCAATCGCCGTGGTAGGTGGTAACTGTCATCGGGCGGTACCTCCCATGAAACTGTCCAGGGTAGTCCTGTTCCTGACCTTGTATTCGGCATTTGATATGCGTTCTACCGCTTTGGCGTAGTAGTTCTCATCCTTTTCAATGCCTATGAAGTTCCTTCCGGTCTGTACTGCAGCTACACCTGTGGTACCGGAACCCATACAATTGTCAAGGATGGTCATTCCCTCGTCGGTGTAGGTCTTGATAAGATACTCGCAGAGGGCTACAGGTTTCTGTGTGGGGTGGATCTTCTCGTCCTTGTTGACATCGAAATCGATAACATCCCAAGGATAGGTGTAGTCCACCATTCTAACACCGTCCCTCTTTCCACATCTGTCGTAAATACTGGAATTGGATGGGCTGTCCTTGATGACCTTTGGTGCTGTGTGCGTTACTTGTGGGTTATAAGGTGGTGCCTTGTCGCAGAATATCATGATGTTCTCATGACATTTCAGCGGTGTACGGTTGGCATTGAGCTGCCCTGTGATGGTGTTCTTACGCCAGACCCATTCGTAGCGGAACTCTTTCATGTTAGATGCCCCCACGACATAGCTGAAAGGTGCTTGACAGAACAGTGCGATAGCCCCCCCCCCTCTGACAATACGGTGGTAGGATTCCCACAACTGCTCCATTGGGATCGTCACATCCCACTCGTTGCGCGTTGTACCGTATGGAAGGTCGCATAGGACCATGTCGACCGAATGGTCGGGGATGCTCCCCATCAGTTCAAGGCAATCGCCTTGGTAGGTGGTGACGGTCATCAGGAGGTTCCCCCTATGAAACTGTCAAGTGTGGTCCTGTTCCTTACCTTGTATTCCGCCTTGGATATGCGTTCTACTGCTTTGGCGTAGTATTCTTCGTCCTTCTCTATGCCTATGAAGTTCCTTCCGGTCTGTACTGCCGCTACGCCTGTGGTACCGGAACCCATACAGTTGTCAAGGACAGTCATACCCTCGTCGGTATAGGTCCTGATTAGATACTCACATAAAGCCACGGGTTTCTGCGTGGGGTGGAATACCTCCCCCTCCGATTCTGCCGTCTTGAAGTAGATGATGTCCGTGGGACATCTGTCCCCATCGCTCTTAATCTGTACGGGTGTGAGCTTGTTGTATGAGCCTGTATCCTGATCCTTGCGTGTTCCCTTATCATAAGGGGTGCCTGGACTCATTATGGGGTTGTAGATGGGCTGGTCCGCATAGAATATGCATACGTCCTCATGCTTGCGTAACGGCTGCTTCTTGCTGTTCAGGAAGTTCGTGGCTTTGGATTTGATCCATACGAGCTTGTATCTGAACATGCTCTCGTTCGAAAGCATCAGTCTGGCGGTGAACACACCTTGGGATGTCAATGCGATGACACCGTTGGGGGTCACTACCCTGTGGTATTGAGTCCACATGGCGTCAAGATTTATGACGCTGTCCCATTGGTTCCTCGTGGTGCCGTATGGAAGGTCGCAGAGGACCATATCGACCGAATGGTCGGGGATGTTCCCCATCAGTTCAAGGCAATCACCTTGGTAGGTGGTGACGGTCATGCCTTATCGAACTCCGTGAGTCTTGTCTGAGGGGTGTATCCCATCACAGGGTCGTCGTGTCCGTCGGGATCTTCGCATATCCTTACGATGTGTTCGCAGAGTTCGGGAGGGATCCTTGCCCTCTCCTTGGAGTTCCCGAGCCCTTGCGTACCTGTCCTCGAACCCCTCGGTGCAGCCACATGGCATGGGGAACCGGGCTTGCAGGCTGGTCTGAACCTCGGATTGGGGTGGTTGGTCCATATGTCGGTGGGTTTCTGTCTTGTGTCCCCGTATTGGCAATATGTCACTGTGTACCGTGGGATTCCCTTCATGAACCTCATGGTACGGAGTCCTGCCCTTGGATTCTCTATGAAGAAGTACTTGGGTTGGAGTTCATGCATCAGGTCTATACAGTGTGCGTTCGTCATGTCACAGAACTTGGCGTAGTCGGTCTGGGGTTCCAGTTCTCCCGTGATGGGATTCTTCTTTCTGTGGTGTCCAATTGCGGCAATAGAGTACGAGGTGCAGTCAAAAGACATCCAGGCCACATCTGGCTTTCCTCCACAGAGTTCTATGCATTGTTCAGCCGTGAGTGTTGATATGTCCTGATAGAGGTCGATGTCCTCGAACTTCTTGTCCCATTCCACACTGTATACCTCGTGGCCGTGAGATTCGAATGCCTTGCCTATCGAACGTGTTCCCGCAAAGAGTTCGAGAACCTTCACTCACGAACCCCCTTGCCTGTCAGATTCCCATTGTATGACATGAGTTCATCCCAGGTAAGATGATTCGTTTAATTTCTATAAATTGATTACTATGTAATTACAATTGTAAGACAACAGTAATTAGCGTGTTGGATAGGTTTACCGTTGAAAAAATGAGTATGGGGGCTGAAAAATAGTTAATTGTTAAACAACGTCATCTACGTTTCTTTGGTGGAAAGTAATGAGGTATTCGTGTGGTTGATAAATAATACTATGGTATGATGTTTGTAAGCATATTGCAAACGTCAGTCCTTTTCGTATAAATCTCTGGGAACTATTAGGCGACCCTGTTCATCGATGTTACCAACTGTGGGTAGGTCGCCTAGTTTCTCAACTATCCTCTTGGCGGCCGCTTTGCGATATTCCCGGGGTCTAATGTTGGATTCATTCGCCACGTTATCACCGTATTCAATACGCAGGTGGTCTTATTTCTAATCTGTGGGCATAGAGTTGGATTCCAGTTTCCAATTATGCATCTGCTATGGAGGTCTGTGCGATGACCTCCTCCAGCCTTCCTTTCAGAATGGCTAGGGAATCGGTCAGTGTCTTCCTCTCCCCGGGATCGGATGTCCTTTCCGAAAGGGATTGGATCGTGTGGATGGATGTGCGTAAGGCCACTTCCTCCTGATCAAGTTGCGATATGTGTGCGTAATCGACCATGAAAAGTGATTGCGTAACACTTACAAAGATATTTGGAACAGATGGTCATAATCATTTGTGATATGCATTAGTGCGCTTCCGGACAGCCAGGATGAGTATTTTCTTCTCAGAGTCGGGTTACATCCTCATTCGCTCACTCTCCTGTTTCTCTCCTTATGCCAGAATGTGAAACTGTTCGGCTTGATGTTCTTCTCCCCGCCGTTCCAACAGTCATGCCCGACAGATACGGATAAATCATATTCGTGCCTGCATCTGATCGCCGTTACAAGCATCTGCAATGTGATTGCCTCCCTCAATATTTTACGGTCCCTAGTCTCAGCCCAGTCCGCAAATCTGCTCCTGACCATGGTGTTGAGTCTGTTCATTCGCTCGCCTCCACATTCTTCTTTATATAATCGGACAGTTCCAGCAGCTGTTCCTTGGTCATGCGTACTTCCAGACTGTTGTCCATGTACCTCTCGCCGGGTACGCCTGTCTCTCCAAAGAACCAGAAGGAGTACCGGGTACCCTCCTTCCTGATCTCGAACTCCCCCTCCTCGTAACAGCATCTGGCCGATACCCCAAGATGCTGTATCTTGGATATGGCGAATGCCCCTTGTGGTCTGTCAAATGTCATCCCTTCACCCCGACGTATTTCTTGTACGCATCGGTGTAATGGTCCATGCGTGCCGTGAACAGGTCTAATGCCATATTCCTTGCCTCCCCCTCGGTGAGCATGCGGATGATTTTGGAAGGTTCTATGCTCTTGAGTTCGTCGTCGTAGTTTCTGAATCTCCAGCCTCCTTTGAAGTGATCGAGCGTTCTGCCGTTCTCCAAGGTCTCCACCCAATCGTCCAGATTGATGTATGCTACCTTGCATGATATGTTCTGCTCGTCATCCCTGTACAGTTTGCCGTATACACGGTGGGTTATGACGATCAATTGGTGTTCCGTGATGGCCGCTTCGATGAACTCCCTGTGCCAATACCTTTGGTCGGTCTTTATCTCCAGACCTATCTCGGAGAGCTCGTTGTGCATCCTCTTGTCTGCTATCCTCCTGATCATCGGGATGGTTATCCCGTATTCGTCGGTGGTTATGTAGGGTTTCAAGCCATCCATCTTGAATCTGTGTCTCTGGGATCCGTAATCTTTGAATCCCATCCAATCGAACTCTGCCAGACTCCATGTGCCGTCATCGTTGTGCCTGTGGACGACTATGGTGTCGTTCGTGTCCGTTGGGATATAGAATGTGCATTTCATTTCCGGCACCTCATATGTTCAGTTCTTTCACGGTGTCCTTCCTACCGATCCTGTGTTGTCTCGGTGTGGTATCAGTGGGTCATCCTCGTGTTCCTGCTCCCCAGGATCGTCCTCGATGACCTTGGGGCAGAGGAGAGTATCCTGAACGGATTCGTTGTCGTTCATCCTCTGCCCCCTTGCCTTTCCATGAATCATTCAGATTCATCATGGTCAGTATCACGTTCATCATCAGTATGTCGGCGTGTTCCGATGCTTTCTGCACCGTTTCTTGGTCGTCGTTGAAGTCTATGCCTCTTACGGTGTCCTGAACGCGTCTGATGTCCTCTATGATGCCTTCAAGGGCATCCGCCCACGATTCCACGGTGGGACTGTCAGGGAATGTGTGGTAGCGTCTTCCCAAGTTCCATTCCGATACGGCCGTATCGGGATCAGGGAATGCGTATGATTCCATACGGCATCCCGGACATTGGACGTAGAAGATGCAGTCGCTCCTTCCGATGTCGGGGATTTCCCCGCAATCGCATCTCATTGGTATCTTCATCCATTCACCCCGTCTATCTTGCGGATGGTACCGTCGGTGTTGTTGACCTTGCTGTCGAAGTATGTGACCTTGGATGTCATTCTTTCATACCCCCTTGTTCCCCCATGACGTATGATGTCAACTCTGCCACGGTGGTCTCCCTTATGGAATCGATCTTCGCCTTCAATTCCTTCTCTTCCGGTGTAAGGACGTATTCGGGTACGTTGCGGTGCTTGAAGATGTAGTCAATCCTCATGTCGATGATGACCTTCACCAACTGCTCCTCCTTCCTCAGTCTGTCCCTAAGACCGTCTACGACGGTCTCGGATACGTTCTCCTCCCTTGCTTTGCGCCATGAGGACTCCGCATCCGTTATCATACCCCTCATGGCCCTGTACATGTCCTGACGGATCGGGTTGGGGACGTTGCGGGCTATCGCACGGTATTCCTCGGACAGTTCTTCGAATGTTAGTCTGCCGTCCATGGTATCATCCGTCCGTTTCCCCGGGATCGTCCGTTTCCCTTATCTTACGGCCGCATGAGGGGCAATAGAGCAACGGGATGCAGTCTCCGTCGCTCCATACGATCATGAATCTGTAAGGGGAGCCTTTCAGCTCGTCCACGTGGAATGTTATGGACTCCCTGATGTCGTTCATCATGAGGGTGTCCCCCATGCTCTTGCAGCATGGCTCTATCGGTATGTCTTCGAATGTCATTGCTTTCCCTCCATCTGTTCGTGTGCCTCCTCCTGCTTTCCGTCGAATCTCATGTATCCGCATGAACAGTTGAAGAAACCTGGGAATCCCTCGCTGTAATACAATGCCTTTCCGCATTTGGGACAGGGATACGGCACCTTGGAGGTCATGTTCATCTCCTTACCCCCATGATAGTCACTCTATGGGTCGTCATGACCTGTTATCCTCCGTCAGCCTGTCGATGTATTCCTCTATCATCCTTGGGTCGTTGGATCTTATCCAGAACGTATCGTCCTTGTACTCTATCGATGCTCCGAGGGCCTTGATGTACTGCAATTGGGGTTCGGTCGGAGTGAGACGAAATGTCCTGTGATAGCTCCATCCGCCCCCCAGGCGGGGGACCATCACTATCACGGCGTCCATTCAGTCCACCATCCTGTACTCCGACCTGTTATTCCATTTTCCGACTATCCGAATCCCCGGGATCGATGCACATATACGGGCGACCTTCACGGGGTTGGACTCGTATCCCTGCTCTCTGAGTGCGTTCAGGATCTCCTTGGCGGAACGTTGGCGGCGGTCGGACATTATGCTATATACGGCATCCCTCAGAACCTGATCGACCGTCATCCGGAATCCCACCTTACGAAGTAGTGGCATTTGCCAGGGCATACGTCGTATCTGCCCCACAGGACGCATTCCGTCCTGCCTGTGCGTTGGGATCTTCCGAAGTGGAAACACTCGTTGCAGTCATTGGGTTGCATCTTCCCCACCTATCGTTGTCTTGCAAAGGGTCGTGTTCTTCATTCGTCGGACCTCCCTCTCATGTTCCCTTCGAGGAATATCCTCCTGTTCTCCTCAGTGGGTTTGCAGTAACGGCATCCGCGATAGGCGTAGAACCGCCTGTAGGTTATCCTTCTGGTGCCTTCTGTGGTCCACTTGACACGGATGTAGAAGTGGACCTCCGATGTGTCGCAGAACCCATGGAAGAGGGATTTGTTGTAGCTCTCCTATTCGTACCACCAGTAGGAGGGGATGTCAGGGATGAACCTCTTGAGGGCATTCTTGGTGTCGGATGCCTCTATCTGCGTTTCCTCCCCGAATACCTCCATACCTCCGTTACGGAGGTAGACGGTGTCCATGGTGTAGACGGTCATGACCTCACTGTCCGGTGCTCCCTATACCGCCCTCCCTCTTCTGTGTGGGAGGTATCTCGGTGGGGATGATGCCGTGGGGGACCAGGATCATCTGCAATATGCGTTGGTTCTTCGAAAAGAACAGATTATCATCGGGCCCGTGGTCATCGATGTACAAGGTGGCTTTGATGGTATCCATGGTGTAATCGCTGTCGATGATACCGACGGTGTTCCTGATGCACAGGCCCTTGTTGCCTGTGGACGACCTCGGTACGATCATTGCCAAGTATCCCTTGGGGATGTCGCCGGGCTCCATGAGGATTCCAAGGTCGTATTTGGTGGCCTTGTGGGTTATCTCCATGTCGCAAGGGGCGTAGACATCGTATCCGCATGAATCCTCGGTCTGTCTCCTTGGGAGGTCGACACCCTCTATGGTCATCTTCACGGGTATCCTCACTCCTGTTGCTCGATACGGGGAGCGATGAGGTATTTTCCCTTGATGTTCCCGTTGGTGAACTCCATGACTGTGGGGTAGTCGATGTCGAGGGATACTTTGACCTTGTAATCCGAGGGAATCGCCGGGATCATGGAGCTGACGTAATCCATGGGGTACATGGATTGGATGTCCTTCTCGTACTCTATGGTGCATTCCTCTCCCTTCTCGATGTCCATGGATGCGTCCTGTGTGTCGGCGGTAGCGGAGAACATGAATCTGTCCTCCCTGATGGCCATGGTGACTGCGTCCGCTCCGATTCCGGATACCGCCTTGACCGCTCTCTGGAGGTGTGCGGATGTGACGGTTGCGGAACCCGAAAGGGTCAGTTCGGGCATCTTGGGGTCGGTCATGGTAGCGGTGTCAAGGATCGCCATGGTCCTCTTGATGTTGCCTATCTTGAATGTGAGCCTGTCCCCTATCTCAAGGGATACGTTCTCGTCCCCTCCGGCAAGGGAAAGGATGCTCTTGGTCTTCGTGAGGTCGAGTCCGAACACTTCCTCGTCGGTCACTTCGTACACGGGGAGTCCCATTCCGTCTATCTCCAATGCGACCATTGAAACGTGAGCTGCGTCGACCGCCTTGATGGAAAGTCCTTCGGGTTTGGCGGTGATCTTGACCTCGGTCGTGAGGGGCTGGAGGATGGATACTATCGCCTTGAATGCGGATGCGGGCATCTCGATGTGTGCGGTCACTGGGATGCCTCCTTCGTGATGGGTGTGTCGATTGCTGTCGTTACGGATGTTCTTGCGTATTCCATGTTGTTTCTCTCCTTTGAAGTGTTAATTGATGTAATTGGTTTCATTCTTGTTCCGGATGGGATGGTTCAGTCCTGTTCGGGATCATCCTCCGTCCTCTCCGATTGGAAAGTCTGTTCACCCTCGCCATCTTTCTTGGCGTGCTTCTTACCCCAGATGTAGCCTACTACGTAGTAGACTGCCAGGATTGCTATGAGGATACCCGCGATGATCAGTCTCATGTCACCCTGACTCGCTGATTCCGTGTATTCGGGGAATACGAGAGCGAGTATCAGGATGCCTGCGACGAGCGATGAGAACACTATGACTTTCTTGATGCCTGCATTCCTGATCTTGTCTACCCACATGGGAACGATGCCAATGAGGAATGTCACGATGATTATCAGCTCCAATAAGCTCTGGACATGTATCATCCTCTCAGTATAATCGTCGGTGACTTCCCCGAAGTTCCTTATCAGGAAGTCGATGACCGCTACGAGGGCCAGAGGGATGAACACCA
>CALAVG010000109.1 GCA_937892275.1 uncultured Methanomicrobiales archaeon | reverse complement strand
TAGTCCTAACACCACGAAATACCTTAAATAGTCCGTATTTTGATTCATTCATCATGGCAGATATGATGGACAAAACCATTAGCGCGATACTCACTGCGTTCGTCGCGGTGATATTGATCGCTTCTGCGTTCATCCCTACTGCCATTCAGCAGATCGACACTCTCAACGACAAATACGGGTCGGATGTAGCGGGTTACACCGCACTCATCTCGACGGTCATCATTGTGACGATTGTCGGTATCATAATCGGCATAGTGAAAACCTACTCCTCCGGAAAAGGCGATGGGGACCGTTGATCTGACGAATATCGGAAGGCGTGAACAATGAACACTGAAGATTTCACCAGCAAAGTTGTCGGCATCGTGATTGCCGTCATCGTGATCGCGGTCGTTGCCATCCCCATCATCAATGGCATGATCGGAACCGACGGAACCCCTGAGGGATCCACCTACCCCATCCAGTCCGGCTCCACCGAAGCTACCATCATCAAGGTCATCCCCATCTTCCTCATCCTGGCCGTCCTGATGGGAGTCGTGTACATGTTCCTCAACGGAAAGAAGAACTGAAGGGATCAGAATGAACACCGAGGATTTCACCAGCAAGGTTGTCACCGTTGTCATCGCGGTCATCGTGATCGCTGTCGTGGCCATCCCCGTCATCAACCAGGCGGCCGAGGACAGCGGAGCAGACTCCACCACCAAGACTATCCTGGGAGTCATTCCCATCTTCCTCATCCTGGCCGTCCTCATGACCGTGGTCTACATGTTCATGAACGGCAAGAAGAACTGATCGCAGAACCACGGGGGGTAGGGTTTACCCCCCAACCTTTTCAACTCCGTAGTTTTTATACATCCTTTTCATTAAGAGGATTGAGGATAAGTCCATACACCTACCTGATCCTCCGGGGGGTTTTCTCGATTCCTGCCCCCCGATATTCTCTTTTTTGTATGCACGTTTTATAAACCACGTTTCCGATAATCGAGTATGCAGACAGGAATGAAAGCGGGTCTCGCAATCGTCCTCGCGGTATTCCTCACGGGCATCGTGGGGTTCCTCACCGCAGTCGTGCCGGAGGACGAGGAAAGGACCTATTACGACCAAGTGAGCGATCTGACTCCCATAGTGGATGCCAGCGCGATAGATTCCTATACGGAGTATAACCCCGTCACCAATGTAGGCGGATGGGCGAACATAGATGGTGTGACGATCCCCACATTAACGACTGGCATATCTGCATATCCGTACAGATATACCACTGCCGGAGAGGATAGCGACATATCCAATTCGGTGAAGTTCGCAGCAGTCCTCGATGAATATCCTCCCAACCCGGAGATGTCATTGTTCTGGCCCGTTGCCACTGTCTATTCATTGTATGAATCCTCCATCCCT
>CALAVG010000108.1 GCA_937892275.1 uncultured Methanomicrobiales archaeon | reverse complement strand
CACATCGTCTCCGAAGATCGCCAGGGTATCCTCGACGCTCACAGTGACGTTGCATGTCTTGGACTGGCCGTAGGCTGTTGTACAGGTGACCGTTACAGTCTGATTCATTCCGACCGCTGTTGAATTCTTGATCTTCAAGGTTCCGTTGGAGATGGAAGCTCCGCTGAATGTGGATACTGACCAGGTCTTGGTGGAAGAATCAGAAGAGGTGATTGAAACAGACTTCTCGGTGGAGTTATTCTTGTATGTCAGAATATCCTGAGAACAGCTCAGAGTGAGAGCAGGCTCGGACTGGATGGTTATCTGTTTGGTAGCAGTCTGGGAAGGTCCGTGACTAGATGTTCCCGTGATCGTGACGGTCGTGGACTGTACTGTGCTGGACTTACCTGAAACGACTCCTGTGCTGGAGTTCAGTGTGAATCCTGAGGGGAGGGTACCGCTGGTGACAGCCCAGGTGACTCCGATATCGGAATTGTTGGTTATGGCATCGGACGATACGTTGGAGTTATAGGACTTGATCGTCTCAGCAGTTCCTCCGACGATCTTGGAGTAGACTGTGAAGCTGACTTCCAGATTCTTGGTCTCTCCTCCGGGAGCCGTTGCCGTCATATAGACTGTCTGAGCTCCGAGGGTCGTAGGGGTTCCTGTGACCTTTCCGTTGCTGAGGGTAAGTCCGTCGGGCAGTGATTTACCGGATGTTACGGTCCAGGTGACATCACCCATTCCGGATGTACCGGTGGGGGTGAAGTTGATGTTGCTGCCCTTGATGATGTCGTTGATCGTTCCCGATACGGAAAGACCATTTACCACGGTGAAGGTGACATACTGATAAGCCGTCTGGCTGACAGGGGATGTCATCGACGCTTGGATGACGACATTGTACTTCGTTCCGGTAGTCGCATTGGTGGAGATGTTGACTGTAACGGTCTTCCCTGAAACGGATCCGACGTTGGAGTCGTTGACCTTCAGGGAGACTGTCAGATACTGTGTGAGATCGCTCGGGAAATCGGGTGTGTAAGTCCACCTGTAGCCGGGAGCGATGTTGATATTAGTTGGTTCGCCGTATGTTGCGGAAAGATCCTCTCCGACGGCATCGAACTGCTCATTGACAGCTGCGAAGGCCATCGTTCCGGCCAATGCCATGACGAGGACCGCTAGCATAGCGGTGATCTTGATGTTTGATAACATGTTTCTCAACTCGTTTTATCCGGCTATTCGGGGACGGCAGCCGGGACCGTTGTTCGTATGCTTGGGAATGGCCAGAGCTATCGCCGAGGCCATCATTGCGGTGTATAGCAGAAGGGACAGCCAGTACGATTCCAGGAACTGGGAGAAGTCCAGTCCGGAGACGTAGGATACGTCGGTGGAATCGCTGGTAAAATAGGAGATGCCGAGATCTATGCCTATCCATGCCAGGGCTGAAGCAATAGCAGGGATTATCGCAGGCAGGACCATCACCAGCACCTCCTACCGAGCCTGTGCCTGATGATCAGGGCGGTACCGAATGCCCCTGCAGCGGAGAGCACCCAGAACCACGGATCGTCGAGAGCGTTGGCAAGGACATCCCAGAAGGTCGTGATGGGAACGAAAACGTCGATCATCTGAACTCTCCGTTGCGTCTCAGTCTGTAACAGATTCTTGTCACAAAACTCGGTTTTCCAGTAGGGGCGCGGATATCTCTTAGAACAAAGACAGCTATCGCCGATACGGATATGATGAAGAATACGGCCATGACCACCAGGTAGTCATGCTTCTCCTCTTCCAGATCCTGTATCTCCGTTCCTCTGACCGTGACCTTTATCGTCTTGGATGAGATGGTACCGTTGTCGTGATGTACCGATACTGTGAGGTCGAAGACCCCCTTCTCGGTAGGCTCCGCTCTTAGTACCCCATCCATAACTGTAATGAAAGATGATGCGGAGCCGGAGACTGTGACGATTGCCCCTTGCTCTAACGACAGGACGACATCCAGCCTCTCACCAACGACCATCTGGAAGTCGGTGAGCTCCAGGATATCTACATCTTCATGGGGAACGATGTTAATCGAGACCATAGAGGATTTCGATGTTTCCGATACATTGTTGACTGCTTTGCAGACGACGGTGTACCTTCCTTCCTTATCGTAGGTGAAAGCGTTCCCTGGTTCCGGGATGCCGTCGCCGTTGAAGTCATAAGTGTAGAATGACGCGTTCTGGCCCTTGAACAGGGCGACCACGGTATAGCCGTCATCGCTGAGGACAAGATCGAAGGCGACAATTGGAGCGTATGTTTCCGAGCCGTAGATCTGGATGATCCAGGAATCGTCGTCGAGGTTGACCCTGTAGGAGTTCCCGATATCGATGTCTTGGGGAATACCGGAGATGATCCTGTAGTTCTTTCCGTTGACCTCCGATGTGACAACACTGAACGGGGCTCCGTTCTCTATTGAGATATTACCTTCGGATTCGATGACGTAGCTGTACTGGATGCCTGCCCATGCCGCTTCGCGGTGATAGTTGTCCAGACAGACCAGGTTCACCTCTTCCGAAACGAAGGATCCGTCATAGCCCGCCAAGGTGCATGTGATGAAGTAGCTGCCGGATGCAGGGAACTCGAACAAAGCCGTAGGGGAGGAGGTTGCGAATACCCTTCCTTCATAGGACCAGATTATGTTCGACGCATTGGCGTAGCCGCTGATCACGAAGTCATAAACCCTGGGCTCATTCGCCCTGGGCGTTGCGATGATGGTTCCCATGATGGGAGCAGGGGCGGAAACAGGCCTCTCGTTGACCTTCACAAAGACGGTGTTGATCACTTCCACATAGCCTTCCAGTGATGCTGTATAGGTTATCGCATAGGTTCCGACCCTATCGAAAGATCCCACTACGGACCTTCCGCTGACAGACAATCCACCCATATTCCCGAGGACGTTCCCATCCAGAGTCACTGATTCCAGCGTGATATTGGCATTGGTGGGATTGGTCACAGGGGTGTATGAGAAGCTGTCGCCTTCAGAAAGGACATATTCAATGGGCTTGACGATGGTGATCGGTACCTTCACCGTGATGACCGAATCCCCGGAGATGTATCCAGTATAGGATGCCGAGAGCGTCACATAATAGGTTCCCGGCTCCACGCCAGTCATATCGAGGATGAGATCATGATCATCGATGCTCAGATTCCAAGCTGAAAGACCGTCGAAGGTATTCAGCGCGATCACGGCATCGGAAGGGTTGGTGGTCAGAGGCAACGTAGCCGTCTGGCCGCTGGTTATGGTTGCTATAGCATCGGATATCTGGACGGTGTTCCTCTGCCAAACGGCATGGAGGGTTACATCGGTTGTCGCTGCGTAGGATTCCAAAGGCTCAGATGATGTCGAAGAGATTGCCCATCCCAGGAAGGTATATGCTCCCGAAGAATGAACTGCCGCTGGTAAAGACGCGTAGGATCCTTTGGTTATGGTCTCGGACCAGGTCTGGTGGCCCTTGACGGTACCGATTCCGGCATCGTAGGTTACGGTGCATTCGCCGGTCGTTATCAGCACGGTGAACTGGTAGAAGTCGGAATCATCGCTGAGGGTAAAGGTGTACGTGCCCGGAGAGGCTGTCAGGTTCCCTCTCAGATATGTTCTGTATTTGTTACCATACCATTCATGGCCTACGACATCCAGATCGAGGCTGAGGCCTTCGGGGAGGCTGCCCCTATAGAGGAACAACCCATCCTCTCCGGTGATCTCGGTCAGATCCTTCTCGACGGATTGTCCAGTCTCGAATTCCAAGGTGTATTTCTCGGTGTATGCGTCGGAATCATCCGTGAGGATGCAGACCGACATCACTACGAGAAGAGCGGCCATAGCTATCGCTGAAGCACGGATGTTCCCGATCATGACGATACCTCAGAACTGCTCCTGCTGTCTGCGCAGCGGTTTCGGATTCTTGAAGAACAACAGGGGATTCTCCCTGACCACTTCAACCATCGCCTGTCTGTCAGAGGTCTTGGTCTCCGGATCCGTGATGACCCTGAGGGAGAAAGCGGTGTTCTTTGCACGATTGTTCCTGTTGACTGCCCCGACGAAGAACTTCTTCTTGCTGGGGGACATGGAATCGAACTCCTCCTTGGGCTTCCAGAATCTGGATCTCATCGAATCCCTGTGAGGCGCGTTGGCCACCTCTTCCGGAGATGCGAACAGCTCCGGATGTGCATCCTTGAATGCGATCAGGTTGTCCACGGTCTCGATGTTGGAGCTGGGATTGTTGATGACCTTGTCGAAATACCTAGTTCTGGCGACGTTGTCTCTGAGGTGGGTGACGGTATTGGCCACATCCCTGGGAGAACGGACCTCCTCGATGGGCTTCCTGGAGAAGAATCTCCTCCTACCGCCGCTTTGATATCCGGGATTCTGCTGTCTGTTCATCTTGAACTGGGCCATCTGCTGGTCGTTCGCGATGAATGTGCTTCCGACTTCGAGGAAGTGCATCGCATTCTTGACGGTCTCCGGATTGGAATCGGGATTACCGATGATCCTGTCAAGATACATCCTTCCTCTGATAGGATCGTTGAATCCCTTGAGGATCTCTCCGATCTCCTCGACTGATCTGGCTTGTCCGATGGGTTTCTGCTTCCTGCGGAAGAATCCACCACCGGTGGCATAGGAGTCCTTCCTGGGGAAGAAATGCCTCTCGGATCCGCCGTCCTGCCATCCGCCCATCATATTGCCCGAAGGGTCGTAGGCATTGCCCTGACTGTCGTAGCTGTATCCATCCGAATATACGCGGCCGTTGCCACCGTTGCGGTAACCGCCAGAATATCCCCTTCCAGAGATCCAGGACCCCTGTGATTTCCTGGAGCCCTTCATCTGATCCTCGCTGAGGAACTTATTCGGATTCTGGGATCTGAACTGCCTCAGAAGATCAAGATTCGCGTCGGGGGTGTTCGGATTGGTCATACACTTGTTGTAATACCTGGTAGCCTGGAGAGGGGACATCCCGCCGAAAATACGGGAGACCTCAGAAGGCGACAGGTCCTGTGGTTTGCTTAAGCTGTTTGTTGAAGCCATTTCTATTCACCTGATTCGGTGTGTTGGTAGCCCGGATTGGATTCCCTCCGGGCGGGGGAAGTTCCTGGAAGAAGGGATGGAATGTTCGGAAAGGTGTCGTGAATACTGCCATCCCCTCTTCCACTGTCTTTCACGCCATCCTGGTCCAGACCTTCAGAGTGGTCCTATTCCCCAGCGTATCCACCTGGATCACCTTGACGACAGAGGTGTTCTCCAATTCGAGGAGCCTTTCGGCCCTCTCGAAGGCCTCATCCCTGTCGTCCGAATGCAGCTTCTTGGTTCTGATC
>CALAVG010000107.1 GCA_937892275.1 uncultured Methanomicrobiales archaeon | reverse complement strand
CCCATACCGTCGTCGGAAGTGAGACCACCTACAACGTACCGGACTACACCGGAACGTCCGCCCTCCGCTCCGCAGACCTGACCAAGTTCAAGTTCGTCGGCGCCAACACGGAGGAGATCATCCTTTCCGCCTCCCTCGATGCCGTAGGACTGCCCACCGGTTTCGCGATCTCCGTCCAGCTCTACGACGACCAGTCGTGCGAACAGGCCCACGAGGAACCGCTGGAGATGTCCGCCTCGTCCCCCACAGCGACCGTCGAGGACGAGACCTTCGATTGCGACACGATATACTACTGCAGGGCGACAGTCACGTTCACCGGAGGGAACTACAACAACGTCCCCTCATCGATATCGATACCCATCACATTCACGGCAACCGCCACCTACTGAGATGATTGATAATGATTACCGAAACAGCTGCAACGACTGCGAAGAAGAGATTGTTCATCCTCTCCATCCTGGCGATGCTGCTCGCCGTATCCGCGATAGCGTTCGTCGTCGCGGATTCCGACGATTCGGAAGCCGCGGGGGAACCCACAATCACCTTCGACCCCAACGTCGTCGAGGCCACCGACGGAGTGTTCGACGGAAACGGACAGCTCAGGTCACCGTTCAGCACCATCATCACCTCTCCCGTCTACGTCCCCGACGATGACTTCTATCTCGGTGACGAGACGAACATCAACAGGATCCAGTACATACGCACCGGATTCTCCTTCCTCGGATGGTCCGACGTACAGCAGGACCCCATGTCGGAGGATTACGAACCCCATGTCGAATACTACGAAGGCAGCTTGATTGCCGCGAGCAATACCGACAAGACAGTATACGCCGTATGGGAGATCAACAGCTACCCCGTCAGACTCGTCTACTCCGATTTCGACGGGGACTCGTACTACCGTACCATCTACCTCCCCTATGGCAGGGAGCTGCAGGACCTCAGTTCGTACATGAATTACGTCCCCGAGGGTATGGAGAACTACAAGGTCGTCGGCTGGTGCACGAAGGAGATGCCCGGCACCAAGGACGTCAACGGCGCATATCTCATGCCCGACGGCGGGACCAGATACAGCCAGACCGCCAAGCTGGACAAGGACGCCGGCCTCACCATACTGTTCGCCCTCTGGGGGAAGAGGTGCGACCTTGTCTCCAACTCGCCCACCACAATCAACAACGGAACCGGCTGCTATTACGTTACCTCTAACGGCAACACGTACAACTCCGGAGTGTTCACCATCTCCGGAGGATCGCCTTACGTCTACATAGAATCGGTATCTCTGATTTTTTCGGACATCGTGAATGAAAGAACCGTCGTCTATTCCGGACAATCCCCGTTCGTCATATCGAACAATGCCAATGTCGAATTGACGGTAATGGACAACTGCACATTCTACGGAGGTCGTGCCGACTCGGACTCGGAAAACAACTACTACCACATAGGATACGCAGGCATAAACGTCCAGGACGGAACCACTCTGACGATATCTCAATACTCAGAGGGCATACTTAATGCACGTGGCGGAGACGGTTTCAACTCCTACTTCAGAACATGGAGTTTATGGTCAGGCTACACTTACAACGAACGTAACGGATACCCAGGTGCGGGAATCGGCGCGAACGGTTCGCCAAACACCAACAATGATTGCGGCACCATCATCATCAACGGAGGAACCGTCACAGCAAGAGGCGGTGATATGATTGATTATAAGGAAGCAAAGAAGAAAATAAGTATCATCAGCATACTAAGG
>CALAVG010000106.1 GCA_937892275.1 uncultured Methanomicrobiales archaeon | reverse complement strand
TATGAAGAACTCCTTGGCAGCGATATAGGTGTGGAATCCGGTACGACCGGATACAATCTCTCCGTCGATGTGTTCGGAGATGAATACGTCACCCCGTACAACACCTACACTGATGTGATCGAAGCTCTGAAGAGAGACTATGTCTCCGTTGTCGTGATCGACGATCTTGTCGCAGAATCCTTCGCTGACAAGTACCTGGAGCTGAAGATCCTGGACGTCGAGATCCCCGGTGACAAGACCGAGGATTATGCCTTCGCCATCAAGAAGTCGAACACGAAGCTCCTCCAGTACACCAACAGGGCCATGGAATATCTCCAGGGCATGGGAGTGATCGACGACATTTTCGCTTACTACGGAAGCATCGGTTACGATCCTCAGGAGAAAGGATACTTCTCCACCCACCCCGAGAAGCTCGACGACATCGATGTGGTCATCCAGTACAAACCGGACAGCAAGTACACCATCGAGATCGCCACAAATCCCGACTTCCCTCCCTACGACTACACCGTCTCAGGTATGTTCGAAGGAATCGATATGGATATCTGGAGAGGTATCGCTCATGTCCTTGACTGTGAAGCGAACTTCAACTTCATGGAGTTCGATTCCATCATCAATGCCATACAGGGCGGAAAGTTCGATGTCGGAGCATCCGGATTCACCGTCACCGATGAGAGGAAGCTAATGGTCAACTTCTCCGACACATACGCGGTCGCACATCAGAATGTCCTGATGCTGAAGAGCAGTCCCCTTGCGGACGCCGACAGCTGGGAGGATCTCGTAGGCGTGACCGTCGGAGTCGAGTCCGGAACCACCGGATACTCTCTCTCCGCAGATATCTTCGGCGATGCGTACACCGCACCTTACAACACATACACCGATGTAGTCCAGAGTGTCCTGACGGGACAATCCGCATTCGCGGTATTGGACGATCTTGTCGCAGTCTCCTATGTGGAGGCCCATCCCTCTGAGCTCATGATCCTCGACGTGGAACTGCCCGGTGCCGAGGAGGAACTGTATGCGTTCGTATTCAACAAATCCAACACCGAACTCCTGGGATACACCAACAAGGCGATGAGATACCTCGAGGAGCAGGGAGTCATCGCTGACATATACAAGTATTACGGGGACATCAGCTACGACCCATCAGCAGTTGGTTATTTCACCGCACATCCTGAGGCTCTGAATAAGCTTGAAGTCATCGCCCATTACATACCCGGTGAGATGAAGGCCACTGTGGAAGTGGCAACGAACCCCGACTTCCCTCCCTACGATTACATGGTCTCCACCAGCTTCGAGGGAATCGACATGGATATCTGGAAGGCCATCGGCCGCACCATGGACTTCGATGTAGAGTTCAACTTCATGGAGTTCGATTCCATCATAAACGCCATCGACTCGAAGAAGTACGATGTCGGAGCATCCGGATTCACGGTCACCGAGGAGAGGAAGCAGACGGTCAACTTCTCTTCCACTTACGCAGTAGCATATCAGAAGGTCCTCCTGCTGAAGAGCAGCCCATTGGTCGATGCCAAGAGCTGGGAGGATCTGAAGGGATACCAGGTGGCGGTCGAGTCCGGAACCACCGGATACTCTCTCTCCGCGGATATCTTCGGCGATTCCAGCGTATCACCGTTCAACACATATTCCGAGGTCATCGAGAGCGTAAGGACAGAACATGTCGGATTCGCGGTACTGGACGATCTTGTCGCAGTCTCCTATGTGGAGAAGAATCCCGATACGTTCACTATCCTCGAGATCGAACTCCCCGGAGCAGAGGCCGAATACTATGCATTCGTGTTCAACAAGGCCAGCACCAAACTCCTGGAATACACCAATAGGGCGATGGCATATCTCGAAGAGACGGGAGTCATCGACGACATCTTCGATTACTATGGTGACATCGGATACGACGCGGAGGTACCCGGATACTTCTCCATGCACCCCGAGGCACTCGCGGCGATCCAGGTCATCGACCACTACTCCCCCGAGAGCGGTGATTCGGGAGATGACCAGAACTGGTTCGAGTGGCTCTGGTCCGAGATCATCAAGAACTTCGTGGAGAAAGACCGTTACGAGCTCATCATCATGGGTCTGCAGAACACCGTGTACATCACCATCATCGGTCTCGCACTTGGTCTGCTCATCGGTATCATCTCCGCTATAATCAGATCCTATCACGACATGCGCAACAAGTTCAGGATCCTGAATGCTATCGTCAGGCTGTACATCACGGTGATACGCGGAACGCCTATCCTGGTCCAGCTGCTGATCATCTACTTCATAGTGTTCGCATCATCGGGACTGAATTCCATAATAATCGCAGGAATCGCGTTCGGTATCAACTCCGGAGCATATGTCGCCGAGATAGTACGTGCAGGAATCAATGCCGTGCCGAAGGGACAGCTGGAAGCCGCAGAGAGTCTCGGAATGACATTCAACATGGCCATGATCACCGTCATCATGCCCCAGGCCGTCAGGAACATCCTGCCTGCACTGTGTAACGAGGGAATCTCGCTACTGAAGGAGACATCGATTGCTGGATACATCGGAATCGTCGATGTCACCAAGGCAGCGATGCTGATCAGGTCACAGACCTACAGCGCATTCGTGCCGCTGATCGGAGTGGCTCTAATCTATCTGATCATAGTCCTGTGCCTGCAGTATCTCGTCGGAAAACTTGAGAAGAGGTTGAACAATGCCTACAGATGAAGTGTTATTGGAAGTGAAGGACCTCCACAAGTACTTCGGGGACCTCGAGGTCCTCAAAGGGATAAGCACGGAGGTCAGGAGAGGAGAGGTCGTGGCGGTCGTCGGACTGTCGGGATGCGGTAAATCCACATTCCTCAGGTGCATAAACCAGCTGGAGGTGCCTACATCCGGAGAGATAATCTTCGAGGGCACCAACACGCTGGACGGCTCCATCGACATCACCAAGCTGAGGGAGAGGATCGGAATGGTGTTCCAATCGTTCAATCTCTTCCCCAACATGTCGGTGAAGAAGAACATCATGCTGGCCCCAGTGAAGCTGAAGGTCATGTCAGAGGAGGAGGCTTCGGTCAAAGCGGATGAGCTGCTCCAGAGGGTGGGTCTCGCCGACAAGGCGGACGAATATCCGATGAAGCTCTCCGGAGGACAGCAGCAGCGTGTGGCGATCGCACGTGCCCTGGCGATGAACCCTGACATCATGCTGTTCGACGAGCCCACATCCGCTCTGGACCCCATGATGGTCGGGGAGGTCCTCAACATCATCAAGGAACTCGCCGAATCGGGTATGACGATGATCGTCGTCACCCACGAGATGGGATTCGCCAGAGAGGTCGCGGACCGTGTTATGCTCTTCCACAACGGAGTCGTTGTGGAGGACTGCACACCGGAGAAGTTCTTCAACGAGAACGACAACCCTCAGGTGAAAGAATTCCTATCACATCTGATCTGAACCCTATTCCCGGCCGAAAGGCCGGCCCTTATCTTAACGTGATCCTATGGAACTGGAGCCCCTCGACTACGAACTCTCGGTATGCAAGCTAAATGATATCGCTGATGCTAGGGCATCTGGGGATTTCTTCTTCCTCGGACACACGAAGGACGGGATCTCGCTTGTGTGTCCTGGATAATGTACCTTCGGCTGCTGTCTCCCGCGAGGACGGTTGGAAGGCGTTCAGGATCTGCGGCACATTGGATTTCTCACTGATTTGCATCCTTTCGAAACTGACGACCATACTGGCCGATAACGGAATAGGCGTTTTCGCAATATCCACATACGATACCGATTACATCCTGGTGAAGAGCAAGGATCTGGAGTTATCCGTGAAGGTCCTCAAGGATGCTGGATACGTCTTCAGGCAGTGAATTCAGGAAAAGGTGCGATGGCCGGGAATCGAACCCGAGTACCTACCTTGGCAAGGTAGGAGTCTAACCGCTAGCTCACCATCGCAGCAAGCCACTGATTGTCTAATTCCATTTAAATCTTATTGATGGCTCCAGCCATTCCTTTATAAGCTTATGATCCGGAGAACTAGGTTCATCTGCGGTATGCGAATCTCAGACCGCCTTCGACCATCTTGATGTCCACGTTCTGGGAGTAGTACAGTTCCCCGTCGACGTTGATGCAATCGTCATCCTTGGCAATGATCGTGCACTCCTTGGTGCAGATGACCTCCATGTTCGGCTGGCTTTCCAATTTGCCCCTTGCCATGGCCGCGAAGTTTGCCAATCTCCTGATTCTGTTGCTCTCATGAAGGATCATCAGTTCGAACTCGCCGTCGGTGAAACTGGATTTGCTGTTGACCTTCATCCCGCCACCGGCTAATCCTGTGTTGATCACGGATACGAATTCCGAACGCAGTTCCCTCTCGGTCCCGTTGACAATGATGGCGTAGTTCCTTATGTGGACGTGTAACAGCATCTTGAGTGCCTGATGGAAGTACGTCTTCCCCTTCTCCTTGAAATTCTTGACCAGATCCGATCCGAAACCGTATGAGGCGAGAAGGAAGCATCTGTACTTCCCGTTGACCATGAAACAATCTGCACGCATGTCCGTTTCCGACATCACATGCTCCAGGACCTCCTCGTCAGTACAGTCCTTCCCGTAAACGGAGAGGAATGAATCGTTACCGGAACCGTACGGGAGGATTGCAAACCTGACATCCTTGTCCTTGAGGGCTGTCAGCACCTCGGAGACGGTACCGTCCCCTCCGGCAGGAATTATGGTGGAACAGGTCTCGGACATCTCCAAGGCCAGTCTACCTACATCATCCGGACCTTGTGTCTCACGGTAATCGTACTTGATCTGGAGGGAATCCATGAGGACCAGAAGATCCCTCATCCTTCCTTTGTACTTACCTCCGCCGGCTACAGGGTTGTAGATGATGCCTATCATTCGTTAAGGATATCTGGGGTTTTCATATTTTAACCTGGCTTTGATAAGACGGTCACATAACATACTGCCTTTGATACCATCTCCCTTCCCACACTTATATAAACGGCATGGCTTTGCCACCATATCGGATGTGCTGACGATGACTGGATTCTCGGACCTAGGCCTGAACAAGAAGCTCCTCAAAGCGGTGGAGGAGACAGGATGGAGGACACCTACCCCCATCCAGGAGCAATCGATACCCGTGGGCCTGATGGGAGGAGATCTCTTCGGAGAGGCTCAGACCGGAACGGGTAAGACAGGTGCGTATGCGCTCATCGTCCTGGGAAGGACCAAGGCTGGTCAGGAGAAGCCTTCCATCGTGGTCCTCGCACCCACAAGGGAGCTGGCGGACCAGGTCTCGAAGGAGATGAAGGGTCTCGCTAAGTACACCAAGCACAACATAGCAGCCATCTACGGGGGAGCATCATACGACAAGCAGATCGATGCTCTTGAAAGCGGATGCGACGTTGTCGTAGGTACTCCCGGAAGGATCCTAGACCTCCAGGGCAAGGGAATCCTCGACCTGGGTCAGATCAAGGAGCTAGTTCTTGACGAAGCGGACAGGATGCTCGACATGGGATTCGTTGAGGATATAGAGAACATCATCTCGATGACCCCTGATTCCAGGCAGACCCTTATGTTCTCTGCCACGCTGAACGAAGAGGTGCGCGACATTGCAACGAGATCCATGAAGGAACCTGTTGAGGTATCGGTATCCCACGATGCCGTCGTGACGGATCTCGTCAGACAATACTATATCGAGACTCCCCGCAACAAGAAGATCGACATACTCAGGGACATCATGGCCAACGGCAATCCGAAGATGCTTGTGTTCTGTTCCACGAAGATCATGGTCGATGACCTGTACGACGGATTCAGCAAGGAAGGCATGAAGATCGGTACCATCCACGGAGATATGCCACAGGACAGGAGGCAGAAGACCATCAAAGGCTTCAAGAACAACAGGATGAAGATCCTGGTCGCGACAGACGTGGCTGCCAGAGGTATCGACATAGACGATATCGAGTGCGTGGTCAACTACGATGCCCCGATAGATCCAGAGACATACACCCACCGCATAGGACGCGCAGGACGTGCAGGAAGGACAGGCGTGTCGATAACATTCATCTCCAACAGGGAGGACCGCAGGATCCCCGCCTACGAGGAGGTCATGGATAGGAAGATCGAGAGGGTCACCAGGAAGCAGATCCCCAAACTCAGGATAGACAATCCCGAACTGAAGGCACTCCATGCCGACGAGGTCATCAAGGAACAGCCAGTGATCTCCCACAGGAAGAAGATCGATGCCACCATACGTAAGGATGTCACCATCAAGGCGGACATGGTCGTACTCTCCCTGGATATGGGAAAGAACGAGGGCATAAACCGCACCGATCTGGTATCATACATCTCCGGATGTGCCGGGATCCCCGAGGACAGTGTCGGCCGTATCGGTCTGTCCACCAAGACATCCTTCGTCGAAGTTGGATCCGAAGACGCAGAGAACGTCATCAGGGCGGTGAACGCCACCAGATTCAACGGCCGCAAGGTCAGGGCATCGTACGCTCCACAGAAGGAGAGATGCAAGGATAAGCTGGCCAAGAAGAACTGACCCTGATCGATCATTGATTCTAGAGAAAGGTTGCCCAGGCCCGTGGATCGGGACTCGGAGTACTCCGCACATACGGAGCCCGAATCACCCCTACATCCCGACGACCGGTACCCGAAACGATCCCGCCCTTTCGGACAGGAACGGTTACTATCATCGCGATACCGCCACGGACCTGTTCTGGTACATCGAGTCTTGGCTATCCGATATAACCGTTACTGATGTTTGCACGGTGGAAGTGAAAAACGAACGGACCCCTTATTTAATATATAAAAAGAAAAATGCGCAACCAGAAAAGAAAGGGTTGTCTGTGTCGGTCACAGGCAGTTGTTTCAGATCAGTGATTGATATGATCTCAAATTTCACAGAGATAGGCATACCGGAAGATATCGCAAAAGCAATGGATGACATGGGATGGTCAGAACCCACCCCCATCCAGGTAAGTGCTGTCCCTATGGGTCTTGAGGGCTTCGACATGTTCGCCCAGGCACAGACGGGAACCGGAAAGACCGGTGCCTACGGATCCATCGTTCTGGGCACCATACCCGCTCAGAAGAAAGTCCCCTCGGCCATCATCCTCGTCCCTACGAGAGAACTGGCGAACCAGGTGGCAGGGGAATTAACCAAACTCTCCAAGTACACCAACCATGTCACACTCCCCATCTACGGAGGAGCGAGCATTGAGGGACAGATCAAGAAGCTCCAAAAGGGGTGCGACATCGTCGCAGGAACGCCCGGGCGTGTAAGGGACATGGTCACAAGGGGTATCCTCAACCTCACGGAGATCACCACGATGGTCCTGGACGAGGCGGACAGGATGCTCGACATGGGATTCATCGAGGATATCGAGTACATCCTCAAGGCGATGCCCTCCAAGAGGCATACGCTCCTCTTCTCCGCTACGATGCAGGAGAACGTCAAACAGCTCGCCTACGACTACATGACGATGCCCAAGGAGATCTCCGTCTCTCAGGACGAGGTCGTTCTTGACAATATCAAGCAGTACTACATCTCCGTCGGAAGGAGGAACAAGTCCTGGGCACTGTGCAGGATCCTGGATATCGACAAGCCCAAGGCATTGATCTTCTGCCAGACCAAGAAGATGGTCGACGTCCTGGAAGAGAGGCTCAAGGCGCTGGATTACAAGATCGAGGCCATCCACGGCGACATGCCCCAGTTCAAGAGGGAGAGGGTCCTGAAGGACTTCAAAGGTGAGGGAGTAGATGTGCTCATTGCGACCGATGTCGCGGCAAGGGGTCTTGACATCGATGACATCACATACGTCATCAACTACGATATGCCCGATGACATCGACACCTACATCCACCGTATCGGAAGGACCGGCAGGGCAGGAAAGGAAGGTATCGCTGTATCGTTCGTAACATCCGAGGAGAAGCACCTTGTGAAGGAATTCGAGATGCGTACCGGAATGGACATCCAGAAGAGGGATGTGCCCGAGGCGGAGGAAGGTACAAAGGACACCATCAGGAAGGTCGTGGACTACGATCAGATCTCCGATGTGTTCGGTATGTGCAAGTTCGAAGTGAACCTTGGAAAGAACGACGGATTCAAGAAGGTTAGCCTGGCGGACTTCATCATCCGCAACGCAAGGCTCAGGGATGTCGCCATCGGTAAGATCCAGATCGGTGACGATTCCTCCATCGTCGAGGTGCACAAGGACTTCGGCAACAGGATGACCATGGATCTGACGAAGGCCAAGTTCAAGTCCAAGAAGATCATGGTCCGCGTCATACAGGACTGAATATCATTTACCGGTGCTCCGGCACCGGATCATTCTTATGAATACAGAACAGGCCGTTGAGGCCATCGACATTATTCTGAAGCATTTCGATCTCGAGGACTTCGAAGGTATCGGCTACGAGGGCAGCACACCGTACCAGATCCTCATTTCAACCATTCTCTCGCAACAGACCACGGAGAGGAACTCGAGAAAGGCATCGGAGACATTGTTCGCGGAATGCCCCGGACCTCGGGAGGTCTACGACACCCCTGCTGAGAGGATCGAGAAACTGGTATTCTCCTCAGGATACTACAGACAGAAGACCAGATGCATCAAGGAGGTCACCAAGGCAATCGTCGAGGATTTCGACGGGAGAGTACCGGATGATGCCGAGGATCTGATGCGTCTCCCGGGCGTGGGAAAGAAGACCGCTGCCTGCGTTCTCAGATATGCCTATGGAAAACCTTCAGTTATCGTCGACACGCACATCAACCGCGTCTCGCAGAGACTGGGCATATCGGATTCGAAGAAGCCTGAGGACACTCAGAGAGCGATCATGGATACTGTCCCTCAGGACAGGTGGGATGACCTTGACATCGCATTCATCACACTCGGCAGGAGATACTGCAGGCCCAGCAACCCTGACTGTGATAACTGCCCGGTGTCCGAACTGTGTGGCCAGAATAATTAGTGTCAAAATTAATTTATATTTTGACACTATACTCAAATCATGGATTACTCAGGCTTTCCTCTGTCCACCAGATACTATTCCGGCAGTGAACGCAAGATCGGCATAGTGATCGATGACGAACAGTGGATACTGAAATTCCAATACAAGGACGAACTGAAGTATAGGTTCAACCACGTTTCCGAGCACATCGGATCGAGGATCTTCAACAGTATAGGGATCCCTGCACAGATGACGGAACTGGGGACATACGGAGGAGAAGAAGTGGTCGCATGCAGGAATTTCATTCCCTATGGATGCATGTTCGTTCCCTTCAACGATGTGGGCGAAAGAACTCTGGAGAGGGACAAGGATGCATTCCAATACTCATACGATGATGTCATGTCGATGCTGTCGGCCAACAGGAAGCTGACCGATCAGGATAGTACGATCGATTTCTTCTGGGACATGTACATCGTCGACGCGCTTTTGGGGAACTTCGACCGTCATGGATCGAATTGGGGTTTCATCAAGAACAACAACGGGTACTCGATCGCACCGGTGTTCGATAACGGCTCGTGTCTCTACCCGCAGATGATCGATGAGGACATGATGCAGAAGATAATCGATTCCCCTGAACTCACGGAGGACCGCGTCTATCGTTTCCCGACATCACAGATACAAGTAAGCGGCAAGAAGAGCTCATATCACGACGTCATCTCCAGCATGCGCTTCGATGAGTGCAATGACGCTCTTCGCAGGGTGTTCCCCAGGATCAGGATGGACAACATCTTCGGGATCGTGGACAGTGTTGAATCGATATCCGACATCCATAAGGAATTCTACAAGCATATGCTGAGTTCGAGATACGAACTCATCCTCAGTGACACCTACAGGAGCCTCGAACGATGTTATCCGACACGACATCGGCATCCATAGTCTGGGACGACCTTAATGGCATCCAGTACAGGATATGCAGGCTTGACTGCACCGTCCGGGAGGATGATTCGTTCGAATATGTGTTCACCCCGGATTACAGGGTGATCGATATGCTGGATGAGGAGGAATACGGAGGGATCCCCGGTCTGGATCTGGATCTCCGCAAGGACAGGTACATCAGAAGGAACATGGAGCCCGTATTCATGACAGAAAGGAGCCCGTCCAGGAACCGTGTCGACCTGTGGGAGCTCTTGGAGAGTGTCGGATTGGACCACTACAACAGATTGGAGTGGCTCATCCGGACCGATCTCCGTTACAGCGGGGATGCCCTCTATGTCATCAGATACGAGGAACCGCCATCCTTCGAATTCTCAAATGACATCTCCGAGGATTCCGATGATACATGCAGGAGCATCCTTACGGCCTTGGCTACCGGAGGGGATGTGATGATACATGGCATGACTCTTGACGATCGTTCCGCATCGGCGGTAGGACGCACCCTCAAACTTATACTGTACGGGGACAGGAGGAAGAACCCGTCGAAGATTGTGCCCAAGGTCGGCAGGAAGAAGAAGGACATGGGGATGGGCACACTATCCTGGGCAAGGGACATGATAGGTTCCGGACAGAAGACAGCCGATGAGGTCGCTGCAGAATTGGGTGTGAGCAAATCCACACTTTATCGCCGTATGAGGGAGAACGGTTGGTCCTCGAAATGATTCAGAAATCATCCAGGCTGACGGTCTTGGGCCTCTTGAGTATGAAAGATTCCTGATTGCCCTGGATGACCTCGTCGCCCTCGTTCAGATGTCCCATCAGTAACGGCGAATCCACATCGTGCAGCCTATGATTGTCGAAGGCCTTCTTCGGATTGGTGTTGGCGTAGCAGTACTTGCAACGGTTAAGGCACGTGTCATACCAACCGATATCCCTCGTCTCGATGCAGCTGCAGCCCTTCCTCATGCCCTTGTGCTTGATATCCTTGAATTCGACACCGTTCGCCTTCCCTATGGCATCCAATGTCATGCAAGCGGATTTCTCGATACCGTAACCGCTGAGGTCCAGGGTGCACATGCATGACTGGATCCTCAGGCCGTTATCCTTCGCTATCCTCCCCAATCCCTCAGCTATGCGCAGCTTGTCCTCATCCTTCAAAGGGATGATCTCCGGCATGTTGAACGGTACCTTGTCATAGTATTGAACGAAGCTGAAGCAGCATCTGTCGACATAAGGGGACAACTCCTTAGCCATGTAAGAGAAGGTCTCCATGTGCCTTTCTATGGTGTACTTCTCGGTCACCAGTATCGGGTCGTATCTCCACACCACTCTTCTGCGGCCCACCTGGGCGGTAAGCCTCTTCAGGATCTCGATGCTCTCGTCGATGCTCGGCACGCCAGGCTCGACATCCTCGCCGTAGGCTGTGATCGTGTAGAAGAAGTAAGTATTGAAACGGTCCGTGATCCTATGGAGATCCTCCAAGATGGGTTCGTAGTTCTTGGAGCAGAACACCACAGCATCCACTTTGTCAGGGGTGAGATCGTAACGGTTCACCCTGTTGGGGAACATCGGATTGCGTGAAAGGACGTAACCTTCCTCGAATCTCTTCAGAAGCCACGGCGTGAAGTACTGGACTATGTCCGTCCTCTGTCCTGTGTTGATTATCATGATAATGCCGGGGACATGCCCCCGGCTGAAATGTTTCACTGCTCGATCAGCACGAGCACATCGCCGATCTGGATGGTCTCGACGGACTTTCCTTCGAGCATCAGGGCCTTCTCGAGCTGGAAGAACTCTGCGGGGACAGAGAGCTTCTCTCCGTCGGCATCGATCTCCAGAGCGCCTGTCGCCAGTTTCGCTGCGGCGTCCTTGACGTCCATCGCTGCGACTGCGGAGACGATCGCTTTGGCCTGTCCCTTGTATGCGGGACCTAGCTTGGCGTGAACCGGCTTGACCGCGGTGACCTCCTCTGTCAGCTTCGCCTCTGCCTCCACCTTGACCTCCTTGGCCTTGGTGGTGTCCTTGAGGTCCTGAACGGACGACTCGAGGAACTTCAGGTCCTTTCCGACGAACTCGATCATTGCGAGCTCCTGGTTGAGCGGGATCTTCTTCTCTCCCTTCCAGGCACGTACCTGTGCGATGACCTCTGCCAGCTTCTCTCCGTCGGCCTCTGCCTGCTCGTCGATGAAGATGGGTTTGGGCCAGCTTGTGAGGTGGATGGACTTTCCTCCGTCGATCTGCTTGAGGTGGGACTGATAGACCTCCTCGGTGATGTGGGGCATCATGGGGGCCAGGAGCTTCATGCTTCCCAGCAGGACATTGTAGATGGTGTACCTGACAGCGTCGTCGTCCCTTCCCTTGACCATCTCGATGTAGTTGTCGGCGAGCTCATGCCAGATGAAGTCCTCGAGGACTCTCATGGCCTTATCGAACTCGTAGACCTCCATGGAATCCGTTACTTCCTTCACGGTCTTGGAGTACTTGCTGATGATCCACCTGTCCGAGAGCCTGAGCGAATCGCACTTCTCAGGGACGTCGTGGATGAACTTGGATGCGAACTGGCCGATGTTGTAGACCTTGTTGCAGATCTTGCTTCCGCGGATGACATCCTTCTCCCTGAACGCGGTATCCATTCCGAGAGAGCATGTGGTGACATAGTACCTGAGAGCATCCGCACCATACTTCTCGAGGATCGGTATGGGGTCGATGACGTTACCGATCGAGGAATGCATAGGAGTTCCGTCTGGTGCCATGATGAATCCGTGGATCATGATGTTCTCCCAGGGGATCGAGTTCTCGATCTGGTCCGCCCTCAGGATGGAGTAGAACGCCCAGGTCCTGATGATGTCGTGGGACTGGGGTCTGAGTGACATTGGGAACAGCTTCTTGTGGAGCTCCTCGTCCCTTCCCCAGAACGTGTTGTATAGTGAGGAACCGGATGAATCCATCCAGGTGTCGAACACATCTGTGCATCCAATCATGTTGCCGCCGCACTTGGGACACTTGTCCACGGGGGCCTTGTCCAGTGTGGGGTCGCAGTAGCACATCTCCTCCGTAGCACATACGGCGTGTCCGCACTTCTCGCATTCCCAGACGGGGATGGGTGTGGCGAACACACGCTGCCTGCTGAGGACCCAATCCCAGCTGAGGGAGTTGGTCCAATCCTGCAGCCTGACCTTCATGAACTCGGGGAACCAGTTGATCTCCTCGGCCCTCTTGAGGACCTGCTCCTTGAAGTCGGTGGTCTTGAGGAACCACTGGGGGACCTGCAGGAACTCGATGGGCGTGTGGCATCTCCAGCAGATGGAGACCTGCTGGGGATTGTCCTCCTGCTTGACCATGAATCCCTGGTCCTTGAGGTCCTGGATTGCGGCCTCCCTTGCTTCCAGCACGGGCATTCCGCAGTACTTCCCGGCGAGCTCGGTCATCTTTCCCTGCTCGTCGATTCCCTTCTCCATCTCGAACTTGTACTTCATGGTCCACTCGAGATCGTCCTTGTCACCGATGGTACAGATCATGACATTTCCGGTTCCGTAGTCCATCTTGACCTTGGGGTCGGAGATGATCTTGACCTTCCTTCCGAAGAGAGGTGTGACGAGCTCCTTTCCTACGAGCTTCGCCTTCTCCTTGTCGTCCGGGTGGACGGCCACGGCCTTACAGGTACAGAGCAGCTCGGGCCTTGTGGTGGCGATGAGCATGTACTCGTCCTTATTGTCAGCGAAGTAGAACTTGATGTAATTCAGCTTGTTGACGTTGTCCTTGTACTCGACCTCGGCATCCGCCAGTGCGGTCATACAGCTGGGGCACCAGTTGACGGGGAAGTTAGCCTTGTAGACAAGTCCCCTGTTGAAGAGATTGACGAAGGACAGCTGGGTGATCCTCCTGTAGTAGGGGGCATCCGTCTGGTAGTAGATGCTGGGATCCATGGATTCTCCGAGCATCTCGTAATCGTGGGTCATCTGCTCGATGAAACCGTTGGCGAACTCCTCGCACAGTCTCCTGTACTCCTGCCTGGGAGTGTCGAGCTTGTTTATTCCGTGCTTCTTCTCGACCTTGACCTCGATGGGTGTTCCGTTGACGTCGAAACAGAGGGGGAAGAACACGTTGAATCCGTTCATCCTCTTGTAACGAGCGGCGAAATCGATCATGGAATATCCGGTTGCGTGTCCGAGGTGGAGCGGACCGGATGTGTATCTGGGGGGACAGTCGATGCTGAAGACAGGTTTGTCGGATTTGGGATCGAAGCGGTAGTGCTTGTCGTCCCTCCACATCTCCTGCCAGCGCTTTTCAATAGAAGCTGAATCGTATGCCATGGCTAACGATTCCGCGTAACCTATGGCCTTATATAAAGCGTACGCGCACGCGTCCGTTGGTAGTAGGGCACCACCGGATTCTGACATTACCACTAAGTTCCGAAAAGTGTAATATGATGGGAAAATTATGGTCTTAAAAATGTAATCATATGGCATTTTTATGGTCCGAAAAATGTAATATACTCTCAAGGTCATCATGTTATGATGTTCAGAAGGAAGGTTCTCCAAGAGATGCTCGATTGGAAAGCATCACCTGCCTCTAAGGGCAAAGCGATCGTACTGAAAGGTCTTCGTCAAGTAGGCAAGACCTTCACCGCGATGCAATATGCCAATGAACTCTACGAGAACGTCGTCTACATCAACTTCAAGGAAAGCTCCAGCCTCAAATCCGTTTTCGACGGCGATCTGATCGTCAACAGGATGATACTGGATATATCGGCATCGATCCCCGGGATCAGATTCATACCCGGAAAGACCATCATCGTCCTTGACGAGGTCCAGGAATGCGAGAATGCCAGGGCCAGTGTGAAGGCGTTCATGACCGATGGGAGATTCGATGTCATCTGCACAGGATCGCTCCTAGGTATCAAAGGATACAACAAGAAGCATGGAAAGGGCGTTCCGGTAGGATTCGAACATACCATCTACATGACAGCTATGGACTTCGAGGAATTCCTGTGGGCCAAAGGATTGAATGAAGACATCATAGATCATATCAAGGACGCCTATTCGAACCTCAGGAAGGTATCGGATCCCATACATACTGCCATGCTGCGGCATTTCAGGGAATACATGTGCGTCGGGGGGCTCCCGCACGTGGTACAGACATTCATCTCGACCAATGATATGAATGCGGTCAGAGCGGAACAGCTGGACATATTGGATGAGTACAAGGATGATTTCGGAAAGCACCTTGACGAGAACGAGTCTGAGTACACCGACCCTGTGCTGCTTGCAAGGACCAGAAAGACGTTCGAGGCCATCCCTGCTCAGCTTGGCAAGGAGAATAAGAAATTCCAATATTCACTTCTCGAGAAGGGCGGAAGGGCGGATCAATTCCAATCTGCCATACAATGGCTGATAGACTACTGTCTGGTGATCAAATGCAACAACCTCTCCCTGCTTCAGCTTCCTCTCGAGGGCAATAAGGATGACAGCGTGTTCAAGCTCTATCTGCAGGATACAGGGCTGTTCATAGCGATGCTGGAGCCGGGTTCCGCAGGGGATGTTCTGACAGGGGACATGGGCATCTATAAAGGTGCGATCTACGAGAACATCGTGGCGGATGCATTCTCCAAAATGGGCAGGAAACTGTACTATTACAGACGTGACAGCGGATCGGAGATCGACTTTGTGATCAGATATAATGGCAGACCTACGCTGGTGGAAGTCAAATCCAAGAAAGGCAAGGCGAAGTCGGCATCGTACATCCTATCCAAACCGGAGATCTTCGGAGTGGACCTGTGCATAAAGCTCGGTGAGTACAATGTCGGGACCAGTGAAGGAATCATCACGCTTCCGTATTACATGGCCTTCATGCTCGAAGAGAATCGATCATCATTTGGCCCTTCTTCTGAATGACAGCGAATAGAAATCCACGATGACCTCACCCAGCATGGGATTCTCGCTAAGGGATCTGTGGTCATGCTTGAAACCGCATTTGACCAGCACGCGTGCCGATGCAGGATTGTTCGTCAGGCACTGGGCCCAGACCTTGGGAACACCTGTCGCCGCGGCATATTCCAGCAGACGTCCTAAAGCCTCGGTGGCATACCCCAGGTTCCAATATCTCGAACCTATCCAATAACCGATCTCCGCGTCCTTGGGACCCTTCTTCAATATCTTCGGTTCGCGGAACAGCTCGATACAGCCTATCATCCTGCCGGTCGTCCTGGAGAACAATCCGTAGAGGTCCTCCCTGTCCATCCCCTTCTCGATGAAATCGATGCTGTCGTCGATGGTGCTGTGGGGAGGCCACCCTGCCATCCTTCCAACCATGGGGTCCCTGGCGAGATCGAACATCTCCTCGGCATCATCCAGCGTGAACCTGCGGATGATGAGGCGCTGTGTGGACAGATCGGGCTTCTCCATATTATCCCGAATGATGGCATCGGAGATATCTCTAACGATGGTGACCCCGTCATAGCGGGGGCATCTGTCTCTCTCCGAAGAGACAGTCGCAATCGATCAGTATCAGATCCTTTGCAAGTTCTGCATGATCATACAGATCCTGCTGGAAACCAGATGCGGATATCAGCACCCTGCGGTAATTCCTCTTCCCGTGGACGAAATTGAGCTTCCTGTCAAGATCGTTCAGAGTCTCGAATCCGACGGCCGAATTCTTCAATTTGCATTCAACGAACAACTCGACCCTGTTCTTCCCATCTGTTGCCTCGGCCACAACGTCGATATATGTCAGCTCATTGGATGTCCCGTCGTCAGAAGGTATCCTGTCGATCCACGACCCGATGTCCGTCACCATATAGCTGCCGACAATCAGATCCGAACAATAGGATTCGAACAATCTGCCCAGCTCCGTATAGATCTGCAGGCTGTACGCGTCGAATCCCAGCTTTGACCTCATAGGCATACCGCGGATGATCTTGAAATGGATGGCGACCATGGGATCCTTTATCCTGTATCTAACAGGCTTCTCCGGACATCCGCACATCGGATGCATCTTCTCCACGACACCTAGTTCCATGAGATTGCCCAGATATTTGCGACAGGAGGTGTCGTCGATGCGTGCATAATCACATATCAGCCTTATCTCGTTCCTACCTGCGGCCATGGCATCGAGGATATGGATGCATTTGACAGGGTTGTCTATCTCTCTGGTGATTATCTGCTCCCCCTCGTAGTGGAACATCGCCCTTTCAGGGATCACATATCTATCCATGTACTCTTGAAGCGAATCCGCAGGTGTGTCAGCTAGATAGAACGGAGAACCTCCCGTCAGCACATGCAACCTCAGGATGTCTATCTTAGGCATGCGGGGATGGAATGCTACGCTGTCCTTCAGACTTATTCCCGCTATATTCATCCTTTGCGTCCTGCCATAGAGAGGTTTGGAATAATCCCCTATTTCTGATTCCATCATCTTGATCACGGATCCGCTGATAATGAGGAACGAACCGTAGATATCGCGGTCAAGCAGATTCTTGGTGAGAGACGAGAAGGAGTCGTACGACAATGCATATGCGAACTCATCGAAGACTATCACTACATCTTCCTTCTTCGTGATGTTGCTGAGTGCACGGAATGCCTCCATGAAATCTCTGAATGAGATCTCTTCGCCGAGATAGCCGCCAATGACCAACTCCATGTGGCGCAGATTGACCTCGGGCAATCCTTTGAGGAATTCAAAGTATATGTGCTTCTTATCCTCCACGAACTTCTCTATCAGACTACTCTTGCCTATCCTGTGGCGACCGACTATGGCACAGCATTTGAACTTACGCAGCTCATATATGGAATTGAGCTCTGCAAGTTCTGAATCTCTCCCGATCAGTTCCACCATACTGCTCCATATGGCCTGAAAGTATTTAAAGAATCGATATTTCAAGTTTTTTACTTGAATTATTTTAAATTCAAGTTTTTTACTTGGATTATTGATCTGGTCATGAATCAGGTCCCTTAACGGCAGTCTTACCGTAAAGGTCTGCCCAAATGGAGACCACGAGGTCCTTCACAGTGACCGAGGACACATCACTGATCAGGATCATCTGTTTGGCGCCTTCGTAAGGCAGCTCCTTCGGAGCGTCAGGAAGGATGGGTTCAGAAGACCTTGTAATCTTCACAAGGAACCTGTCGTCATAGATGCCGCCGACGACCTTCCTGTTGTAATAGATGATGGATTCGCCCATCATCCTCCTGTACGATATCCCCTCCGGAGGGAGAACGGACAGGACTTCAGACGTTCCTCTGAAGACGGTATGCTATCTTTGGAAAAAGGGAAGCCCCATCACGGGGGCTGAAATGTTTACTTCCTTCTGTTGCGGAAGGTGACCTTGGATTCCTTCATGTCGATGACCGCTGCTTCAAGCTTCTTGATCAGGTCCGACATGGTCTTGGTGAGGTCGTATCCCACTTCCTTCATCATCAGACCGGTACCGTTGATGAACAGCCTGGCGGTGATGCTGTACTTGGGGTTGCCTCCGACCTCGTTGTACCTCGAGACATGGATATTCAGGGACTCCGGCTTGTATATCTTGGAGACCTTCGCGATCATGTTCTCGATGTCCTTGTAGATGGCATCGGTGTAATCCTTCTCGTCATCCTCAAGACCGCTGATCTGGACGAACAGCATGTCCCTCTCCCTGCATGCGGAGATCAGTTCGAGGACATCGTACTCGGTGATGACACCGACCAGAGTACCTCCCTCGATGACAGGAAGCGTGGAGAATCCGTTGTCCACCATTATCTCGACCGCATCTGCCACATCAGCGTCCCAGTCGATGGTCTTGGCGGAAGTGGTGGATATGGACTCGACGGTGATCTGGGATCTGGAGCTCTTCGCCAGGTCCCCGATGGTCTTGTTGTCCTTCTTCCAGTTGTTGTCTATGATCTCCCTCATTCCGACGACTCCGACCACACGGTCGGTGGTGTCCACGACAGGAAGGGTCCTGATGTCCTCTCTGATCATCAGCTCGAGGGCATCGTCCATGAGGTCGTGCTGCTTGACTGCCTCAACGGGGTTGGTCATGATCTCCCAGACCTTGATCTCCTTCAGGGCCTTGATGTCCCTGACGATATCGATGATCTTGTTCCTCATGATCACTCCGACGATCTTCTTGCCGTTCATTACGGGGATCTGCCTGCAGTTGTTCGAGATGAACATCTCGGCGATCTTGGTGATCTCCAGATCCACGGTAGCGGTCTGGATGTTGCGTATAAGGTTCTTGACCTTTGCATCCAAAGAGACACTCTTCTTCCTGAGGATCGCCGAATATGTTACCACACCGACGTATGATCCGCCCTCAAGCACAGGGAGGTCCTGATACTTGCTCTCCTTCATCACCGACAGAGCGTTGGCGATGGTAGAGTCGGAGTCGATGGTCGGAAAATCTGTGGACATAATCTTCTCGACGGAAATGCCGTCGATCTGTGATCTCAGCATGGATAGCTTCTTCAGATCTTCTAGGTCCTTTACACCCATTTTTACACCTCGTATATTGAATGGTTGTAGGACCGATATAAAGACTGCATGTTAGTCGGTCGGGAAGTCTGGATGGGTTGTTGGATATACCGACCAATTAGAGGAAGAAATGACCGGGATCCCTCGATCCCGGTAAAGTGTTAAATACTCAGAGTTCGGCGAAGGGCTTCCCTGCCAGGAGTGCATCGACGATGGCCGGCACATCCGCTGCTGGAATGCGCTTCTGCTCGGTGGAATCCCTGTCCCTGATGGTGACCGTTCCGTCCTCCAGGGAGTCGTAATCCACGGTGATGCACCAAGGTGTACCCACTTCATCCATACGGGCGTACCTCTTACCGATGGTACCGGAGCCGTCGTAGTATGCCTCGACCCTGCTGGTGTGGACCTTCTCGTAGATCTCTTTGGCCATGATGTCAAGGCCGTCCTTCTCCATCAGAGGGAACACTCCGACCTTTATGGGCGCCACGGCGGGTGCGAGCTTCAGGACCACATAGTCCTTCTCTGCGTCGTACGAGTATGCGTGCTCCAGGACGGAGTAGAATATCCTGTCGAGTCCGTGGGAAGGTTCGATGACGTGGGGTATGACCCTCTCTCCGGAGACCTTCTCCTTCCTCTTGACGACCTCGAAGAACTCGCTGCCGAGCTCGATCTCCTCTCCGTCGACTGTGACATTCAGCTTACCATCGACTATGGCAGAGGGCGGAAGTGCGCTGATCGCTTCGGAGATGGCCTTGGCCTTACCTTTGTATGTGGGTCCGAGGGCCTTGCTGTTGGGGTTGATCCTCTCGACCTCAGTCTCCCTGGGCTCGTCGTACTTCTTGAAATGCGTCAGATCCTGTCCGGAGAACTGTGCGTGCCTGGAAAGGTCCCAGTTGCCCCTGTCCGCGATACCGACGATCTCCGTCCATCCGTAGGACAGGAGGACCTCTGCATCCCAGCAGTCAGCTGCGTAATGGGCCATCTCATCCATCTCGTGCTCCCTGAACCTGAGCCTCTTCTCGTCTATTCCCAGCGAGAGGAGGAGCTGCTTGGTGGTGTACACGAAGTATGCCAGCACACGGTTGGCGATGACCTTCTTCTCGACGGCCTCCTTGACCGTCATGGTGGTGAGCTCGAGCGTGGTGTTGGGGATGAGGTCCAAGGTACCGTTCTCGATCTCGGTGAACCTTGCCCAATCCTTATCGTCGGGGTCGACGAAGAGCTCGACCTCCATCTGGTTGAACTCCCTCATACGGATCATTCCCTGCCTGGGGGCGATCTCGTTCCTATAGCTCCTTCCTGTCTGGATGACACCCATGGGGAGCTTGTCCCTATTGTAACGGTACAGGTTCGCGTAGTTGACGAAGATACCCTGAGCCGTCTCGGGCCTCATGTATCCCACACGTGCGTTGCCGGGACCGATGTTGGTCCTGAACATGAGGTTGAACTCCTCGACGGGACCGAGGTCCCCTCCGCAGTCGGGACACTTGATGTTGTGCTTGACGAATGCCTCCTCGAGCTGCTTGGGCGTGAGGACATCGGGATTGTCGTAGAAGTCCTTCACCAGGTGGTCGGCCCTGAAGGGAGCCTGACATTTGCTGCAGTATGTGATGAGGTCGGCGAAGTTGTCGAGGTGACCGGAGGCCTTGAAGACCTCCCTGGGGTTCACTGTCTCGGAATCGATCTCCACGAATCCCTCGCGCCCCTTGTAAATGGATCTCCACATCTCGATGATGTTGTTCTTCAGGGCGCATCCCAGCGGGCCGTAGTCGTACATTCCTGCTACTCCCCCGTACATCTCGAAGGAGGGCCAGATGAAGCCCCTGCGCTTGATCACAGATGCCAGATCGTTGCTGCTGTTGTCCGCCACGGGATCACTTCAGAAGGGCTTTGAGCACGTCCACATCGTAGATCATGCCGACGAGTTCATCCTTTGTTCCGTGAACTGGCAGCTGTCCGAAATCGTGATTGAGCATCAGTTTCGCTACGTCTGTCAGAGTGGTCTTCTTGAATACCGTCATCGGCTTCGTGACCATGAAGTCCTTGACCTTCCTGTCGTCCTGCAGGTATCTGTCCGTGGCCGCGTAGAAGAGCGGCAGTACATTCCTGTATCCTGCGAGGTCGCTGTCATCGGTGATTCCCAGGAGCTTCATCGCATCCGCATCCTTCACCTGGTCGTCGAACAGGTCACGGTCGGTGATGATACCGACCAGGTCGCCGTGCTCATCCAGTACGGGCAGTGCGGTGACATCGCTGATCCTCATCGCCGGGATCGTGTATGTCAGGGGTTCATCCTGGTATGCGGTGACGCATGTGGTGTTGATGGCGTCCTCCGCTGTGAGCGTAGTCTTCATTCCGCTGATGATCTTGAGCAGATCGGTAGGCGTGACGATGCCGACGAGCTTTCCGTCCTCCACCACGGGGAGCCTGTGGATCCTCATCGTGTAGAAGATCTCCGCCACTTCCTCTATTGTGGCATCGGGTGTGATCGTCTTGATCTCCTTCTTCATGATCAGCGAGAGCTGGTCCTCCTCGAACTTGCGGAAGATGTCCCTCCTGGAGACTATTCCCACGAGCATTCCGTCGGAGGAGCGGACCACCGGGAGACCGGTGAGCTTGTTCCTGACCATCATGTTGATCGCATCGTTGCGTGTTCCGGGGACCTCGCACACTATAGGTGCGGGGACCATTATGTCTGCTACAGTCTTACTCATTCAGTTTACCTCCGGCGCCCTTACGACCATGACCGGACAGGAAGCGGCCCTGACTACTCTCTCGGCGACGCTTCCCATAAGAAGTTTGGACATGCCGGTCCTTCCCAGCGTACCCATGACTATGACATCGAAGTTGGGTGACTCCTCGAGGATGACCTTGACGGGTGTTCCCTCCTTGATGGAGACCTCGGCCTCCACTCCGTTCTCCTTTGCTGTGTTGAGGACGAAGTCGACCGCTTCCTGGCCTTCCTTCTCGAGGGTCTTGTAGACATTCATGACGGCCGTATCCATCGGCATATTCGTCAGAACCGTCTGATCCAGCACGTACAGTGCTGTAACCTTTCCGCCTGCCATCTTCGCCAGTTCGATCGCCTTGATGATCGCTGGCTTCGTATACTCGCTTCCGTCCGTAGGAACCAGGATCCTATCGAATGCCATACTTATTCACTCCTTCGTTCGATTTTTACGCGGAACGGGTTAGATAAAAGGGTGTTACCCTTATCCCTCTGCGGGATGACCGTGAGATACCGTTCCGATATCTGGTACTCCATCCTACTCGTGCGATTTAATAACTTGCTCGCGTTCGACAGGGCCTTCCATACCTCTCCGGGATCCCCGCCCTGATTGGATACCAGCGATGAGAACACGCTTGCTTCCGATATCATATCGGGTTCGCACAGCATACCGTTGTCCGTCCCCAGCATCACATCCGCTCCGTTGTCCAACATGCGGATAATCGGAGTCTCCTTGCCGAAGTAGGCGTTGGATGTGGGACATATCGCTATCGGTACCTCTGCTTCGGCGCATTTGGCCATGTCGTCGTCCGTTGCTTCGCACATGTGCACGACGAATGCGGGATCGAGCGACAGGATAGTGTCGATATCCTCGCGGATCCTCTCGCTGGCATGTATGGCGAATATCTTCCTCTCCCTACGGACATCGTCCGCCACTGATTCCAGATAACTCGGATCCATGTCGGATATGCTGGATATGCCTATGCCGTCGGCGACGGATAGGATGTCCGATATCTCCTCGGGGTCGTATTCCTTCGAGATCGGACGGCCCAATATGATCACATCCCTGCTACACCTGCGCAGTGCCATGCATCCCTCCGCACCGCCTTCGCGGAAGTCAATGAAGGATGCAGACCCGTATCCCGAGGATGCTGCGTCGAACCTGCGGATGTTGTCCTCGAGACCTTTGCTGTCCAGACCTGAAAGATATCTGTGCTTCAGTCCGCCGGGAGGGGCCACGAGCTCTTCCAAGGTAAGTCCGGGAGGGACCTTCAGCCCGTAATCGCCGCAATGTGTGTGGGCGTTGACCAGATCCCTTATGAAAATGGCGTTGAAATCGCATCTGTCGGGTTCCGAGCGGTCGATCTCCGCTCTCCCGTCTGTGCATACCACCGTGCACGGTTCCAGGGATCCATGCTCGACTATGTATCCTCCCGCGGTGAAATCCGCGGACCCTCCGGTGGCATTCATGTATGCAGCATACCCTGATACGGATAAAAGGATGTCCGAATCATGCCCAATAGGGCTTCTTGGCGAACTTATAGGCCATCATGGTGGCGGTGGTCGCCTCTCCGCAGGCTGTGGTGATCTGCTTGTACTTGCCCTCGTAGGAGACGACATCCCCGCATGCGAATATCCCCGGGCGGTTGGTGGACATATCGAAATCTACCTTGACGAGACCGTCCTTGGTCAGCTCGATTCCCCATTTCTTCAGATCATCCAGATCAGCAGATATTCCGATGTTGATTACGACCAGGTCCGTCGGGATTGTTGTCTCCTCCTCGCCTATGGTGAGCGTTACGGACTCCACCTTGTCGGTACCGTTGATGGACTTGAGGTTGGCGTTCATGATGGTCTTGACCTCGCTCTTCCCAAGTTCCCTGACGGTAGATTCGTCGGCCCTGAACTCTGCCCTGCGGTGGACCAATGTGGTCTCCGCGACCTGTGTGGAGATCATAGCCATGTCGATGGCGCTGTTTCCGCCTCCGAACATCGTGACCCTCTTACCTACGAGCTCCTCCTTGGCAGGCAGAATGTATGTTACGCCTTTGCCGTAGAGCTCCTCCTCTCCCGGACATCCCATCTTCTTGGGCTTGAAGCTTCCCATACCGATGGCGATGATAACCGATTTCGTGTGATACTCAGCGAGTTTAGACACAACTATGAGTTCCTGGTCGCCGTTATTGATCTCCTCGACCTTCTCGTTCTCCTTGATCTCGCAGCCCATTGATTCTGCCTGAGCGTAGAGCTTGTCAGAGAGTTTCCTGGCCTGGATCGTCTCGAAACCGGGATAATTATGAATTCCCTTCTCAGGATACAGACTGACGAGCTGTCCGCCGACGCGTCCCGAATCGATGAGAAGTGTTGTCATACCTTTGGATCTTGCATAGATTCCTGCTGTGAGTCCTGCGGGTCCGGCACCTATTATGACAACGTCGTAATTCATCGACCGCCTCTATCCAAATCACCGTATTAAAATAGGTTGGTCGCTCAGGAGGCCACATCAGCCCTGAATCGGGACACTCGTTTATCTATACCGAATGCGATATATTCCCTGGGGTAAGACCGTGGACAAATCCGAGATTTATTCCGAGAAACTCATGAACCTTATCCTCGACACGATCGAGGAGGTCATCGTCATCCATGATGCGGACCATAACATCCTGTGGATGAACCATGCTGGAGAGATGGCTTTCGGCATCAGGGTCGAAAAAGCACTTGAGATGAAATGTCACCAGCTGTTCAAGAACTCGATACCCTGTGCGGACTGCGATGCAGGCACGGTCGTGATCGGTGAGCCCACGAACTCCGTACGCAGGAAGGTCATACCCATGACGGGAAAGACGGTCGAATGCAAGACCGTCCCGTATTATAAGAACGGTAAGATGGAGCTCGTTATACAGTGCCTCCGTACCGTCGAAACAGATGAGGAGTGAATTGAATGGTATCCATACCCGATCCAGTAGCCAAGATGATCCAGAGCCCGGACAGTCACAAGATCCTTGCGACCGTCTCACCTGACGGGAAGCCCCATGCCATAGTCTGTGCGAGCCTATCCATGGTCGGACACGACACCATACTCGTCGCCGAGGTCTTCATGCACAGGACATGCGAATACTTGAAATCCAATCCCAACGTCGAGATCCTGGTCTGGCAGGGGAAGAACGCATATTCCCTCAAGGCCGCCACGACCGGAAGGCTCGTGGAAGGTGAGGCGTTCGACAAGATGTACGCCGCGATGGACAGATTCAACCTCACCACTGTCGCAGTCTGGGAATTCAAGGTCCTGGAGATCTGGGACGAGAGCGCATCATCCTCCGCCGGCGAGAAAGTGGCCTGAACATGGAACCAAGACAGCATAAGAAGCTCTCGGAGATCCTCTTCGTGGTCGGCGGCATATGCATCGTCATCGGATCGATAGTACTGTTCGGATTCGATATGAGAGTACCCGGTGCGATCATCCTCATAATCGGATGCGCCTCAGCACTGATCGCCCTGCCAACGTTCATGCTGCTCTCGATGTACAACGCAACGAGACCCAAGAAGTGATTTCAATGGGGCTTTGAGCCCCGTTTGTTTTTCGGTTTTAGAATTTCGATCTGTCACGCTCGACAGCGGGTCTGTGCTTCTGGAAGCAGTCCCTGCAATAGACGGGTTTTCCGCTGGTGGGCTTGAAAGGTACCTCGCACTCCTTGCCGCACTCAGAGCATGTGGCCTTGAAGAATTCCCTCGGTCTTTCCCTTTCGTTCCTGTATCCGCCGTACGCCATATGATCACGTTTTCGCATCTAAGATGCTGTAACCCCGTATGTACGACTATGTATATGAACAGATAAGTTAACAAAAATAGACGATAAAAACGGTGGAAAGGCGATGGCCGGGGATCACTCCCCGGTCTGGATTTGAAATCAGATATCTCTGGAATCGAGGGCCTTCTTGAGAACCTCGACCTCTTCATCGGAGAGCGTAATTCCCTTGCCCATCTTGCTGTGGTCGGGGGACCATTCCCTGATATCGTACTTGGGCTCCCTTCCGTTCCAACTGATCAGATTGAGTTCCTTTGTCCATCCCTTCGAGGACTCGGAGAGGACGGCGATGTTCTCTGTGACTTCGTAGCTAAAATCTACCATGCGATCAACTATGACCTGTATTTGTATTATTGTATATAAAATAAAAAGAACGCGCGTAATATAGGAAGAAGTTACCAACAGAACTTAAAACCCATCCAGATGGACATATACACATTTGCCCACTTGGGACGTCTGAACATTGCGTACGCTCCTCTCAGAAGAAGGAATGAACTCCCGTTCCTGAACGGTGCCACGGCATCTGGATAATCCTCACGTCCCCACTTCATCACCGTGTAGTAAGCATCCATGTAATGGTGATCGAGCATCACTACTTTCCTGACCCATTTCTGGTATCTTCCGAGATTCTTCTTCGCTATGGCCTCGGCTGCCTTCCTGCCTGATAACAGTGCTATACCGATGCCTCCGTAGCAGAGCGGATTCGCCAGGATGGCTGCGTCACCGACGATGCAGCAATCCTCCTTCACCACCGTCCTGTTGTTGCTGGTGACGATGTAGCGGATACCTCTCTCGACGGGATCCTTGACATCATCATCGCCCAGCGTGTATCCCACGGACCTGAGTCCGTCCTTCGACGGGAAGTCCCACTTGTACAGTCCATTGTAATCCGGAGAGACAGAGAAACCTATCGTCCCGGAATTCGAATCCCCTTTGACAAGGTTGTTGACGGCGGCGAGCTTCACATCCGGCTCGTGGCCGAAGATGCACTTCCTCACTACGGAGAAAGCTCCGTCCGCACCTATGAGGTATCTGCAATGGTATTCCTCCGATCCGGTGACCACAATATAGCCATCCGGATCCCTTCTGACGGATGTCACAGACCCTGTTACCACCTGGGCACCGCTTTGGGCCCTCATGTCCTCTAGGAGCCTCTCACGATCGATTATCTGGCCCTTCACACGGACCCTGATATCGACACCTTCGCATGATATGACGGCTTCGTCGATCCTGCGGACGACACAATCGGATTTGGTACGTGAAATACGTAGCATTCTGTCGCTCACCGCTTCACCGCAGGTCCTGTGATAATGTCCGTACTGTTTCCCGGACATCCTCTCGATCACGATGACGTCCTCTATACCTGCCCTTCTCAGATGCACTGCTGCCGAGAGCCCTGCCAAGCCCCCGCCAACTATGAGGACGTTGCAATCTATCATCGCATGTCCGAATACCTTTCCTTTATAACTGTAGAACGGTCTGTTTTCCCCACATGAACACCAAGCAGGAGATCGTCGATGCGATGAACGGCGAGAACAAAGGTTCCGCTCCGCCCGCATTGTTCTCTCAGACGGGAACGATAGAGCTCATGTCCCTCTGCGACAGCAAATGGCCCAAGGCCAACTTCGAAAAGGATGCAATGATCGCTCTGGCCCTTCAGCCCTCCAAGCAATTCGGTTTCGCTACCGTCAGGATACCATTCGATCTCACCTCTGAAGCTGAAAGGCTCGGATGCGAGATCAAGGAGGGAAGCAACAGCATACAGCCTTCAGTTGTCGGCTCGCCGTGGAGAACGGAGACACTGATGGAACCTCCCGAATTCATGCCTGTGGACGAATTCCTGTCCGAAGGAAGGTGTTCGATGTACGTCCGTACCGCGGAGCGTCTGTCAAAGGAGCATCCGGAGCTCTTCCTGACATCATGCATGAACGGACCTCTCGAAGTGGCCCAGTTCCTGGTCGGTCCGGAGACGTTCATAATGGGGCTGTTCATGGATCCTGATATCGTCACCACATGGGTGGACAGGGTGACCCCGTATCAGTGCGAATACGCACGTGCGATGTCAGCTGTCTCGGACAACATCTTCATGATAACGGAGGCCGCGGAGGAGATCCTTCCTCCCGATTACTTCCCCATGTTCGCCCCTTACGAGAAGAAGGTGTATTCGGAGATCAGGGAATCCTTCTCGACCACGCATGTATGTGGCGAGACAGAACATGTGATAGACGTATTGATCGACCTCGGCGCCACGGCACTCTCGGTCCAGAGCTACGATAATCCCGAAGGAATGGTCGAACGTTACGGCGACAAGGCGATCCTTGTCGGAGGCGTGGATCCTATCAGCGTCCTCATGCAAGGGACCCCCGACGATGTCAGGAATTCAGCAATCAAGGCGGCAAAGGCGGGATATCCGATAATAGCCCCCGAATGCGGAGTACCTCCGCAGACCACCAATGCCAACCTGCAGGCGTTGGCCGACTATAGGATGTGAACATATGAATTTCGATGAAGCGATAAAGGAAAGACATTCGGTCAGGCTGTACACCGACAGGAAGATAGAAGGGGAGACACTGGAGCTGTTGCAGAAGGAGATCTCCGAGATCAATGAGAAGAGCGGCATGTCCATCAGGCTGGTCCTCGATGAGCCCAGGGCGTTCAGCAAGTTCCTGCTAAAGAGCTTGATGAAATTCAAGAATGCGGTCAACTACATCGTCGTATCCGGTCCCGATTCGGAACACCTGAACATCGATGCAGGGTACTACGGCGAACATCTCGTCCTCTTCGCCCAGACCCTCGGTCTCGGGACATGCTGGGCGATGATGGCCGGGAAGAAACAGTCCAACGCCGATGTCCCTGAAGGCCACAGGAGCGTCATTCTCATCTCCATAGGCTACCCGGAGGATCCTGGTGTACCACACAAGAACAAACCGGTATCGGAAGTGGCGGACCTCACTGATGCGCCAGATTGGTTCATCAAAGGTGTGGATTACGCCATGATGGCGCTCACAGGCATGAACAGGCAGG
>CALAVG010000105.1 GCA_937892275.1 uncultured Methanomicrobiales archaeon | reverse complement strand
CACCGGCAACAACGTCCTCGCCCTGTGCGTTGGTAAGGAACTCACCAAAGAGACCTTTTGCACCGGTAGCGGGGTCACGGGTAAAGGCAACGCCCGTACCGGAAGTATCACCCATATTTCCGAAAGCCATCATCTGTACGTTGACCGCACTTGTCGTTCTCACGTATGGCGGATTCGACCCCCTCGTAGAGATCGGAACCGATTCCATGCCTTATCTCCAGGGCATCTTCCAGGAGGCCATCGGAGGAATCGCACCGACCCTGGTGTTCATATTCATCTTCCTGTTCGCTATCACCTGTCTGATGGGGGACTTCGTCATCGGAGAGAACAATCTGAAGTTCATCACCGAATCGAGATATGCGAGATTGGGTATCATCGTTCTCGTACTGGTGGTCGTATTCGTATCATCCTTCTATGCATCGGACATGGTATTCGCTATATTGGACATACTACTCGCAATATGCGGTATAGTCAACTGTATTGTGATCTTCAAGCTGTTCCCCCGTGCTGTGGAGGTCTACAAGGACTACAAAGAGCAGAAGAATGCCGGAGTTGAGAGACCAAAATTCCACAAGGATGTTCTCACCAATGATACCGGTGTGACCGAGTGGGATTGATGTCCAAACGACCGCTCATTGATCTCAATGGGCGGTCACCTTCCTTTCCTATACATTTTATTCTGTCTTTTTCCTAGGGCATACCAGTTAACATAGGTTGATATCACATACTTTTTGTACATCCAGTAACAATGAAATGGGTCCTTTTATCTACCCCTTCTATGATTGGGAAATCATGTCAATAGAGTGGGATTCAGTCAATACGTACGGACTTAAAGAGGTTGAAGCAGAGGACCTCATAATAGACGATATTGCAGGCGGGATCGGAATGCTCGAGATGGGTGTCGCAGGCCTTATACAGACATCCGTCGATTGGCTGATCTCCAACGGAGATTTGGACAAGGATGATGCCTACAACGAGAGGATCGTCGTCCACCGTTGCAATTCCAGGAAGGAGATGGAAAGTACCGTTCTCGGGAGCAGGATATCCAAGATGATGTCCGCAAAGGAACTTTCACAGTACAACAGGACATTGGAGAACATACTGTCCGAGAGGGACTACTTCCGCAACTACTTCATGTTCGCCTACATGAAACCGTCGAAGAAGATGCCTGGGATAGATCTTGAAAAGACCGCCAATCGCCTTATCAGAGACATTACC
>CALAVG010000104.1 GCA_937892275.1 uncultured Methanomicrobiales archaeon | reverse complement strand
CATCCCTCATCGTACTAAGCGGACAACCCGCGAACCCTCTCACAGAACCTTATATCCTATCTCCGCATACCGTATCCTGCAGCCGGAAAAGGTCGACGGAGAGGAAAGGCGATCCCCAACAATGAGATCCCTGTCACAACACCCCCTCCGTACCATTTCTCCCTCCGGCAAGTAACATCATCATCGCATCGTCCGGGAACACCGTCCAGGCCATCGCCGTCCGTTCCCGTTCGAAGGTCACAGAGGACCGCGGCCCCTCTTCCCGAAAGACCGTGAGGAAAAGTGACCATATCAATGTCAGAATACAACAATAACATCCGTTTCTCAGAAGAACTCTTGACATCCATAGACAACAGGATCCCGATCGACGATCCCGACGATCTCGAGAGCACCATGATCGAAGCTCTGGACACACTCGCCCAAGGCAACGAATCAGTGATACTCGAAGCACTCCTGAACACCCTCGTCGACTACTACATATTCTGTATCGAACCCGGAGACGATCTCCAGGACATCGCCTTCCTGGTATCCGATATCGAGGACAGGCTATGCAACGCAATAGCCTTCAGGAGACATCTCCGCGATCACGCGGACGATCCCGATGACGATGACACCGCTACCGCCACAGCCATCGGTCCCGATCCCCGCTCCCCCTCCGGGGAGCATCATCCCGCAACTGAGGACCATCCCTGCACCCGTTGCAGCGGATGCGTATGCAGCAACGACGATCCAGACGACATCAGGCACAGGGATATCCCGGGCATGATGAAAAGATATGAATCCGACGGATGCGAGATCACCGTATCCCTGATCCCGAAGACCGTCCTCGGCAACGACTGACCTCCTTGATCGATCCGGGTCCACCCGTCGGATCGGATCCAAGCTCGAGGCATTCACGGTCGGTGCGACCCCTGAACCATTTCCGGGAGGGAGACCTCCCGGCCCATGGACCGGTGTATCCGTCCGATACCTCATTCATGGCTCAGATAGAATGATAGATTTCCAAGAAGATGTCCCGGAGGTGTGGCTCCTGTGGGTTGTTCCTCATCGGTGGATCTTATGCAAGTCGCTATGTACC
>CALAVG010000103.1 GCA_937892275.1 uncultured Methanomicrobiales archaeon | reverse complement strand
ACATGAGGATCTGCTTGTAGAGCTGGGGTGACTGCGATAGGAAAGCATCCTTGTCGAAGTACTTGATCTTGAAGAGTTCCGCTCCTCCTTCTGCACCGGCAGCGGAGATCTTGGGTGTGTACACCTGTGTGAATCCGTTCTCACGGACGGCCTCCTCGATGAGCTCCACCATCATGGACTTCAGTTCAAAGATGGCCTTTATCTCGGGCTTCCTGAGGTCCATGAACCTGTTGTTGAGACGTGTGTCCATCTCAACATTGACCTTGTCGATGACACCCATGGGAAGGGGTACTCCAGCTTCGCTGTGGAGCTCGTATCCTGAAGGGATGACTTCGAGACCGAGAGCGGTCTGATTGCTCTCCTTGACCTCACCCGTAATGGAGACGACCGATTCCCTGGAAAGGGATGTGAGCTTCCCGAAGAGCTCTGGATCGATCTTCTTCTTGGGCATCGTGACCTGGATGACACCGTATCTGTCACGCAATCGGAGGAATGCGATACCTCCCATGTTCCTGATATCCTGGACCCATCCGCTCACAGTGACCGTTCCGTCGCCTACCGCGATGTTGCTGGAATCTTTGAATGCTGTCATGATGTTCAACCCGATTGATTCCTCATTTATATGGTATTCACTTCTTCTTAGCCTGGTTGGCCACGGCGTTCATCTTCGCCTTGACTGCTTCCTGGTCACCGAGGTATCTCTTGGAGACGACCTTGAAATCCCTGTCAAACTCGTAGACCAGCGGGACGCCTGTGGGGATGTTCACACCAACGATGTCCTCGTCGGAGATCTCCTCGAAGTACTTGACCAATGCACGTAGCGAGTTTCCGTGGGCGGCGATTATGATCCTGTCGCCTGCGAGCATCCTGGGCCTGATGACGTCGTTGAAGAACGGTACTGCCCTGGCGACGGTGTCCTTGAGGCTCTCGGTCAGGGGGAGAACTTCCTTGGGAACGTCCCTGTACTGCTCCTGGGATGCTGGGTTCCTGGTGTCGCTCTCGGCAAGTGCCGGCGGGGGGATGTCGTAGGATCTGCGCCATTTCTTGACTTGGTCCTCGCCGAATCTCTCGGCCATCTCGGCCTTGTTGAAACCCTGCAAGGCACCGTAGTGCCTCTCGTTGAGCTTCCATGACTTGATCACGGGGAGCCACTCGCGGTCCATCTCGTTGAGTGCGAGATTGAGTGTGTGGATCGCACGCTTGAGGTACGATGTGTAGCAGACGTCGAAATCGAAGCCTTCCTCCTTCATGAGCTTCCCGGCCATCATTGCCTCGGACCTTCCGGTGTCGGAGAGGTCCACGTCGGTCCAGCCCGTGAATAGGTTGAGTTTGTTCCATTCGCTCTCTCCGTGACGGAGGAGTACCAAGGTCATGTTTCCTGTCATTGCGTCAACATCGCCCACGTCCGTTATAACCGTTTTCGAATACACCGACGGCAGGACGGAATGCTATATCAACACGGACGAGCATGATGCGCTTCTGCTTATATGTCGAATCCGAACATGACACCGCCAGGTGGCGGCGATCACGCTATCCCCATCCCGACCGGGAGTGCACAAAGTATGGCGGAAACCATAGGCGATTACTCGTTCACCGTCGATCTGGAGAACTCTTGGGTACCTATACCGTTCTCCTTATGATGGCAACGCGCCGATATCTCGCTGTAGAATCCTTTTACGAGGGGCTTAACTCGCCCCACCCTAACTTAATTTATTATATGG
>CALAVG010000102.1 GCA_937892275.1 uncultured Methanomicrobiales archaeon | reverse complement strand
GCATCTGTAGATATTACACTGTGATACATAAATTTTTAATATAAGAACTCCTAATCATTGCTGATGGCGAAAGAGGCACTTACAAATATCAAAGCGGTCTTCGAGATGATAGGCATCACAGTCATGTTTCTGGCCGAGATGCTCATGGTCTCCAGGCCTACGATATACAGATACTTCGAGTGGTTTGACAACAATCTTAGGGATAAGATCCCCGAGCATGTTCTTGGACTCTTTGACCTTGCAATGAGCGACAAAGGTACCAAGCAGACCGTCCTCAACCACCTTGATTATCTGCATAAGGACTTGTTGATCAAGAGGAAAGTTGTTATCTCGAAATCAGGTGGCGGGATTAATGAACCTGTCGATCCTTACCACTCCGGTCTAGAGAATTTCTTCCCTAAATTACCGGGTATGTATCTCAATGATGGCAGTCTCGTGAGCGATTATACTGACAAAGTCAGTCTAGATTCCAAGAATGCGATCTCCGCAGTCATCACTCTCCGCAGGAAGATCGATGAGTCCATGAAGAGCTACATTTCGGATACGTATTCGGATGATCACTTCTATTACTCTTTTCCGGACCATGCATATGTAACATGTTTTAGACCTCCCCATTTCGCCAAAGCGAAGTCCACAGATTACTTCTTCCTCTTCCACTATCTGAATATGATCCACGACCTGCTCTCAGATGACCTTGTGACCAAGTGCGATGTCAAATATGTCGCAGAGCTCAACACGCAGGTGGACAAGGCTATGAGCTACCTCTCATATCTGTCATACAATGCGGATCCTGATGATGAAAAATCCTACAACAAAGTCATCAAGGAGCTCAACAGGCCAACTTTCGACATCACTCGCAAAAAGAAATGGTATGTGTGTGTTTACGTGGTCGTACTGCTCGATGAGTACCCCGACGAATCTACCTCTGGCCCTTACATCAATATGGTTGAGGCTGTTGGTATCGACGATGCTTGGGCCGTCTCAGGGGAAATGTACAGCAAAGATGTCAGGGGTTACATCACATATGACAAGAGGATTTTTGGTCCGTTCGAGACCGAAAAACAATGCCGCAGGGTCCATGACTATCTTACCATGGATTGGGATTCCATCCATACGTCTGTAGCACCCTACGATGAGGTCATCGAGTGGTTAGAAGCCCAGACTGAAAAGAGTAACCTTCGCTGGGGAGGTGAATGATAACGGTTCATATGCCCAGCCGAGGGCAGTGAATAGTGATCGGCACCCGGCGATAGTCCGACCAAAGACAATCATCGCCGGGGACTCGCGCTGAGCGTACCCTGGATAGGGACCCGACGTTGTCGGAATCCAAGTTCAGACTCATAAAGGTACGTTTTGTCGGTCGCTTAAACCATAATGTCGGTCGGGGTCGGCTCCCTGACCGTTCAAGGAGAAGAAGAAAATGGTTATCGATAATAACGTAAACCACGGAATCGAGGCATCAAGCCTCAAAGCACAGCTTAACAACCAGACCCACAACGAACTCCAGCGCATCGCACTTGGAGTTCCTGCGGGCGACCACAAACCTATGAGTGGCCAGTTCATGATCGATTCGTACGGCTACCCAATCGGTGACGTCATGAAACTGGATGCCGTTTTCGAAGCAGCGGACCAGGAATCTGAGCTCCTCGAGATCAAGTACGGCACGCAGAATGCTGCGGAGATATCCAAGCACATGGCAGTCTCGGTCAACATGCGCCAGTACTACCGTGGCGAACTGAGGCCCTTCGTGGACGATCTTAAGGAAGACCTGGAGTCCATCTCCGAGATGTACCTGGAGCCCATACAGCTGCAGAGGAACCACTACATCTCGATGATAAAGTCCAATGTCAAAAGATGTGAGAAATGCCCTGGCGGATGCGAATTCTGCAGGTATGCTAAGTACAGGCAGATCAACAAAGGGGTATGAACATGGGATCATTGTCCACGATCATGAATCCCAATGACGACGTGACGTCATACGAGGACCTGTCCGTCATGCACAAAGGCTACCTCACACCCGGAAGCATCTCTACGGACGGGGTCATACAGGATGATGCCGGTAAGTATACCGTCGAGGAAGTTCGTGATGCGAGGTCGCTTCTGGATGCCAGGAACAATATGATCTACTTCATCGATCGCGCTGTCAAGCAGCTGTCGGAGAAGGGGTTGCCCATTACATACGACAATCTCGCCGATGCTTTCATCCTCCATGCCAAGGACGACCTCGAGGACGGACCGTACGCCGATTACCTGAAGCTGGACCAGTACTGCAAGATATTGTCGTCGGTTTTCGACAGGGACGAGTTCTCGTGTTGCGGTTACTTCCCGATATTCATGTTGAAACCGATCATGTCTAGGGCGTGCAAGGAGATCGAGGGGGCTATCGAACTCGAGGACCCCGACCTGATCTACCTCAGATTGGAGCGCCTATCCTGCGGTTACGAACAGGCGATCATCGGAATCGACCACGGACTCAAGGAGCCTGCTCCAGACGACATTGTCACTGCAGTGGTAGCCAAATTTCCCGGGATCCCCGATGCCCCGTACTGCATAGTCCCCAGCCTTATGATCGACACCGGAAAGTACTCCAAACTGGTGGAGACATACGGCACCACATACAGACCGTACGCGTATCTCAACGAATGCCCTCTGGACAAGGCTTACATCCTGGGTTTCGCAAGGGACGATGTAGATGACGCGCTCGGACTCCAGAAGTATGTCAACGAGCACGTGGTCGAGATGGTGGAGAACGGCGAGGTCGACGGCGACATGCTGCTGGACATAGCCTACAAGTACTTCGAAGAGAACTAAACACCTTATACCGCGGGAGGTCTCCCCCTCCTCCTGTCCATATTCCATTTTACATTTGTTAAACGCATTCTTCCCAGGCGATATCCACTTAAATACCATGATTCCGACTTTTCAACCATGACAGATTACCAGGATCTACCAGTCGCATATGTCCTACGCCAATCGAACGTGACCATGGAGGAATTGGGCAAGTCCCTCGGAGTATCAAGGCAGACCGCTGCTGTTTACGTCAGGAACTATGACCTCAAGGGCCCCGCTTCGCTTACGAACGATGTCGCTGCTGCCCTCACCTTTCTCAAAGCCTCTACTTCCGAGAATGCCCATGAACGTCTGGAATCCCTTGAGAGGCACCGTATCCATTTCCAGGAACAGAGCAGACCGTCATTCTAGATCGGAAGAGCACACGTCTGAACTCCAGTCACG
>CALAVG010000101.1 GCA_937892275.1 uncultured Methanomicrobiales archaeon | reverse complement strand
TACCGGAAGGGCCAGAACAACGGTAACTAACGAATCAAGGAATGATTGAAATGACAACTGCAACAAGCAAATACGCAAGCATCCGCAAGGATATCGCAAAAGGAACCATCATGAGGAAGTTCGATCCGAACGAGAAACATTGGAACTCCAAGAATCAGCTCGTCACCTACTCATCCGAAGCGAGCTTCCGCAAAGCGATGGAGAAGGAATACAAGAGAAGGACCGAGATGATCGACAAGGCCGAGAACGTCGGTCTGCCTGTCGAAGGACGCGTCAGAATCACATGGACCTCCAGAGCCGGTATCTATGGATATCAGGCCAGGGCATACCTGACATACTCATATCTCAAGAACGGACGCTTGGCGAACGAACAGATAGAGACTGGATACACTACGGGCATCGGATACGACAAGGAATCCACAGCGGCCGCCAACGCATTCAACGAATCCCCAAGCATGGTGAAGATCCTTCTGGATGCACGTGCGAAGAAGGACAAGCCATCTTACGGGGCATCCCTGAATAACGGCAAGCCCTTCATCCCGCATTGGAATGGAGGGGTGGGACTCACCAGCATCATCAGTACTCTGAATGATTACGGCTACAATGCAAAGTACGAATACACCGGAACATCCGATGTGACCGTCGTATCGTTCTCCAAGAAGCGCAAGACCGCAGCCGAGAAGGGGGTGTACTGACCATGCCAGAACACAAGATAATCGACGGTGTTCAGTTCGATGCCGGAACACCCAAGGCCGTCAGCGACATCCTCCTCCGTTACATGGGTAACAGGAACCAGCGCATCCGTATCTTCTACGGCGACCCCAAGACCGGGAAGGACTATGGGGAGGAATACGATATCATGGGATACGTCGGAAGGTCTACCGGACAGGTCAAGATCCCCTTGCTCATCAACAACGCCAACTCATCAGGCGGACCCGGTATTTTGGACGGTATAATCGTCCGCATAACCGTGGACAAGAGGAATGTCTACCTCCACCCCACATACACATGCAACGTGGTCGTCAAAGGCACAGAGGTCTACCTGAACGGCAAGATCCACGCCAGATTCAAGACCGCCGAGAAGGCGAACAAGTACGCCTCGTTCCTCAGAGGCGACAGCAACGTGAAGGGATGATGACATGAAGAGGTATTACGTCGAAGCACATTCCCTCCCGGGATACAAGACAAAGCGTGCTATCGAAATAGAAACGATGAGCGCAGCGAATCTGGATAACCTTCGCAGGAATCTAATCGAAAAGTACCACGACGGATGGAACATTACCATCAACCATCCCTCCAAGAAGAAAGGCTCCTTAGAGTTGGGAAAGGAATACGGGGTGTTGAAGATCGCGATGTTCGATAGGGAATATTCGTGGTGGGTATATGACGGAAACAAAGCCAAGATTTCTTTCGTCGATCCCAAGACCGGAAAACTAAGGAGGCTCTGATACCATGGTCACAATCGATCCGAAGTTCAGGCCGTATGAGAAGCACGTTTACAACATCCACATGACCGAACGGGAAATCAGCTCTGCGGCAGAGGCATATGCTCATGCCCAGAACATCCCCCTCGGCCATGTCAGGAAGCGGGAGAATGCGGAAGTCATCGGGGCGATTGCCACAATATACGCCAACAGGCGCATTGCCGACAAGACCCCGTACAAGGTTGGTGACACCATCGCATACCGCAGAGGGTACAACCGTGGGACCAAGAAATGGCCGGACAACGTCTACCGTGTCGAAATCGCAAGAATCGTAAAGGTCACTCCGGAAATGGTCGAGTTGGATAATGGCAACAGAGTATCCAAGTTGTTCATCTTGGGAAGGCTGAAGACCAGGAAGGTATGAGATCATGATAATGACAACACGCAAGGACAATAAATATGGGCCAAGGAGGATGATGTGATGGTAAGATACCTACTGGTAAAGAGTGCATCCCACATGTACGGTCGCGTGCTCAAACACTCCGACCCCATCAAGACATTCGATAACGTGAAGGATGCCAGAGCATACGCCGCCACCCATTCCAAGGACGGGTATGGCTTCATGATCATCAAGGAGACAAAGTCCTCCAAGACCGTCATCGGCTACGTAGTGTTCAGCTACTCAGAACACCCGATAATGAAGAACGGATACGTCGTATCCCCTGCGTACTTCAAAGACCTGGGGCCATACTATCAAATCATCTATCCCAACGGGAACCTCGGCAAGAAGGAGTTGTGATACCATGGCATCCATCAACAAGGTCCTGGCAGAGATCAGGAAAGCCAAGCCCCGCAGTGCATGGGAGAACGGTGTGAAGACATACGCCATCGAGCTTCTGGACAAGCAGAAGGAATGGAGGGGCGGAGCATTCAATCTCGACACCTCCAACTACAAGAAGGTGATCCTCGGCGGAGCACAGGACTGGAAACAGTATTCCGAAGGTGCCTCCACCCTCATCTACGACGAGGACATCGCAAAGAGACTCTGCAACAAATCCCAACTGACCAAGACTCGCAACGGAGAACTCAGACCCAACCCAAAGGAGAGCTGGCTGGACGTTCAGGTAAGGGCTCTCTATCCGGCGGACATGATGATCCGTGACGCAATCGTGGCAATCAACGCCCCTGGCAGGAAGACCAAGAAGACTACTGGAGTGCAGTGACCATGACCGTATACATGCTGCGTATCACCGAAATGAGTAGTAAGGAACGTACCACACCCGATGTATTATCTCAGTACATCTCAGATGACCTGAACCGTGCTATGCTATGGGCAGCAAAGCTCGTGCTTTCCATGCATAAGAGCGTGGAGATCGTTTCATTCCATGCTACCCAGAACGGCACCCGTATGAAAGAATACGGCGAGTTCCGGTTCAACAATAAATCCGGACTTACCTGGACGAAATTCAGTAACTGGACGACATACCATGTCGATAGCCCGTTGTCCTACCCCCTCAAGATGACAAGGATCAGGGGGCTCTGATACCATGGGAAAGACATTATGGAAATCCCCCAACGGCAAGTGGGAGATACAGGAGGACCCTCTCAAATCCAAGACCGACTGGAACGAAGGTCGCGATATCGTCGCCAGAGTCTACGTCTCGGATGGATGGAATGCGGCATACGCATCCATCACAGTGGACGGACAGATATGGACCGGCGATTTCATGACCAATTGGGAATACTTCGTACCTAAGACCGTCGAATCCAAGGCATTCTCCCTCCTCAGGGCGATGTACAAGGAGAGGAAGCAGAAGGAACAGGGAACCAACCAGTTGCCTCTGAGTTATGCTGTGATCGTTTCTGTCGTAGGAACGTCCAAGGGAGTGACCGTTCCGGCACCCACGTTCTATCGTACCTACGAGACCGCCCTCAAGCACGCCGAATCCGAATGGAAGAAACTGAGCACCTACCAGAAGTCCAACGGGGCATTCGTAAACGTAGGGAGGTTGTCTAAGGGATATGCATCCGCCAAGGACATCCCCGCCAGATTCGGATACAGTCTCGTGAAGACCGTAGACGGAGAACATTTTGACAAGAAGAGGAGGGACTGATCCATGAAACTATACATCTACCGCAGCTACAGCCTGCACAACCAGAGTCTCGTGGATAGTGGTTATTTCTACGCCAAATCAAGGGACAACATGAGGGCGAGGATCGCCCGCGAGCACAAGTACTGTAAGACAACGGTCTCAGAGACATTGGAGAAACCCACGCAGATGATGGACATACATGGCAAGCCTGTCAAGGGAGGTATCAGCCTCATCAATCCTCCCACATTCATCGGGGAGGTCCTGTCGCTAGAGACGGTCGCACCTACCTGGACGGACGCAAAAGGAGGCTACCAGAGTTTCAACAGGGAGACCGGAAAGCTCTATGGCGAGAAGAAAGGAGGGAACTGACACCATGCATTCCTACTACGTATCAATCGTGCCCAGAGATTTATTCAACGGTCCGAGTGCAAAGGCATTCCACCGTTCAGCGGTGAACGTATCCTACCTCAGAAGGAGTCTCATCAAGACCTACGGAACGGAGTTGCAGACAACCGACAGGCGCAAGCAAGTCATAATCGTCGTCTACAAGGATCAGGGTCATTACGTCATGAGCGACCCCCTCGGTCAGCTCACGGTCCTGAACTCCCCCGGGGTCAAATGGGTCACTGACAAGACCGCATATCACGTCAACAGGGACGGAACCCTTGGAAGGAGGCTCTGAACATGGCAAGGAAGACTGCATACGAGAAGAAGCGCGAGCTTGAACTCGAACAGAAGAGAAGGAACAGACTGGCCATGCATGAGGCATGGGGCGACACCCGTTTCAGACAGGGCAAGTCCGTAATCTCCAACATCAACGAGTACGGGAGCACAGTATCCACGGTCGTCAAGTTCAAGAGGAACGGCCAACCCATGACCGAGGTACAGAGAAGGGACATCTCTATCTTCAACACCCCGGATAAACCCCCCTATTGGCTTAGACCGGAGGGTCCCGAAAGGGACACTGCCAAGAGGTTCAAGGTAGGGCATGTCTACGAAACGACCACATACTATGGTGCCAAGGAACGCTACGCAGTCACGGCATTGGACCGCAGTAAACAGATGGCAACGGTCCAGGCATGGTACGGCAAAGATAGATTGAGCGATACCAAGGTTCGCAGGAAGATCAACTTCCACGGTCAGGGTCCTGATGGAATCGAATCCATCCAAGTGAACAAGGGGATATACAGTTCCATGACCAGGACATGGACCGGCGGATACAGCATCTATTCCGACAAAGAGGTCAAGGGAGTTACTGTCGAGATTCCTAAGACCAAGCCCAAGACTACTGGGAGGAAGAAACAATGAGATACATTCTTCAAGACCGCACAAGCGGTAAGATATACTACATCGAAGCGAAGGACAAGAGGGAACTCAAGGTCAAAGCCTACGGTCAGATCCCCGACGGCATCTATTCCGTCCTCAGAAAGGATGGAACGACCAAGGGCGTCCTCAAAGTGGATGCAAAGACCTCCGAGAGGGCATCCAAAGCCAGACCCAAGATGTCCAAGGAGCAGTACGACCAACTGTACTACTACATGGGTGGAGCACAGTACAGGGAGGTTCTGAAAGGGGCCGACCCCCTCGGATACACATCCCCAAGGAGATACGACGACATACAGTCCGTCCGCAAGGCCGCACTGGCGAAGTCCAAATCCGAATGGGGCCGTATCAGGGATTTCCTTGCGACGTTCCCCAATTCTCCCATCAACAGCACGACCACGATGCACGTCTTCAAGGGCAGGAAGTACCTCGGACACGTGGAATACAACTACCTAAAAGGCAAGGACAACGGCATGCACGACTACTATGACGGTCTATGGGTCACACCCGACCGTCCAAAGGATCCATCCCCCATGCTGTCAGACGGAACCCTCGGAGCAAGAGCGATGAGGAAGATAACGGCAAGGAGATGAGAACAATGGCAAAAGAAACACCGCAGACCTTCGGTCTGCTGTCGGAAAGGACTCCCATGCAGTCCTACATACTGACTGTATACAGTGGTAAGAGAACAAACGGATACGATTTTGTCCGTGGTACGAAGGCACAGAGCATAGACAACCTCAGAAAGAGCATCATAGGCGAGTTCAAAGGCAAGGACAAGCTCGTAGAGGTCGAAAGGAAGGGAAAGAACGCAACAAGGTTCATCGGAACGATGGAACTCCCCGGAACCCCCCTTACGGCACCCGTGTGGCATGTCCCCGGCAAGGAGGCATCCTCCAAGGTCGATTCCAAGACAGGGAGGCTGATGTGATGGCCACCTACAAGGAATACTACATGGAGTTCACCAAACAGTACCAAAACAAGCCCACCCAGAGGGTGTTCGATGTGGATATGACAACATCCCTCGATGCTCTCAGGAGCAATCTTGTCATGGGGTTCTGGGAGCAGGTGAACAGGTCCAAAATAACCGATATGGAAGTGACCATCTATTCCGGGAGGACATCCGCAGGACGCTACCTTGGAAAGCTGATCATGAAAGCATACATCGGCGGTGCCCTGTGGAAACCCGCCAAAGGCGGAAGCATCCCCCTTAACTACTACGGCAAACCCGTGAGGAGGAAGTGATCGCATGTCAAGCGTATTTTGGGTCCTGGTCCCGACCAAGGACCGTACCGCCAACAACCCATGGGTCTTCGTAGGCACACGCACGACCAAGGCATCCGCATTGAAGCTGGCTGCCAAGGAGATGACCAGCAACAGATGGGGCAACGGACTCTCCCGCGTCTATGAGGCCAAGTACGACAGCTACGGCAACTGGAGCGGCGGTATCACGGAATACAGCGTGGCCCGTACAGGTGCCGTCAAGTTACAGAGGGATGTGGACGGATACTTCTCCAACAAAGATGCGTTCGTCCACAATCTGAGGAAGCAGTACCGTGTGATCGATGGTGTACTGGTCAAGGCCAACATCGAACCCCCGATGTACTCCACCATGAGGATGCTCTGAGAACGATCGATCCCGGGGAACAGCAGGAACATTGCCCAGAATCAATCGAAAAAGGAGAAAGATTACAATGGCAGCATCAAGACCAGCGACATTCGGGCTTGTAAGCAAGCCCGTAAAGAAGTACAGGGTTGAAATCAGGTACGTCAACCACAAGAACGGAGACGTGAAGGACAACAAGTTCATCAACGTTCAGGTCACGGACCTCACAGCTCTCAGGAAGGACCTTCTGAGGCAATACGGACACACCCCCACCATCAATGCCATCATCGAGGACGAGAACGGTCGCGTAGGTGAACTGGACATGGCATATCCCGGATGCCCCCCTGTATGGTATTCGGCCAAATCCAACCGTTCTTACAGTGGGGTTCAGGTAACACCCAACGGAGGGCTTGCAACCAACGTCAAATACCACCCCTACTACGACTACGAGAAGTATTCCGCCATCGGAATCCCCATTTACAAGATATGGAGGAACATGTTCGGCAACTTCGACGTCCTCGGAAGGAAATTCAACGGCGAGTGGGTGTTCGGACACGACTACGACCTGAAGGACGGTGTATGGAAGGGAGGGAAATACGACTACGACATCGACAACCTCTACAAGAGGGTAGGCAGGAACTTCCCCAAGCCATACATCGACAACAAGCGCGGACCCACGGGGAAGTTCTGAGGGAAGGGAGTGAATGACCGATAAGAAGAAAGCGTCATTCATGAAGACCTACATCGTCGGAACTTGGTACGATGGCAATCTGATGGACAGGGTTGAGATCAGGACTGCGAGCGTGGACAATCTCCGCAAGAGACTGATCAAGATGAACAAGGACCGCGACCATATCTATATGGGCATCATCGACGGTAACAGGATCCACTCGTTCGAAAAGGGCTACGGAGGGGAATGTCTGTGGTATGCGAACATGCAAGGCCACAAATGGCAGTCGGTCTCCCTGATCGATCCCAAGACGGGAAAACTCGTAAGGCAGTGATACTATGTCCAAGCAAACATACCACAGTTCGATGTTCGTCACCATCGATGATTGGAAAGCATCACATTGAAAAAACCACTAAGAACAGCCTAACGCATAGGACCTACAATCACAGAACAACGGAAACACCCTTAGAAGGCTCGAACACTCCCCACGACGGTAAATACCACCCCCCGACCCCCCAAAGCCTTACAGAACGCAAAAGAACGCTAAGAGAACGGATGATAGCAAAGTCATCAGAGGAACACAACGGAGGGAGAGGGGCAAATGCCGACATACATCATAACATCGGAGCAATTCAAGGAGCCAAAATACATCGAGGCCGACGACACCAACGGTGCAAGGCTGAAGATGGCTGCCCTTTTCGACCAATACCCCACGCTGCGCAGTCTGAAACTGTATCTGAGGAACGCACCCGGACAGAAGGCGACCTTTCTCGGAACGATAGAGAGGGATTTCGTGACGGTGTACGGCGCACCCAAGATGTCGCTGGTATGGAAACAGGACAGCAAGCTGTACGCCGTATCGCCCGCATCGGGCCAGATAATGTTCCTCAGACGTACATTCCGATCCCGGGGTACGGGATGCATCCGTTCTCTCGCATCAGTACTCACAATGAGAAGGGAGCATATATGCAGTCATATATTTTGGAAGCATTTCTTCCGGTAATATTTCACCTTGATAGATATTTGTAAC
>CALAVG010000100.1 GCA_937892275.1 uncultured Methanomicrobiales archaeon | reverse complement strand
TTTCAAAAAAAATCCCTACTACATCATCGAGGCCAATGGTGACAACTATCTCCATCTTACTGGTGTCTCCACGGCTCTCTCTGCGGCGGATTTTTCAAGAAAAGCCTTGACGGAACACTCACCATAGATGACTTTGAACTCAGGACACACAGAAAAAATGAAAAAGAATCCAAGGGAGTGATCCGTCAGAAAATTCGCAATCTCCCCCTCATCGCTTCCACAATTGACAGTGGCTGCCTTGTACAAGAAGATTTCCGAAGGAATTCCGTACTCTGTACCTTTGCTTCCTCAACCCAAAAATGTACCCTTGGCTTCATCGCATCCCCTTCAAACGTCAGACCAAAGTCGCTATTGAATGGTTCTGTCGTTGATGTCAAATCATCGTCCCCTATAAAGCTCCGTCTCACACGGTCAAGGGGGCAGGATAAATTTGACGTACTTTCGGTCGGAACAATTGACGACCTGGCTTCTCATTACGAGACTTTGAAAGACCTCCTTTCCAGTGATCTTGCATCTGCCGTGGAGGAGCATATAAAATGTACGTCCTCTGATGATGCATCCAATAAAACTGGTGATTGACGGCTAATCCTCTTCGTGTTACTATCGCTTTACAAATAAATCTTGGACGTTCTGCCGAGACACCATTAAGTATTCAAACAAGAGTAACTTCGGTTGCTCTCGCATTTTTTATGTCTAGAAGGCATCGAAATCCCTCTGCTGGGCGAGGTATACGGGTCTTTCCGAGTATGCGCTGTCATTCCCCTTTTCCGTCCATACATCCATAATCAGGCCGATGGTGAGCAGGTCGAGATCGCGCATTGAAATCCCGACCTCCATGCACCGCAAAAGGAATAGCGGCGTGGTAAGCTCACGCTCGGTCGCCCTCAGTTTTTTTTAGCGGAAACATCCGTGAACAGGTTCGATCCCCACAGTTCAAGTATCTCCGGCAGTATCTCGTAGATGGAGAACATCTCGAACTGGTCAAGCCAGTCGCCGATCTCATGCGGCGTGTTCTCATGGTCTGCATGGAGCGCCATGATGTAGGCCACGTTCTCGAAGATCTCAAGATCCTCTATCTCCATCTCCTTCGTGCCGTCATCCTTGTCCTTATAGGATTTAACTATCCCGGCGCGGAACTCATACAG
>CALAVG010000099.1 GCA_937892275.1 uncultured Methanomicrobiales archaeon | reverse complement strand
ACTCTTTCCCTACACGACGCTCTTCCGATCTGTATAAGAAGAGCGAATGCATAAAGCAGAGAGACGTTGCAACGGTTATCAACACTTATTCTGAATCAAGTTGCATGAAAGAGCAAACCGAGCGCGTGACCATCCCTTTGAGCGGGAAGCTCGATGACAGAGAGAGAGTCTGGAAGAACCCAAGGCCGATCGAGGAGCTTCCGAAGGAGATCCAGCAGCTTGTGATGAATAGGAGGTCGGCTAACACCAGAAAGAAGACCACCATCGATGTCCTGGAGGAGAAGCATGTGCTTAGCACCATCCTCTACATAAACAGGACCTCTCCGGTGATGAAATCCGACGTGTACAACGACATCTCCAGATCGTCCAGCATGTCCGATAAGCTGTGGGATATCGAGAACCTCGGATTGATAGATGTTTATCAGACCATCAGGAACAACTCCAACATCCTGATGATCACCGATAAGGGCCGGAAGGTTGCGGGACTCATCGAGTATCTAGTGAGGATCCTGGAGACGGATCCTGAGGAAACTACGCTCTATGACGATATCCGCGAGGAGAAGTACAATCCGCCGAGCAGACGATTTCGGACTCTCTGAAATGTGTTGATACCGACACTTTTTCGAAAAACTGATGCACGCATTGTTTGTTCTGAGTGCACGGAGACCTTCTTAATATCATCAACAGATTGAATCTGTTCGACCATCTCTTTGGACATCCGTGAGGGAATAGGGGCCGGAGATGAACCATGGGAATGGTCGTATCGGCACGAGCCCGCAGGGAGGGTGTTAGGGACCTGAACTGTAAGAGTCAAATATCTTTGATTTTCGACATCGCCTTTCCGTTGGAGAGGTACCCGATTCAGAGGCAACAGCCGATGAAAAGGAGAAATAAGAATGAAAAAAGAAACAACCAGATTCTTGGCTGTTCTGGCCATTTTAGCAGTGGTTTTTGCTGTTGTTTCATTCTCTGAGCAGAGTGAAGCGGCGACCGAAATCGAGATCGATGGTCAAGACGCCTACGACGGGAAGCTCACTTCTCTGACACCGATCGCTGTGTCGGAAAATGACACGATAACATTAACAGCGGCACCTGGATACTGGATGCTTGGTAATGTAAACATCTATTATGCGAGCATGCATGATGCTTCATACTGGGACCGTACTCTTTTAAAAAATAGTACTCACTTCACCTTCAGCTATGGAGAGAATTACGAATCAGCGACGATAAAATTTACTTCAGAAGGAGCTACAGCCGTAAATGCGAAGTACTTGTATTTCGAAGAAGGAGTTCTGAGCAAAGAGACGTACAGCCGGATAATTGAAATCACTAAGTTAACTGATCTTACAGATGGAGAGCATGGAACTGTAGTAGGGGACAACCTAATTTCCTTCATCGATGGGTACGCATATACCTTCAAGCAATCCTTCAATTATCCCGCAGATGGTAAACAACTCCAGATTCCGGAAGGAAATGTGGTTTGGGATATCCAGTCAGGTGTAACCTTCAAAACTGAAAAAACGCCTAGCGGTTCAGTCACACTTGTAACTGGGTCAACACTCACGATAGTGGGTTATGGAACGACCGGTTCAACACATGAAAAGATGTTCTTTGACAATGGCGATAATGCTAAGTTGGTACTGAAAGGTTCCAAATTCTCTTCGACTGATACCGTGATTACCAACATCACTGGCGGGGTGCAGATCTATGACGGTGCAGAAATAGAAGCAAGTAATAGGGTAGTGAACACGGCACCTCTGGATGTTTACGGCGGG
>CALAVG010000098.1 GCA_937892275.1 uncultured Methanomicrobiales archaeon | reverse complement strand
ACAAAAATAAATATAAATATATATAAAATATGTATACTTTCGATGATGCGCGAATCCGAGACCGTCGAGAACAAGAGCAGTCTGTCCGAATTGAAGGAAGGGATAGTATCCATGGTGGCCATGCTGAACAAGAACGGTCACGGGACGGTCTATTTCGGTGTTTATGATGACGGTAAGGTTGTCGGCGTGGATATCGGGAAGGATACCCTGAAGAATCTTACCAGCACTGTGTTCGACAGCACCGATCCGCATGTCATCCCGACGGTGAACATCCTCGAGGAGGATGGCAAGAGGTTCATACGTGTTACCGTCGATGGGAACAACCGCCCGTACTTCTACAAGAACGTCGTCTATGTGCGTACCGGCGAGGAGGATCGCAAGGCCCCGGCAGACGAGATAAGGAGGATGTTCAGGTCCTCGGAGGATCTCCTGGTACAGACTGTGTCAGGGATGCAGTCGTTGGGATTCACCGGTCTCGAGAAGATACTCAGGTCGAGGGGTATGCATATAGCATCAGGGAGATCTCTGGAGGAGGCCTGCGGCCTGAGGAACGTCCAGGGAGGGTATAACCTGCAGGCGCAGCTTCTGTCCGATCAGAACAACGCCTCGGTCATAGTCACGGTGTTCAGGGGCAGGGACAGGACCAGCTTCTCCAGGCGTGACGAGTTCTCGGGGCGTTGCTTCCTGCAGATAGTGGAGGATGTGAACGGATATGTGCAGAACATGAACGAGACCATCCCTTCGATAGATTCTCACGGGAGGAGGGACGAACAGCTCTTCGATCCCATGGTGTTCAAGGAGGCATGGGTGAACGCCTGCGTTCACAACTCGTGGATGACCGGGAACCCTCCGTACGTCCAGATATTCGACGACAGGTTGGAGGTGGTCTCCTTCGGGGGCATCCCGTACTGGATGTCCATGGATGATTTCTACAGCGGCATAAGTCAGCCGGTCAACGAATCGTTGATGAACGTGTTCTTGATGGCAGGGATTGTGGAGCATACCGGGCATGGCATCCCGGAGATAGTGGGGAGGTACGGACGCGATTCCATAGAGGTGTCGGAGGGTATGGTGCGCGTGACGATACCGTTCATGGCGGAACGTGCGGTGGCAAGGCTGAGGGAGGTCAATGAGGGTGATTCCGTGATGTTGACCAAGACCGACAGGAGGATACTCGGGTTGATGTTCGACAATCCTGGGATAACGTTGGACGAGCTGTCAAGTGCCTTGGATATGAAACGCCCTACGGTGGCGAAGCATTGTGCGGATCTGCAGAAGAGAGGGTTGTTGAAGCGTTATGGATCCAGGAAGACCGGAGAGTGGATGGTCTGCGTGGATCTGGATGGGCATTCGACTGGGCCAAAGGTCGATGGGAGCCTTTGATAGATCTCATTCCTGATCACTGGGCCTATGCATATCCTGGGAAAGTTGTGGGGATTTCCTGATCTCCACCGGCATTCTAGACTCGAAATCGATGTCGGATATGAATTCCAGATCCCTCTTCTGCTGTGAACCTATGGAGTAATCGAGAGAACGTCTGTTCAGGAAGCGGTAGGCGATAGTAGGTTCCTTCATGATCAGGAGCCGATCACAGCATTCCAGGGCCAGGCGATTCATAAGAAACGTACCGGTTTCATCGATATCCTGGGGACGGAGGATGAACGCATCCTTCTGGGAGATGTATGGCCATATGTCCTCGGGATCCCTGTATACCGTGCCTTTGATGTTTTCTTTATCCTGGTAATCGATGGTGGTGTTGTACTTAAGATGACTCAATACAGGGGAGGGAAATATCGGTTGAACATGGGGTTTTATCATCTGTGCCCTGCAGACCGAGTCTATGAAAAGGAAGGCACGGTCGGGTCCTGCAGGCAGTGAGAGGAAGGGGATCCATACCCTGTCT
>CALAVG010000097.1 GCA_937892275.1 uncultured Methanomicrobiales archaeon | reverse complement strand
CGGGAATATGGCCATCTCCTCTGCGGTGATCCTGCCCATACCCTGCGAGACCATAAAATCCGCGACATAGTTCTGTATGTCGGTCCATTTGGTCTTCATCTCGTGGATGATGTCTATCTCGAACGCATCGAAGTTCTCTGAGACGGTCTTTATCTCGTTCCCCAGGTCGATCCCCAATGAGTCCCCGAGGGAATGGGCGGAATCCGTACTCATCAAGAGCGTACGGTACCCAAGCTTGGATAGCCTGTAAGCGGTCGCCGCGGACGTAGAGGTCTTTCCGACTCCTCCCTTCCCGGTGTAGATGATGAGCCTCATAATCGGAAGACACACCTTACTATATTTTGAATTGTCCATATCCTCTTCGACATTCTGTGACACGGACCGTTGAAATTAGGGCCTCATCGCCATTCACGTGTATCGCAATGTGATACATCCAAAACTCAGGTAAAGGGTTTAGGGGGCCGATCTTACGACCGCCCCCATCCAGGTGATATCATGGAGTTTAATCTTCCAGAGGTCCAAGATCCGTTGGTATGTACGCATCCTCAAAACAATCATTAAGGATGATGTGCGGCCTTCCATTTATGTCGATAACATCGGCATCCACTCCGTAGACTGTCCTGATGTTCTCCTTCGTGAGTACCTCGGAGGGTGTACCATCCGCATAGATGCCTCCTCCGGATAGCATGATGATACGGTCAGCGAACTTTGCCGTGATATTGATGTCGTGACTGATCATTATCACCAGCATACCCTTCAGCTTCGGCAGCATGCTGAGAGTCTTTGTGACATCTATCTGATGCTTTATATCCAGATTGGATGTCGGCTCATCCAGTAGAACGATCTTCGGTGTCCTGACGAGACCCCTTGCGAGCATCACCTTCTGGTGCTGTCCGGCCGAGAGCTCATTGAAATTCCTCATGGCCAGGTGCTCTATCTTCATCATTCTCAGGGTCTCGTAGACCCTCTTGAGATCGTCGTCGTTGGTACCGAACTTGAAATCATTCTGCAATCCGACCATGATAGTGTCGACAACGGTCAGTGGGAACGTATCCTCGCTGGCCGCAGGCACATATCCCATGTGCGACGACAGTTCTTTGAGCTTCATATCCTTGGTGTCATTGCCTCCGATCATTATGGTACCGCTGGTGAATTTCAGGATACGGTTCATGCAGTGGATTAGGGTGGACTTACCGACCCCGTTCGGACCCATTATGCAAACGAACTCTGGCTTATCCAAGGTGACGTTGATATCCTTGAGTACAGGCACCTCCGGATTGTATCCGAAATCGAGTTTGATGATATCGGCTATTGGTGCGTTGGGATCCATCTTCATCCCGCCTTCCAGCTTCCTTGTATTGATACTGAGGGGCATCCAATCACCACACCGAGTTCTTTGATTTGATCAGGAGATACATGAACATCGGGCATCCGATGAATGCGGTGATGACTCCTACAGGCAGGAATGTGGGTGCGATGACCCATCTGGAAATGAGATCTGCGACCATCAGGAGCACTGCTCCGAACATTGCAGAGGCAGGGATCAGATAGCGGTTGTCCGATCCAAGGAATATCCTGACAATGTGTGGCGCTACCAGCCCGACAAAACCGATGATACCGGTGAAGCAGACGATTGATGCTGCCATCAGGGAGATGAGGATAAGC
>CALAVG010000096.1 GCA_937892275.1 uncultured Methanomicrobiales archaeon | reverse complement strand
AGGATATCAGGAACCTGGGCGGCATCGCTTTCCTCCAGCTCCGTGACAGGTACGGAGTGATCCAGATCACCATGCCCAAGAAGAAGATCGATCCCGAGCTCTTCGAGTCGCTCACATCCCTTTCCAGGGAGTCCGTTGTCTCCATCACCGGGGAGGTCAAGGAGAGCAACCAGACCGCCTTCGGATTGGAGGTCATCCCCTCCGCATTCCAGATGCACAGCGAGGCCGGCGTCCCCCTCCCCATGGGAGTCATCGACAAGGTCAACGTCGAGATGGACACGCGTCTCAACAACAGATTCATGGACCTCAGGAAGCCCGAGATCAAGGCGATCTTCGAGCTGAAGTCCATGATGGTCGCACTCATCGAGGAGGCCGTCCGTGAGAACGGATTCACACAGGTCTTCACCCCCAAGATCTCTGCCGCGGGAGCGGAGGGTGGTGCGGAACTCTTCAAGATCAAGTACTTCGACAAGGACGCGTTCCTCTCCCAGTCGCCCCAGCTGTATAAGCAGGTGCTCATGTCCACAGGACTGGACAGGGTCTTCGAGATCGCTCCCGCATTCCGTGCTGAGCAGTCCAACACCAACCGTCACGTGACGGAGTTCATCTCCTTCGACGGAGAGATGTCCTGGATCCAGAGCATGGACGATGTGACTGACATGATCGAGACCATCGTCGACCACGTCATCACCGGACTAAAGGAGAAGGGATCGAAGCAGCTGGGGCTCATCGGAAAGGACATCGTCGTTCCTTCCCGCCCGTATCCCAAGCTCACATACAGCGAATGCCTCAAGATCGTCAACGACGGAGGCCTTCCCCTGAAGAACGGAGACGACCTCGGAACCGAAGGAGAGAAGATCGTCGGAGACTACATGGCCAAGCAGGGCAAGGAGATGTACTTCATCGTCGAGTATCCCGAGGAGGCCAAGCCCTTCTACATCATGGAGAAGGACGGCACCGAGTTCTCATACGCATTCGACCTGGACTACAAGGGACAGGAGATCTCCTCCGGAGGTCAGAGGGAGCACAGGTACGACAGGCTCGTCGCAAGGATGGAGAAAAAGGGACTCGATCCCGAGGACTTCGGATTCTATCTGGATGCCTTCAGGTACGGTATGCCCCCGCACGGCGGATGGGGAATCGGTATCGAGAGGCTGCTCGTCAAGATGCTGGACCTCCCGAACATCAGGGAAGCAATCCTCTTCCCCAGGGATCCCAGCAGGCTGTCGCCTTGAAACTATCACGGGGCTTCGGTCCCATCTTTCTTCCACTTTCGGGTACTTTCGGGCACCCCCCTCTTAACCTTATATACTCACTTGTCGGTCGATATATCGGGATGTAACATGGCAGCACCTGGCGAGCCGTATGAGAGAGAATTGAAGGGACTCCTTTCCGGGGACGAGAAGATTATAAACAAGATGATCAAGACCTGCGACCCGAAGGAGAAGCAGGCATATATGAGCATGTTGGAGAATCCGTTCCTGGTCACCCGCGCCGCTGGTTCTCTGGGAATCGATCTTGTCGCACTGAGATGGGATTTCTCGTTCCCCATCGAGGTCAAGAGCTCCGCAGAGGATGTTATGCATTTCAGCAAGAACGCACGTCTAATCGAACAGGCAAATGACATGCTTGGCGAGTGCACCCAATCGCATCTGGTGCCTATTTACGCGTACAGGCTCAAGTCCTTCCGCGGCGATCCGTGGAGGATATTCACCATTCCCACCGACCATGGTTTTAAAGGACGCAACGCGGTCCTGTACCGGAGGATACCCAAGTTCGAGACCTCCAACAACGGCAATTTCATCATGCGCTGGGAGAACGGTATGAAGCTATCTGACCTCATAAGCTACGTTGGTATGTCCGATTACACGGCGGAATGAGCGGAACACCGTCAGAACTCATAGGGCTCATCACCGATCAGCCAAGGTCAATCATCATTCGGTCTGTTCCGCAATGCCATAGGCGTTCGGCTATAAAGTCTGTGATGATCAGGATTCATTCGATCCTTTCGATGAGATCAGCTAGTTTGCTATGGTTGTATCCTGCTGTGGTATCGCCGGACTTGAGCTTATTCTAGAAGTGACGATAGCACAGATAGACAACTCTGGTGCTCACGTAGTGGGAGAGCACATCTCCGACTATCATCATGATGGGTCCGAACAATGTTCCGAAGAAATACATGAATCCCATCTTCAGTAAAAGCTGGCCGAAAGCAAGTACGACGCATAGGTTGTTCCTTTTCAATAAGTTTTCTGCGTCATTCTACAGATGGCAGAAAGGTGTCTGGAAAACACAGCCCCATCAAAAGTGCCCCGGGTTCGGCTGCGC
>CALAVG010000095.1 GCA_937892275.1 uncultured Methanomicrobiales archaeon | reverse complement strand
TAGGTGACCCATGATCTGACGACCTCCGGCATCCCACCCACTATACAATAGTCCCTCATAAGTCTCTTAAGGGCCTCGTGGATCGGTTTGGACACGTCCTCGAAGTCGGGGTCGGAGAGGATGAAACTGGCCAGAGAGACCTCTCCCTCTGCCATGAGGTATTCGCAGAAGTTCATGGGATACAGGTGTTTGGTATCTACCTTACCCACAGGGAAGGATGTCTCGGATTTCAATATCCCCAGAAGCGATCCGGCACATGCAACATGGAGTTCGGGCATGTGCTCGTGGAAGTATTTCAAAGAGGTTATCGCGGAATCGCATTCCTGTATCTCGTCCAATATCAGGAGTGTCTTCCCGGGGATGATCTTCACATTCTTCAACAGCTCTATGTCGCGAACGATCCTCGATGGCTCCATGCTGCCATCGAACAGATCCTTCAGTTCCTTGGTCTCCTCGAAGTTGCAATAGACGCAGTCATCGAACTCCCTCGATCCGAATTCCTTCAGGAGGTAGGTCTTCCCGCATTGGCGCACACCGTCTAGCACCAGCGGTTTGCGGTCAGCATCATCCCTCCACTCCAGCAATTCATCGTAGACCAGTCTCTTCATGATCGATGATATTTCTCCATATTTATATATTAACCGTTTTTTTACGTATGTTTTAATGTTTTTTAACCGTTATTTTATGCTACTATCGATTTGCTAGAACCGTTTTTTTACGACATATACTAAACGGCTGTCAATAGGGTAGCCACTAAAACTACAAGTCAAAGAACGGTAAAGAATCCACTTTAGCGACAAAACTCAGGAACCCTGTTTCGGAGCATCCTGGACGTTGACCTTCTTCCTCTGACGGCCCCCAGTCTTCTTCAGTTTACCCTGATTCAAGGCCCATTCGAAGCTCTTCTGATCCGCCGGAGCGATGAGGACACGGTCGCCTTTGACATACTTCCTTCCGGTGACCCAATTGGTGAACGGTGAAAGTACGCGGTATTCATCCGCATCCATGACGATCTCCTTCACGTTCTTTCTGCCCTTCATCTCGGAATAGGTACCTGAGAACACCTTGGCGCGGTGGTCCTTGACCTCGATCATCTTCGTACAAACAGTGTCCAGGAAATACCTGTCGTGGGTGACCGTTATCACCGTACC
>CALAVG010000094.1 GCA_937892275.1 uncultured Methanomicrobiales archaeon | reverse complement strand
CGTAGCAGATGGAGACATGTGCCTCCATGTACGCCGCCATATGGTCGCATGCTTTCAGATCGTAACCGTTGCGCCTGCCGAACCTCTCATCATCCATATCGGAGAAGGGATCGTACACCATGAATCTGAACTCGTCATGCCATGAGGGGTCTATCAAGGGAAGGATCTTGTTCTCCATTAGATCGTGCTCATATTCTTCCAAGAGCGATGCAAGACCGGAGACATTCCTCTTGATGGGTGTGATGACATCCTTCGTCAGTACCTCCGGGAGGTCGTGGAACAATCCCGTGTAGTAATCATTGTAGATCTGCCTGCCGGTCACACCTGCATCCAGGTCGTGCAGATACATCGCATTGGCGACCATCAGGGAATGTCCGAGAACAGTGGTGTTCGGGATACGGGGTGTCCTGGCCCAACGCTGCTGGAAACGTAACTGCCCCCCTAGATCGATGAAATTGAACGCTCTGCTGCGGACGGTCGTTATCTCACCTACACCGGCCAGATTCTTGTGCTGGTCGATCTGATCGTCAATCTCCTGCCTTGTGACATCGATACCGTAAAGGGACCTGTTGGAATCGTAGATGAGATTGAACTCCCAGCGTGTCGCCAGATAATGTGCCGCACGGATGATCTCGTCCTCATGCGTCATGGAATCTGAACGCAGATACTCCACGAACCTGTCCCTGAACTTCGGATCGGAATCTGGTATCAGCCTGTCATACTCGCTGATGACGAAATCGTTCACCTCGGACCTCTTATCCTTGGTAATCATGTGGAAGACCTGCGGTTTGAGATCGGTGAGCACCGAACGCTGAATGAAAGAGAACATCTGATGCTCGATCAGTATCTGCCAATCCACTTCCTTTCCTACCTTCTCCTCGTATTTGCCTATCATCCAGGATATAGCAGCTTTATGCGCCTGCTTATCCATCTCAGTGAGATCCACGGGTCTGAGGTGATCGTTCCATCTGTGCATATTCGCAGAATCGAAGAACAGGTAAAGGATGTGTGCGTTAAGGGCCGGCATCCGGATCACTCCAGATACTCGATGACCGCATCATCCCTCTC
>CALAVG010000093.1 GCA_937892275.1 uncultured Methanomicrobiales archaeon | reverse complement strand
CATGAGGAAGGAGCTCGACCTCTTCGCCAACGTCAGACCCGTATCCGTTCCCGAACTGGGGATCAACTGGGTATTCTACAGGGAGAACACCGAGGGAAGCTACGCACTGGGAAGCGACGGAGTGAACGTCACCGACGACCTCGCCATGGACTTCTGCGTCGCGACCACACAGGGAACCGAGAGGATCATCCGCGCAGGTTTCGAGCACGCCAAGAAGACAGGTGTCAACTATGTGTCCCTTGTGACAAAGGCCAACATCATCAAGACCACCGACGGAAAGTTCCTCAGCATCGCCGAAAGGGTCGCCAAGGACTACCCCGAGGTCCAGTGGGATGACTGGTTCATCGACATCACCACAGCCAAGCTGATCGACCCCGCCAGGAGGAGCAACTTCAAGGTCTTCGTCCTGCCCAACCTGTACGGTGACATCATCACCGACGAGGCAGCTCAGATCCAGGGCGGCGTAGGTACCGCCGGTTCCGCCAACATCGGAAAGAGGTACGCCATGTTCGAGGCAATCCACGGATCCGCTCCCAGGATGGTCACCGAGGGACGTGCCCAGTACGCCGACCCCTGCAGTATGATCAAGGCGGTCGCCATGATGATGGAGCACATCGGAGAGGTGGAGAAGGCCAAGAAACTGAACATGGCCCTCGATATCACCACCCAGTTCGAGAAGAAGCTCGTCATGACCGGGAGGGACACCGGAGCCACCGGTGACGAGTTCGCACAGTACGTCCTCGACACGATGGCAAGGCCCGACATCGAGAAGGTCTGGCAGAACTACATCGACGAGTCCATCGCCAAGGCGAAGAACTGATCCAAATCCTTTCCCTCCCTTCGGGGAGGGGCCATATTTTACCCGATCCTACACAAGAGTTCGGCCTCTGACTGGATACAACCCAGCCTATCGGCGACAAGGTTCATTTAGTCTGAATCTCCTTTACCATGTCCTTTTTCAGACACAATGACTGTTCCCAATCAAACATGTCCGCCAACCATTATAAGCAGCCAGACTGGTAACAGCGCGTTAAATCAACAGTGCTTAAGGTTGAGATACATTGCAGAACAAGAACAAGATGATGATCGTGGCCATTGCGATAACATTGGCACTCTTCTCCGGTCTTGCCCTGGTATCGCAGGACAACGATGCGGATGACGAGTACACACTCCAAATAGTCACGAACCCTGATTTCCCGCCATACGAGTACATGGTGGCGGACAGCTTCGAGGGAATAGATATGGACCTGTGGAAGGCCATATCGAAAGCTCTGGGCTGCAAATACAATTTCAATGTCATGGATTTCGATTCCATCATAAACGACATTCAGAGTGGCAAACACGACGTCGGTGCCTCCGGTTTTACAGTCACCGATGAAAGAAAGGAAATGATCAGCTTCTCAACGACCTACGCGACCGCCCATCAGGTGGCCGTCGTACTCAAGGACGGACCTCATGCCGATGTGAAGAGCTATGAGGAACTTCTGGAGATCGGAAGAGCGTCGTGTAGGGAA
>CALAVG010000092.1 GCA_937892275.1 uncultured Methanomicrobiales archaeon | reverse complement strand
CCTCTGAATGTGCTTTATCTCTACAGGATTTTCAAAAGTTGCGTTCATTATTTTTGTCTCTCTGAGTTCTAAGGTGGAATGCAATCGATGAAGGAGCGAAGCGGATGAATCGATTGCCGATCGGGAATCCGTTAAGAAGAGGTGCGACATACCTATTGTTGAATACTGGAGGTAGTCGCATTAGTAAAAGGGCAGCTTCGATAGATAACTGTATTGACAGAGAGACGCCGGAATGCCGTATCATCAGGTCCCAACTGAGACTCAGTGATCACTGGGAAGTGAAATCAAAGGAAGTGGAGACCTACCTTCCTGAGTATGACGATGACCATCCCGATGCCCCCGATGGGGCATCGGACGATCCCGAGTCCTGGAAGACCGAGACCTTAGGGAAGGTCACCATAAACATCGGGATGAAGCGGAACCGCTTCTACAGATGTCCGCATTGCGGGTGCATGTGCCGTGCCCATGAGTATGTGGACAGGGAGTACGACCATATCCCGGACATGGGATATGATGTGAAGCTCCGTGTGAATCTTCCGAAGCTACACTGTACTAACTGCGGGAAGTATCCTCAGGTGAGGTTCCCCTTAGCGAGACCGAAGGTCTCGTATACCAAGGAGTTCGAGAAGGCCGCACTTAGGCTACTGTGCAAGAACACCACCTCCGCTACCGCGGAGATGATGCATACAGGACCTTGGATAGTATCGGATATCCTGGATTACCGTATCAGGCATGCACTTCCGGAACAGGATCTATCCCATGTGACAACAGTCTATCTCGACGAAACGCAGAGGAGGAAGGGACACGAGTACATGACTGTATTCTCCGACAACAACCACGACGTGATCTACATCACCGAAGGCAAGGGCATGGATGCCATAGAGAGGTTCTGCGATTATCTCAGGATACAGGGCGGGGATCCCGAGAACATATGGGTAGTAAGTGCTGATATGAGCAGCACTTACGAATCCGGGGTCGGGAAGTATTTCCCGAATGCGACTCTAGTATGGGACCGCTTTCACCTTGTGCAAGCGGTCAACAACGCCCTCAACGATATCAGGAAGAGGGTACTGAAGCGCAGGAAAGGTGAGAGACTCAGAAATGTGAAGTACACGGTCCTGAAACGTCCGGGGAACATGACTGAGTACGATGCTGAAAAGCTCTCCAACATCAGACTCAACAATCCGGAGCTCGCTTTGGCCTATGATATGAAGGAGGAATTCTGCGAGGTCCTGGAATGCGCCGACATGTATGAGGCGCAGGAAGCGTTCGAGGAATGGTACGCATGGGTGATGATCCAAGGCTGCCCGGAGATGAAGGAACGTGCGGAAAGGTTCAAACTGAAGATCGACAGGATACTGGCGTGGTTCGATCATCGTGTCAATAATGGTGTGGCTGAGGGGATCAATTCCAAGATACAAAAGACCAAGGATGCTGCCTACGGATATCCGAACCTGGACCATTTCGCTTCGATGTGCATGTTCAGGTTCGGGAACCTTGTCATAGCATTCTGATAATGTATTTCCAACCATGTGATAGCGAAAGCTATGGACGCATGGAGACACAAGGTATGTTATATCCTTCGTATGAGCCCGTACAGGGCGCAATAAGACCGAGCAAAGCGAGGTCAAAAAGAGATGTTCAAGAATGGATGACGAGGACATCAGTCCGAGTCATCCACCCTAGAACTCATAGCACCGAATTTCAAGGAGAAGGGGAAGACGTACTTCCATCAGGCACTCAAGATGCTGTTA
>CALAVG010000091.1 GCA_937892275.1 uncultured Methanomicrobiales archaeon | reverse complement strand
TCCGTCGCCCTCCAATTGCCCGAGGGTCTGAAGATCCGGGCAACATAGATTTCTGATTATATTTCCGAGCATGCCGGCGCGGACACCCTTATCGTCGGTCTCCCCTGTTACGGTGCGTGCGATCTGTACGATTACAAGGGCAAGACCGATGCATTGGTTCACTTCGGTCATTCCCCGATACCATCGCAGGGCGAGGATCCGAACGTTCTGTATATCGAATCCCGTTCCGATGCAGATCTAGACAAATCCATTCTGGATTCCCTCGGGGCACTACCTGAGAGGGTAGGACTCCTGGCCACGATCCAATATCTTGATCTCATACCGAAGGTCAAAGGAATCCTGGAGGCCTCCGGAAGGAAGGTGTCCGTAGGGAAAGGTGATCTGAGGATAGCGTATCCCGGTCAGGTGCTCGGGTGCAACTGCAGTTCCGCAGAATCCGTCCTGAACGATGTGGATGCGTTCCTGTTCCTTGGAGAGGGGGACTTCCATCCTCTCGCAGCGGCATTCGGTGTCAAGAAGGACATCCTTGTCCTGAATCCGGTCACCAAGGAGGTTAGGAACATGGCCGAGATTCGTGATAGGATACTAAGGAAGAGATTCGCAGCCATACAGAGCGCCAAAGGGGCGCAGTCGTTCCTGGTCATAGTTTGCAGTAAGATCGGCCAGAACCGTTCTGCAGATGCCGATAGGGTCATAGAGAGGATCAGGTCCCGCGGATTGAAGGCATACAAGGCCGTTATGGAGGAGATCACTCCGATGTCGCTGATGTCGTACCGCGTGGATGCTTATGTCAATACCGCATGTCCCCGCGTTGCGATGGACGATTCGGCGAAGTATGACCGTCCGATGCTGACCCTTACGGAGTTGGATATAGTCCTTGGCGACAGGGAATGGGCGGACTACGAGTTCGACCAGATCAGGCCCGGTTGCTGATCCGTTCTTCTCTATTGTTATTCATATTAATGTAATAGGTAAGGGAACAGGCGTATGCTGATCTCTTTTGATGTACTTTTCAACCGATGGTATCATAGGACGTCCCAGACGGTACCTGATGAACGATTTTGTAGCAGATAGGTAAGAAACTCTTATTATCCTCAACTTGTATTTTCGGGGTGATAATGAATCTAAGCAAGATCAACGCAGCATGCGGATTGTTTTCGGCGGAGATATTCATCAGTCTTTGGATATTGGCCGCCTTCTTCGCACCCGAGTGGAACCTGGGAGAGCTCAGTCTTTCCGACCTGGGAATCTGCGGTGTGGTAGGCGGAGAGATCTGTTTCAACATGGCATGTTCATGCGGAGGACTCTTCGGTGTCATGTTCGGAATCTATGTGATGTCCCAGGGAGACAGCGAACGTATCCTCGGAGCACTCATCATCTTGGCATGTTTCGGTCTCGCCGGTATCGGTATCATCAACCTCGGCTACGACAGCCTCCATTACATTACGGCGATGGTCTATTCGCTGTTCTCTCTAATCTGTGTCATACTGTCGATAGTGTTCGATTACAGGAGGGGTGACCTGGATTTCGCGATACTCTCGACCATACTGTTGGCATTCTGTATCATAGCGGTCGTAACGCAGCGCTTCGAGGTCTACGAGCCCATAGCCGTCACCTGCGAATGCTTCTGGATCGCAGGGCAGTCGATCAAGTACATGAGGAAAGAGGACAAGCTCTTCGACAAGCCGATCAAACTCCCGTTCTGAGCGGCCCGGTCAGAAGCTTCCTCCGCCCTTTTTATTTATAAGGAGTCCATTGGAGGTTCCATGTTCAACACAGAGGCCCTTCTCTCCAGCGATCTGCCGAAGGTCCGTGTCGGTATAGGACGCGGTACGGATGCAGGCAATGTGGAGAGGAGCGTTGAGGCCATGAAACAATACAATGTGGCCATATACGAAGAACCGGAAGCATTGATCGACGATCTCATCTCGGGCAAGATAGACGCCGCGATCCGCGGGGACATGTCCTCATCGGTACTTCTGCCGATAGTTAAGCAGAAGACAGGCGTCAAGGGACTGGAGAGGATAGTGTTCCTCGAGCTCCTCAACGGCAAGATGATCATCATGGCACCCGTCGGCATAGACGAGGGATGGTCCGACGAGCAGAGGATAGAGCTCGCCAGGCAGTGCGTGAAGATGGCCAAGAGGGTCGGTCTCGGCACCAAGATAGCTGTCATGTCCGGAGGCAGATGCGAGGACAGGGGCAGATGCAGAGCGGTGGACACATCCATCGACAGTGCATTGAACATAGTCAAGGCCCTCAAGTCGGAGGGATACGACGCATATCACAGTCAGATATTGATTGAGGATGCAGTGAACAACGCGGACATCCTCATCGCACCGCAGGGTATAGTGGGCAACATCATCTTCAGAACGCTCCACTTCATCGGCGGAGCAAAGGCGCTCGGTGCGCCCATAGTCAACCTGGACAAGGTGTTCATCGACACATCCAGGGTCAAGACTGATTACACCGATTCCATCGCATTGGCGATGAGACTCACGGAGGAATGAAAATGTATCTAGAGATCGACGGAGGTTACGGAGGAATAAGGTTTTCCGCTTGTCATTTCATCCCGAGGCACGAGAAGTGCTCCAGACTTCACGGACACTCCTACATCGTCCGCCTCAGACTCGAGGGGGACATAGGGGAGGAAGGCATGATCATGGATTTCGTGGTCCTCAAAAAGAAGCTCAAGGAGATTATCGAAGAGGTGGATCACAAGACGCTCCTCCCTACCACATCCAAGGATGTGCATCTCACGGTGACGGACGAGTCGGTCGAGGCCATCTGCGACGGTAAGAGATACGTCTTCCCGAGGATGGACGTCACACTGCTCGACATTCCTACTACAACCGCCGAGGAGATGTCCAAGATGATGGCGGAGCGCATGGTCAAGGAACTGAAGCTCCCGTCGAACGTCAGGTCCCTCTCCATAGGATTGGATGAGGAACGCGGGCAGACTGCCTGGTACACCGTGGTGCTCTGAATGCCTAAGGTCGTAGTCCTTCTGTCCGGAGGATTGGATTCCACAACATGCCTGGCCCAGGCCATAGCGGACGGGTGCGAACCGACCGCAATCAGCTTCAGGTACGGTCAGAGGCACACCAAGGAACTGACATCAGCGGCCAATGTATGCGAGTTCTATCACGTACCGCACGTGATCATCGACCTCAATCTGAGCTCTTTCCGTTCTGCCCTGACAAGGAAGGACATCGACATCCCTATGGACAGGGAAGGGGAGCTCGACGAGCAGATCCCGATAACATACGTTCCTGCAAGGAACATGGTGTTCCTCAGCATCGCCGCAGGTCTCTGCGAATCGATCGATGCGGACAGGATATACATAGGCGTCAACGCAGTGGATTATTCCGGATACCCTGACTGCACCCCTGAGTTCATCCAGGCGTTCCAGCATACTCTGGAGGTCGGTACGAAGGCCGGGAAGGAAGGCCATCCGATCAAGATCGTCACACCGATAGGGATGGACTCCAAAGCCGATATCGTCAGAAGGGGCAAGAGGCTGGGAGCACCGCTGCATCTCACATGGTCCTGCTACAACGGCGGGGAGAAGGCATGCGGTCACTGCGATTCCTGCAGACTGAGACTGGCCGGTTTCGAAGAGGCCGGATTCAAGGATGAGATTCCCTATGAGGATATGTGAGATCTTCAAGTCCATCCAGGGCGAGGGCCTCACCATGGGTGTACCCACGGTTTTCGTGAGGACCGTTGGCTGCAATCTGGACTGTTCATGGTGCGACACGAAGTATTCTTTCGCCGGAGGGACCGAGATGTCAATTTCGGAGATCATGGATAAGGTCGGCACCTGCAGGACGGTCTGTGTGACCGGAGGGGAGCCGATGCTCCAGAAGGATATCTACGAACTCTTCGATGCCCTTCTCAAGGCAGGGAAGAAGATAGTCCTGGAGACCAACGGTGCAGTAGATCTGAAGGATGTACCGAAGGATCCTCTGATGATGATCAGCATGGACATCAAATGCCCTTCATCCGGTATGAGCGACAGGATGCTGGATTCCAACATACCTATTCTATCGATGAAGGATCAGCTGAAGTTCGTGATCAAGGATCAGACCGATCTCGATTATGCGGATAGGTATCTGAAAGAACATGACGTCAGGACGAATGTGATCTTCGGACCCGTCGGAGGTACCGATAAACTGGAATGGCTGGTCAGCGAGGTCCTGGCAAGGGATATCGATGCCAGGATCCTGCCGCAGCTCCACAAGATAATCTGGGGAGATAAGAAAAGCGTCTGATCTCTCAGGCTGCCGTGTTTCTTTTGTGCCTTCTCACGAAGTCCACGATGCACTGTTCTATAGTTCCTTCCTCATCGTAGGAGACGAATATGTTCGCCTTCCTGAGGATGTCGAGACCGTGCATTCCGATACCGCCTGTGATGACCGCATCGGGTTCCAAGGTGGCGATCGCCTTGGCGACAGCGACTCCTGCGCCCTCAGGTGAATCTGCGAACTCGTTCTCGATGACGTGATAGTCCAGCGTATCTGTGTCCACCACGAGGAAGAAGGGGGCGTGGCCGAAGTCCTCGGCCACCTCTGAGTCCAGCGATTCGCCCTCTGAAATTACAACGACCCTCATCTCACTCAACTGTCTTGATGATCTTGTCGACGATGCCTTCGAAGGCCTGTGCGGATGCGGATTTGGGATCCTTCAGAACGATAGGCGTTCCGGAGTCTCCGCTCAGCACAATGCCGGGCTCGATGGGGACCTTACCGAGGAACTGGATGTTCAACTCCTTCGCAGTCTCCTCTCCTCCGCCCGTCTTGAAGATGTCGGTGACCTCTCCGCAGTGAGGGCAGACGAATCCGCTCATGTTCTCCACGATACCGATGATCGGAATCTTGGTCTCGGCCGCGAATCCTACAGATTTCCTGCTGTCGAGAAGAGCGACCTGCTGGGGCGTGGTGACTATGACCATTCCGTCGGCCTTGGGTATGAGCTGGACGATGGATAGCGCCTCATCACCGGTTCCGGGAGGCATATCGATGACCAGGTAGTCGAGCTTTCCCCACTTGACGTCCTCGATGAACTGCTGCACGGCGGACATCTTTATGGGTCCGCGCCACATGACAGGCACATCCTTGCTGGGAAGCAGGAATGCCATCGACATGACCTTGAGGGACGGGGGGACGATGATGGGCATGAGCATCCTGTCGGCATCCGCCATCAGCTGCTCATCCTCGATACCGAACATCTTGGGGATATTGGGTCCTGTGATATCGATATCCATGAGTCCTGTGGAGTATCCCCTCATAGCGAGTGACATCGCAAGGTTGGAAGATACTGTGCTCTTTCCGACTCCGCCCTTACCGCTGATAACGATGATGACGTGCTTAATCTGAGCCAGTGCGTCGTGGAGTCTGGTCTCCTGCTCAATTGATACTTCAGTCAAAACTGGACCTGCCATAGTAATCCTCTACTACTCCGATTGAGTGCCAATGTTTATAGATTGAGGTCGGACCTTCGGGATGGACGGGCCGGGTGCCTCTGAATCATATCAAGCAACTTCTTTCTACCATCGCAGAGATTGATGTTCCATGGAACTGTCCCTGAGGCATGTCGTACCGGATTCCGATGATTTCAGATACGTATTGGAACTGTACGATCTGGCATTCCCGAAGGCGGAACAGGAGAAGATGGAGAACATCATCAAGGTGTCCGAGAACACTGACTTTGGAGAATTGTCTGTCGTGATGGAAGGCGATACGAGGGTCGGGATGCTGTATCTCCTGTTCAACAAGGATCTGGTCTACATCTATTATCTGGCCACCGATCCTGGGATGAGGAGGAGAGGATACGGTTCCGCGATACTGTCGATGGTGAAGGAGAATTATCCAGATCACAGGTTCGCGCTGGGGTGCGAAGCACCCGATGAGAAGGCCGACAACAACGGACAGCGTCTCGACAGGATGAGATTCTACGAGAGGAACGGCTTCAGGGATACCAGCCGCAGGTCTCATTGGGATGGCATCACGTACGCTCAGCTTGAGATTGGCAGAACGGGCAGATTCGAGGTCGGGAAGATGTTCAGGCTCCATTCCAAATACAGCAAGAGGTACCGATGCATCTCAGGAATCTAGAATGATCATGAACTGTCCGCTTAGAGCACCCCTCGATGTTGTTTTATATCCTTTTAACCATAAGTTTCCCGTAAGAAGTGCCATCACAGATCAACTGTATTCTTGATTGTTTACGCTCTGAGGAGCCGTGTTCATCTACTTTTTCGAATAGATTTAGCGAATGTGTGGGGAATTCACCGGTTTATGTGTAGTAATCATGCCTGAGCATGCGATTAGAGAAGTCTTTTCAGCCTCGGGTTGATTTATAATGATGGTACTTTATAGGATATTTTTATACTATAAGTACCATAATAGTTATGGGTAATATGGCAGTCCCGGAGCACATTCGTAAAATAGAGAGGCCTAAAGGAACGGTCGTCGGAGACGAGCGTAACGGAGTCTATCCCGTGAGGGAGAAACTCTCATCCAAATCATGGGTGGACGAGGATGGCAAGAGGCACAGACCTTCGAGGAACGGTAAGGTCGTCGGGCACATCATCAACGGGACATTCGTCCCGTTGGCAGAGAAGGTCGAAACCGTATCGGTGTGCGATGTGGACATCAAAGATTGGGGAGAGTACTGTCTCTGCGATTCACTGAACAAGGATCTTCTGGAAGAACTCAAGACGGTCTATGCCGAGGAAGATGCAATCAGATTGTATGTGATGTCGATGATGAGAGCCCTCAGACGCGGTCTGACAGACAGGCTGATGATGAGGACATATCAGGAGAGCTTCATATCGGAGGTCTATCCGAATCTCAATCTCAACAAGAACCCAGTATGCACGTTCCTGCGGAACGTGGGCAGAACTTACAACAAGACCTTGGCTTTCATGCGCAACCGCGTGTCGTCCTGCAGAACGGACGACCGCATGATCATCGACGGGAGCATCAAACAGGATCACAGTAAGATTAATTCGCTGTCCGCAGTCTCTAGGAAGACGTGCCATACAAAACACCGCGATATGTCCATCTTGTACTGCTACGGGATGAAATCCCGTGAGCCTCTTTGCTGCAAGGCATACCCAGGGAACATGATAGACCTCAGGGCTGTAAGCGACTTTATCTTAGAGAACAAGATTACCGAGGGAATACTCATAGCGGACAAGGGATTCCCCATAGAATTCGTGGAGGATGAGATCAGGAAACACGAAGGCCTTCATTTCCTGCTCCCGATGAAGAGGGATCGTCCCGAGATCAGGAAATACTCGATGCTGGCCTTTGATTCCTGTCTTCCGGATACACGTGGGATCTCATGCAAGAAGGTAGGCGCCATATGGAGAGGCCATAAGGTCTGGTTCTACTCGTTCAGGGATCCCCAGATCGCCAAGGATGAGGAGATAATGTATCTCAATGGAAAGAACCCTTCCCAAGTGGATGCCAGGGAACTGGCATCCAAACGTAGGGAATTCGGGACACTGGTGTTCATATCGGATCTGAACCTTGAATGCGATGAAGTGGATAGGATCTATAATGAACGGTGGCAAATAGAGCTCATGTTCAGATTCGAGAGGGACATCCTGGAGATGGACGATACGCGTGAGCACATCGATTACACTGCTATCGCCAGTGAGTTCGTGGATTATCTCGCCGCCATCATGTCGGCGAGAATCTACAAGCATCTCGATTCAAAGAAACTGTTGGAGAAATGCACATACGGTGACGCTATTCACCGGCTGGGAAGGTTCAAGATGGTACGCTCCGATGAGGGGAACTGGCGTATGAACAGGACCGCCCTGACGGACGCGGAATTCGCGTCCGAGGTCGGCATCCTTATCAAACCCATGATCCCGCATGAAGTGAAGAAGAGAGGTAGGCCGAAAGGAAGTAAGGATACACACCCTCGTAAGAAAAGGTCCGATACTTCATTGGAATGAATGCGTTTAGCATGCCTCTGTTATGGTACTTGTTTCGGGAAACCTATGCTGATTTCACCAGTAATTTGTTCCGATCGAATCCGCCAGGGTTATTATCTGGGAGGTCGATACTGTCACTCATGCCAGAAGAAAAAGCCTTGGTCGGAGAATACATGGTGCGCAACGTTCAGACGGTCGATCCCAACATGACCGTCAAGCAGACGGTGGATCAGATCATCGCTTCAGAGTTCCACGGATTCCCTGTGGCCGAGAACGGTTATCTTCTGGGTTTCATAACAGCGAAGGAATTGTTGCGTCATGTGGATCAGCCTAACGCTAAGATTCGCAATGTGATGAAGAAAGGTACGTTCTGTGCAATCCCTTCCATGTCGATATCCGATGCAACCCGTATCCTCTTCAGGTACGGGCTGAGGAACCTCCCGGTCGTAGATGAGGATAGGAAGCTCATCGGCATCATCTCCAATCTGGATATCGTACGTTCACAGATCGAGAAGTCAAGGCCCAACAAGGTCATGACAGTGAAGCGTTTCCTCGAGCAGACTAACGACATCAAGCTCAAGGTCGAGAACAAGGAGATCGAGGTCGACAGGATCATCCCCACCCAGAAGGAGATCTTCATGGATGAGCTGGTCGGCCGTCAGTACGAGCTGAAAAGAGGAATGATAGAACCTCTCATCGTCGTTGAGAGGCGTAACGGATATATCGTCGTCGACGGACACCACAGGATCATGGCGGCCAAGAAGATGGGCATGAAGACCTACAAGGCCATCGTTCTGGTGCCCAACGACTACGGTGTCACTCTCGGTCTTGAGAAGACTGCTGAGAGATGGGGCCTGAGGACTCTGGATGACGTGAACATCATCGAGGGCACGAAGCATCCGTTCATGGAGGTCACCACGATGCTGCTTCCCAGCGAGGAGACCGAGGCTCTCACGAAGAAGCTCATCGACCGCGACCGTCAGTGATCCTCGATCCTCTCGATATAGAAGCTGACGGGTCTGAAACCGTCGTTGCAGGATATCATCGCCGAATGAGGGTTCTTCATCCAGCCGTCGTAGAAGCCGCCTCCGCCGTTGGCGAGCTCCTTCACGAACTTCTCCATGGATTCCCATGCGCTGTCGCAAAGCCCTTTCGGTCTCTGACCGTCCACGGATATGAATGACTGTCCTTCGATTATGTCGCAAGCATGCTCGATGGGATTCTCGTAGATCTCCATGAGGTCCGGATAGAGGGCCTTCCTGACAGCGGTAATCCTAATCTTGTACATGATAGAATAGAAAAGAAGACGGGGTGTTGCCCCATCGTTTTCAGAACTGCTGGTTCCTGAGGTTCCTCAGATCCCTGAGCATGATCCTCTGCTCAGCGGA
>CALAVG010000090.1 GCA_937892275.1 uncultured Methanomicrobiales archaeon | reverse complement strand
CGGAAAAAGGGTGGGCTTTGGATGCAGGATTTGGTATAATAGAAACAACAGAGGGGAACCGACGGTTCTCTCTGATTTGTTGGGAGGTATCGCAAATGCTTAAACTGATTGTAGGCGTAAAGGGTACGGGAAAAACCAAAACACTCATCAACCTTGTCAACGGTGCGCTGGAAGTCACAAAAGGTGACGTTGTGTGCATTGAAAAGGGAACCAAACTGAGATATGATATCAAACCATCGGCACGACTGATTGACGCGGATGAATATATGATTGCGGACGGACAGTCCCTTTTCGGATTTGTCGCGGGCATCATTGCAAGCAACCACGATGTGACCGATTTGTTCATTGACGGAACATTGAAACTCTGCAACCATGATGTTGCCGTTTTCGAGAAGCTCGCACAGGAGCCTTCGCTCAGGCCTCTTCACATCTCGTTCAACGGTAACAAGGCCGTTGTGGCATTCCAGGGATCAGAGGACTTCGTGAAGCTCGATCTGGAGGCGAACGATGCACTGTTCGAGGGAGCCACGAAGATCGAGGACGATCTCTGGACAGGAATCAGGGAGGCCGCATGCGTCTGCCCCAAGTCCCCCACATTCTATATCCCCGTCAAGAACCTCGCCGCATTCCTGGACTTCGTCGCAAAGACCGACTACAAGTATGCAGGTAATGTCCCTGACTGCACCACAGTGGCAGTCAAGCTCAGGGACGGAGAGTCCGACCTCGACGAGATCGCGGACTTCGCCGAGACCCTCGGCGGAAGGTACGCCGGTAGGTGTGCAAGCAAGTACCGCACAGAGGCCACCAACGCCTTCGTCAAGAGGATCACAGAGGGTTACATGGGATACAAACCCAAGGAGAACAACTACACAAAGAAGGTCACACCCGAGATCATCCAGGAGCTAATGGATGCAATCGGAAAGAAGAACGTCAACACCAACGGAATGGACAGAGTCATCTACTGCCACGACCTCGCACCCCTCCCCAAGGAGGCTGGACTTGCGTTCAACTGCATCCCCGATGTCATCTGCAGGCCCGAGACCAACGAGCACATCGCTGCGATAATGAAGATCGCGTACAAGCACGGAGTCCCCGTCACACCCCGCGGAAACGCGACATGGGGTCTCGGAGGATCCATGCCCACCTACGCCGGTATCATCATGGACATGACCTCGAAGATGAACAAGGTCCTCGAGATCAACACCGAGGAGAGGTACGTCAGGGTACAGGCAGGATGCACATGGAAGAGACTGCTCGAGGCATGCGAGAAGCAGGGATACATCATCGGTTCGTACCCCTCCAGTTTCCCTGCGGGAACCATCGGAGCATGGATCTCCACCAACGGTATGGGAATCGGTTCCTACAAGTACAAGTCCGCTAAGGACAATGTATTGAACTCTCATGTGATTGTGGACAACGGAGACATCGTCACCACCGGATTCGACGGAATGGGATCCTACGGAATGGGATACAACCTGAACCAGTTCTTCTCCGGTGCCGAGGGAACCCTCGGAGTTCTCGCAGATGTGACATTCAGGATCTACCCCCTCGGAGAGTACAGGTTCTGCGGATATGAGTATGATACACTCGCAGGCGCCGACCCCGCACTCCAGGAGATCGTCAAGGATGCTTCTGTTGTACCTTTGCACCTCGCATGGTCCGACTACAAGCACTTCGAGAACCAGCGCAAGGCAGGTATCCACGCACCCGATGTGACCAACCTGTTCCTCATCACCTTCCAGGGAGATGCAGCGCACAACGACCTCGGAGAGGCATTCGCCGATGCGGCAGCAGAGAAGAACGGCGGAAGGAAGGTAGCTGCAGAGATATGCGAGCACGAGTGGGAGGAGAGATGCTACGAGTTCCGTGCAAGGAAGGTCGGAGTCGGAGAGATCCCCGCTGAGGTCATCGTCCCCGCACATGACTGGGGAACATACGTCGGTGTATGTTACGAGGGATTCGAGGAGATGAACATGGAGGCCGGAGGAGTCATCGGAGTCATGGTCGACAGGTCCACCACCCTGTTCATGCCCTACTACTTCAAGGATGACGAATCGCTCATGGGAATGCTTCCCTTCGGATTCAACTTCTACATGGGAGACAGGGCCGCAGAGTTCGGCGGAAGGTCCACCGGACTGGGAGTGTTCTTCGCATGGCAGTTGGATGTGATCCACAGCGGACCCACCGTCAAGAAGATGAGGGAGCTCAAGACCGTCCTGGACAGTCACGATGTCGTCAACCCCGGACACGTGGTCTGCGGAATGACCAGGTTCGGAATCAACCTCGGAAAGCCGATCATGTCCCTGGGAAGCGTCATGCTCCAGACCATGAAGAAGATGCTGCCCAAGAACACGACCTTCGCGGACAACAAGAAGAGGTTCAGATACAACGACCTCGAGCACCTGAAGGTCCTCGACAGGCACCACAAGCTCGGTGACGGAAGTCAGTAAGATCATTTCGAGAAACCCTTTCCCGGGGGAGCGATCCCCCGGAACATCCTCTTCCATTGTTCATGATGCCGATGCGATTCTGAACATCTGGCTCTTATTCCGTGATTCCAGTTTTCACGAATCGTGTTCTATGTTTTGAGTCTACCAAACATGTTATTATACGCAAAATGATGTAACACAAATCATGGAATGTGATGACAATAAAGTGGACAAGGTTCCGTTGGACGGAACCTTGAAGAAGAGTACACTGAAACAGGTCCACACATACGATGAGCTGCCGGAGGAGGTACGTGCAGCGCTCATGGGAAGGCTCAGTCGCCGTACCAGCAAGGAGACCACCCTTGCCAAGATGGACCAGAGGTTCATGATGACCGTTCTGGTGTACCTGTATCACAACCGTCCCGCTCTGAAGAGCGATATCCACGCCGATGTGTCACGCAATGCCAGTATGAACGACAGACTCGCAACGCTTGTTTCTCTGGGTCTTGTAAAGGTGTACAACACAGTCAGATACAATTCCAATTACATCGTACTGACCCCGAAGGGTCAGAGGGTCGCCAGGATGATCGAGGAGATGATGAACGTCATCGAGAACGAGCCCGACGACATTGATGAGTTCGGTATCAGAAGAGAGATGTGACGTAGCCTGCGTATTGTATCAGGATCATGTTAGGATCCTCTTTGAGCCAGGCTTCCTTGGTCATGGATCCGGAGAGGACTCCGATGAATGTGGCACCCGCATCCCTTGCGGAATAGTAATCCGTCCTGTTGTCGCCGAGATACAGTATCTCTGATGGTTCTACTCCGAGTTCCTCGGCAAAGTAGTACATCGCCTTTGGCGACGGTTTAGCATCGTCGTAGTCCGCGTAATCGCGTCCTACGACCGCATCGAACGATTCCCTTATACCGGCCCCTTTCAGGGCCGTGTCGCCGTACTCGTAGCTTCCGCGTGTGAGCAACCCTACCTTCAGGCCCCTTGCCTTCAGTTCCTTGACGCATTCTATGGAATTGGGGAAGGGTCTTGCCTCATGCACGAACTCCAATTCTATCTCGGTGAGCTTTCTGTCAATCTCCTTGCTTATCGCAGGGAACTCATCCGCCCTTCTGTGTGCTTTTAACCAATCATAGATGGGCCTTCTGAGCCTTTTCTCGGTAGTGAACACCAATTCGTCGAATGGGATGCCATGCCTCGCGCAGGCTTCCTTGTCGGCCCTGTCAATGGTGGCATAATCGACATGGGTGTTCAGGAATGTGCCGTCGAGGTCGAACCCGACGGCCTTGATGCGATCGAACATCTCAGTTCCTCTGGGGAGGCCAGTTCCCGCGGAGTCTTCCGCCTTCGCGGAGCGGGTCCATGGTGCAGACCTCGAGTCCGGGGACGATCATCCTAACGGATGGGACTCCCAGTTCGGGGCGTGTCAGGTCGGCGCAGATGACCTGGTCGAATCCTGCATCCATCAGGGATTGCAATACAACTTCGATATCATCAAGGACATAATCGGTGGACCTGTCCTCGATATCCTCGAGGTAGATCTTATTCTGGTTCTCTCCGAACCACATGTGGTTGACCTGCTTGATCTTGTCGTAACCCATCTCTTGGGTCTTCTTCTGAATCTGTGCGTTGATCTTCATTCCGTGCTTGTGGGTGGTCCTGCTCTGCGCTACCTCGGTGATCGCTCTGATTGCTGCGATGGTAGGGTCGAGATGTGTCCCAACTCCGATGGTGAGGAGTTCGGGATCCTTCGTGACCGTATCGTCCGCTGCGGCACCTATGGTGGGGATGCCGATGTCGGATGTCAGGTCCTTCAGGTGGATCTCGATGCCCTGCTCCTTGAACTTCCTGATGAGCTGTGCGGGGATCGAATCCTGGTCACGAATGAGCACATCGGCGTTGGCGTGGTCCCTGTATTCCGCTATGGACCAGGCGTCCCTCTCGATGTCCTCGAAGAGTGCGTGGAGGATGGCCTCCTCCATGGTGTTGCCCGATGCTATGCCGT
>CALAVG010000089.1 GCA_937892275.1 uncultured Methanomicrobiales archaeon | reverse complement strand
TAAAAAGTTAGGTAAGATACTATAAATATCCACACGTGGCTTACAGGTGCATGGATAACCGGACATCCGCAGTTCTCATCGCCGTATTCGGCATCATCGCCATCTCTTCGATGTGCGTCGCAGGATACACACTGGTCCAATTGAACGAAATGCAGGATTCACCGGGAAGCGGTCAGGATATATTCGACGCGGATGCGTATTACGAGCGTGTACAGGACTATGCGGAGCAGATCAGGGAACAGACGGACATCGTTCCAGAGGTGGCCATCGTTCTCGGCAGCGGCCTTGGATCCTTCATCGAAGGTGTAGATGTCCATACGACCGTACCGTATTCCTCACTGAAAGGGTTCCCGCAGTCCACGGTCCAGGGTCACAACGGAAACTTCATCCTCGGTACCATGGCGGGCAAGGATGTCATCGTCATGCAGGGCAGGGTCCATTATTACGAGGGATACTCCTCGGCCGAGGTCGTACTTCCGCTGAGGGTCATGCATGAGCTCGGTGCGAAGACCATAATCATCACCAATGCCGTAGGCAGCCTTAACTACGATTACGAGCCCGGTACATTCATGGTCGTCAAAGATCATATTAGCATGGTACCGTCCCCGCTCATCGGAGAGAACATCGATGAACTCGGTCAGAGATTCATCCCTATGAACGGTGCTTATGATTCCCTGCTCATGGAGAAGTTAAAGACCATCGCCATCGAACACGATATAACCTTGAACAGGGGCAAGTTCATCCAGGTCACGGGCCCTCAGTACGAGACTCCTGCGGAGATCGAGCTGTACAGGAGCTGGGGTTGCGACACGGTCGGGATGAGTTCCGCCATCGAGGCGATCGCAGCAGCTCATTGTTCCATGAAAGTGTGCAACATCAACTGCATAACGAACTACGGTGCAGGGATGGGAGGGCATACGCCAAGCCATGAGGAGGTCCAGGAGATGTCCAAGAAGATGGCCAGCGACCTGATCATTATGCTCGATGAGCTCATACCGATGATCTGATGGGAACGCATCTCTAGCCGTGATGATATGGAAGATGTCGAGACGCGTTTGAGGTAATCTTTCATCCGTCTGTACCCCTCGGAGCACAAGGTGTTCTTATCGGCCCTGTGCAAGGATTCCAGTGTCTCGAGGAACACCTTCTACGAACATCATCCCGGCATAGATTCCCTGATGGCCGATATCCGCCGCGATATCCTCCAGAATCTGATGGATAACACAGGCCGTTACATCGATCCTGGGACGGAATCGCTCAGACCTTCCTGAACAATCTAAAGATCATGTACAGTATCAGGAGACAGATCGCCACACCGATGAGATTCTCGTACGGATAAGGACGCTCGCCCAGGTCATGGACGGAGAGCACGGTGAGCTCATCGGTCACCGCATCGGAAGGTATCGAATACCCCTTGGGTTTGACGATATCGACGGTCTGCTCCTTTCCCACAGCGACGTTCAGTGCTCCTTCGTTGAGGACGATGTCGGATGAGAGCAGGTCGATCTCCGTCAGAGAGGAACATCCCTGGAACACATTCGTGTATACCTCTGCCGCGGTGTAATCCGGGATGGTGACCTTCTTCAGATTCTTGCAATCGCTGAATGCGTATATCCCGATATAGGTCACGCTGGAGGGCAACTCGATCTCCTCGAACCCGCAGTTCTCGAACGCGTACGGGTTTATGGTCGTGAGTCCGTTGCTGAATTTCACCGTATTGAGATTGATGCAATTCCAGAAGGCGGACACATCGATGAGGACGATCCTGCTCAGATCGATCTCCTCCAGTGACGTACAATCCGCGAAAGAACCGCTGGGGATCATCATCGCTTCATCAGGGAGCTTCACCTTCTTCAGGTACTTCGTTCCGGCGAAGGCCATGTCGGCGATGGATGTGACCTCATCGTCTATGGTGTATTCTGCGCCCTTCTTCCCTGCAGGATACGTGAACAGGGTTTTGGAGTCTTTGCCCACCTCGAAGAGCACATTGTCCTCGACGGTGTACTTGCCGTTGTAATCGGATACTATCGTTTCGAGCTGGCTGCAGTTGCCGAACGCACCCTCGCCGATATACACTGTCTTCGCAGGTATGTTCACGGTGGTTATGGGGGTGCCGTTGAACGCATCGGCGCCGATGATCTTGATGTTGTCGGGCAGTTTGAAGGTACAGAGTTTGGGACAGTCCTTGAACGCCTCGTCATCGATTATGGATACGGTCTCAGGCAGCGTGTTCATGTCTGCGATGTTGTTCACATATTGGAGATTCTCGCATCCGTAGAACGCTCTTGCTTTGATTTCCGCAAGGCCGTCGATGTAGGTGTCCACGTAGATGAGGTTGTTGCATCCCTCGAACGCCGATTCGCCGATGATTGTCACCGTGGTGGGGATGCCATACGAAACGGTTTCGTACGCTTTCGGGTATGCGATGAGCTGGGACATCTTCTTATCGAACAATATGCCGTTATCGGACATCAGATTGAAGTTGTCATCATGGACGATGAACGCATCGATGTTCTTCCCTTCCTTTATCAATCCGGGATTGGGGATGTTCCATACATGTTCCGGGATCTTCACCCCGATTATCCTGTCGTTGTTGAAGGAGCACACGAGATCGGTCACGATGTAGGTCACACCGTCATGCTCCACTTCGGCGGGGATTTCGACGACCTCCTCGGCATGATCGTTGTCATAGGATACTGCGGCGACGCGCACATCGTTGATGGTCTGGAAGGTGAAGAGCCCTTCGGTGAACGTTATCTCTTCGAATTCGGTATCGGAGTCCGCGGCGGACATGGGCACTGCGAGGATCGCCAGTGCTATGACCGGGATGAGAAGGATACCGAGCTTCATGCCCGTTGGTATGGGATAAGACGATAATAAGATAGCGACAAATCATTTGTCAGGTGGTAAGTGGGAGTGTACCATCACAGGTCCGAGTTTCTGCCATGATATTGTTGGGAAAGGTCGTTCTTTACGTTTTAGGGTTGAATGCACCATAGCTGATTTCTGGGAGCTATCACAGGCATACAGACTGAAGAATGTATTATCCAGCGTATACGAATACACCGACAAAGACACTGCATCTTTGGTTATGGATATGTGGTATGCAGATGTGAAAGCTCTCGATTTGCCGCCGTTGACAACGGCGGCCAGTAGTATCATGGAGAGGAAAGATGGTATTCTCTCATGGTTCGATAACCAAATCTCAAACGGATACGCAGAAGGAATCAATTCCCTCATTCAGACTACCAAGCGCGTGACCAGAGGCTATAGAAACACTTGCGATTTCATCTGCATGATATTTCTTCGGAACGGCCACCTCGATATAACCTTCGACACTCAGACTATTGGTTCATCCAAGATCGATGGCCGACGAAGTCGGTACGACGGCTCTGCCGTCGAGGAGCGAAGCGACATGGACCATCAAGACTACATATTACCACAAAATTGGTAAGGTTAATTTTTAGATAGTTGTTCTAATATTGACTTTCAACCCTAAAACGTAAAGAACCAAGAAAACTCTTATCGATATCCAATCAGTTAAATTCAACAAATGAATAGAGAGACCAAGCCCAGTGGTCTTGAAGGCATCATGCCGTCACCGATTAGGGCAATTATGGGATGACGATAATGATAACCTATCGTTCCACGCCGACAACTAAACTCACCGATTCGGAGATAGAGCAGTGTTCAGATCTTTTCTCCAATCATTATGGAACATATGGTGCCGACGATCCCAAAGGTAGATTCGGAAATCGCATCAGGATGAAACCTGATTTCTACAAGGCGAGATATGTAAGAGATAACTATCATGTCGCTTTGGCTATAGATTCCGATAGAATAGTGGGACAGGCATTCTATATCCGCGAGAAGTTGAATGAGGGCGTATACACATGGGTGCTCCAACTAGTTGTCCATAAGGATTATCGCAGACGTGGCATTGCAGGCAGACTCTTGCATTCAATATGGGGGTTCTCAAACGATTGTGCGTGGGGTCTGGCAACGACCAATCCATTCACGGTCAAGACGCTAGAGAGCGCCACACTTCGCCATGCGGATCCAAAGCAGATCAAAGAGCACATGGCGCTGGTGAAGGAGATATGCGGCAGGATACCATATATCCAGGAATTGTTTATAGATGATACCAGATCCAAGGCTTTTACGGATTTCTTTGTGGAGACAGACGCGCTTTCGAATTATCCGCTCCTGAACGAATTCAATATGATTCTAGGGAAACTGGATCCGGGTGAGGAGTGGATTGCGTTCACATTCCGGGATCAGGATTATGATGAGGACTTTATCGAGGAGTTGAAGAAAGCCATCTCCTATTCAGAGGATGTCCTCAAAGAGGCCTACGGCCGTATGGATATGGGCACTCATTCCTGGGCGGGACATACTTCAGAGGAGATAGATTCCATAGAATCCATCATAGGTCCCATGGGCGGGTTGGAAATATTGGACGGAGGTTGCGGCCACGGCAGACACTCGTTGGAGATCGCCAGAAGGAATCCCACGTCGCGTGTGACCGGGATGGATTTCTCCGAGTCCAACATAGAAAGGGCGAAAGAGTCGCAGGGAGACCTGACCAATGTCGAGTTCAAGGTAGGGGACCTGAAGGAACCGGTCAACGGTCGTTTCGATCTGGTTCTGTGTCTGTACGATGTAGTCGGATCATTCCCGCGTATCGAGGATAACGAGATCATCCTAGGGAATCTTCACGAGTGCTGTAAGGACGGCGGGAGCCTTGTGCTGTCGGTCATGAACATGGAATCCACTCTGGCTATCGCCAAAAGGGAGAACATCGTCAATGTGGACGAACATCCGGAGGTCCTGTTCGGACTGCCTGCTTCCGATATAATGCAGACCACCGGCAACATATTCGATCCAGACCATTTTGTCGTGGACCGGATCCACGGGATAGTATACCGCAAGGAGCAATTTGCGGAGGAAGGTTCGCTGCCGTCGGAGTATGTGATTAGGGATAGAAGGTTCACGATGGAAGAGATAACGAGTTTGGTCGAATCGGCAGGATTCCGTGTCGTACTGTCAAGATATGTTCAGTCCGGCAGATGGGATGTGCCATTGGATGCTAAGGATAAGAGGGCCAAAGAGATCCTTATCGTCGCAGATAAATGAGTGAATGTGACAATACTTGAGCGGAACGCATAAAGACCGTTCAGGTAGCCAGTGGAGTACTGTTTGGAGCGATCAGGGGCAGAGGCCATGGCAGATACTTTTTCGATACTGAATATACCTCGAGGGTTTGAAGAAAGTCGGCCCGATCCTGAATTCATACAGGTGCATTTTCGATCCTACATATGTCACTGATGCGATAGATCAATCTAAATGTCAAGTTGTCCCGGTTACAAGTCTCATAATATCATTATGAACCAACAACTGCCTCTTTTATGTAAGACTAACGATATTGCATCATCATGAGCAAATCTTACGATGCATTCATGAAGCTCGACACGAGTCAGTATGAGGGAGAGTTCATCGGCATGTGCGAGGGTGAACTCATTGCGCATTCCAAATCGTTCGAAGAGGTATATGCAGCCACAAAAGCCGCGTGCGGTAACAAATACACCCCTTTTATCTCTCAGGTTCTTCCTGCAGAATGCATGATCCTCTGATAACATGACGATGCAGTTCAGATATCTGCCGTCGAAGGGTCCGGGGGGTGTCACGGTCAAGCGTCCATCCATCCCGGTATCGTTCATCAACGGGGATGTTGACATGGAGCTCACCCCATTGCTGGACAGCGGTGCGGACATGAGCGCGATCGACTACAGGGTGGCAGCCACATTGGGTCTGGATGTGAGTGGAAAGAGGATCAGATCCTACGGAATCTCTGGATCCGTCGAGTCTGTGATAAGCCGTGTCAATATCAAGATAGAAAGGGGCCATGAGCATTATTCATTCCAGATACCGATCAGAGTTCTCTTCTCGGATTCGGATTATGTCGCACCTACGCTGTTGGGCAGGAAAGGTTTCTTCGAAAGGTTCAGGATAACCATCGAAGAGTCCTCTCAGAAAGTCAAACTGACCGCTACCGACTGAAGGTTTTCCGTATCCTGCCATATATGTACCGTGCTGAAAGATGGTACATAAAATCAAACTAATACTTCATCAGAAACGAGTAGGTACCATGCTTTGGCACCTTGTTTTGGGTTATGTAATTTCCATGTATCTAGTCAGTCAGAAATATCTGTATCGAAGGGCATACCATCCTACGGATAGATAGGGTAGTAATCCATGAACACATCATGGGTCTGTCTTGCCCGATCTACCTTCTCCACTGCCCGCTCATCGATCATTTTGATTGTGGCCACATCCGTGTCGAACACCTCTGCAAGCATCTCAAAGGTCTCGCACCTCTCGGCATGGAGATAGACCCTTGCCTCCTTATAGGAAAGGCATGCCCTCTCCTGTGCGAGCATCATGCGGAATGCATAACGGATCTGTGAACACCTGTGATCCTGGCATGGGGCAAATTCAGTCAAAGACATCCCCCTCGCCCCAACTCAGGTCTTGACTCTTCGGGCGGATGATTTCAATATTCCTTTTTGGCAGGCTTTTCTCCATCTCGAAGACCTCTGGATGGTCATTCCAGTATTCACCGTTGCGTTCCCAATCATCTATCGGCTCTTTTCCGAACATCCGTCTCAAGCGTCCGCTGCTTATAACACGCCATTGGCCAGAGAGAAGATATGCGGTCCTGAAATCCATATGATATTCCTCCTGCAGTTTCCATAAGACCAGCGCGAACGTCTCCTGGCATATATCCTCGTAGGTGTATTCCCTTCCAAGCTTACGCTCTCTGAACGGTATGATGTATTCGGACACGTACGGATTCATAGCGTGCGTATCCCAATTATCGGTTTCATCGCTCATATGACTTCCTTCTTTCTCTTCCTCTTGTTATTTTCTGTGATCACTTGGATGTTGGTTTTGGCGCCACGGTACTTCTGATAAGCGGCATTTCCTAAACGGGCACGTTGGAAGTTCCTTTCGAACATCTGTAAGGCCTTCTCTCCACGAAGGTTCGTGCCCTCGGCCATCACATCCTTATCCGGAATCTTATCGAATCCGGGTATCCTTTCGTCCGTTTTTATTGAATTCGCCTTTGTCCTCATGGTTCTGCGCTCTATATCATACCATTTCATCTCTTCATTCTAGGGGATGGGTGTCGAATCCAGTTTATTCAAGTTGGAATTCGGACGTTTGGTTGCTTCCTTCGTACGGATCTCAGTCTCTGCAATGACCGCGCATTCTTCTGCAAATCTTTCGGCATCTGACTTTGGTTTTTGAACGACGTATCCTTCCTCATCCTGATCGTACGTTGTCCTTGCAAGTCCTTCACGGCCTTTATCCTCCGACCGGAGGAGATGCACGAATTCGTGGGTGATCGCAGTCTTGTCAGCATCTTTATCCAGCATTATTTGGGTAGGTGCATCTCTGGTTCTATCCAGATGAGCACCATCGGCCTATTCGTTATCGACTACTTTCTCACCATGGATGACCTTCACATCGCCTTGTTCCGTCATCTTTCTGATCTCCTCCTTTGTGAAGTTATCGGCAACGGTGGCGGCTATCTCTTCTTTCCTTTCCAGATCGTATCCGGCGAAATCGATAGTCTTCGCAACCAATTCCTCGTTTATGTTGCTCTCAGCCGTATGATTCTCTTTTACGTACTCCAGGAATTCATCGCGTGGCATCGGATCCGGAACTTCCGATAACTGTCCGTCGCCGTCCGAGGGATAAACATTGTTGTAGTCTACTTGGGTCCATTTTACAAATCTGCCCCTTTCCCTTGGGACGTTCGACCACACCTATTTCCTGTCTTTTCTTTTAGATTCAGCAGCTGGCATGAAATCCCTCCTTGATGTATTCGAACAATGCTGCCGTCCCTATGCATACTGTATCCATTCTGGCTCCAATGTCTAGCGGCTT
>CALAVG010000088.1 GCA_937892275.1 uncultured Methanomicrobiales archaeon | reverse complement strand
GCTCCAGCGAATTCCCCACGAAGTCGAGTGCGCCGCACTCAACCAAAGCACCGATACAAAGCGTGATGCCCAAGAAATAAAGGATCAAACGCATGCCTATAAACTCGGTCGTACGGAAATAATGACGCTGCACCATCAACACATTGCCGTTCCTCTCCAGATTGCACATACCTTCCACTGCCCACACAAGAGCCAGCACTGACAAAGCGCCCAAGAAGGGAGGCAATTGGGTAATCACATGGAACGAAGGGATGAACCACAAACCTGCAATGCCCAGGACAAGCAACATCACCTTTTGCCAGGAAGCCAGCGAAGAATCGTCGCCATTAAAGCGAGAAAGGACTGAATACAACTCCACACGTCCATGCAGTTTAGAACCTATCAAGAGGTTGAACACGCACATGGTGACAAAAGCAGGCAAGAAAAGCCCTGCCGCGTAGGCAGAAGGAGTGATGGCCCCACGCACCCACAACATCACCGATGTCATGTCCGTGGCCTCCGTGTTCACGGCCAACGCCAATTCCAACTACGCACAGCTCTGGGGAATGACCAAGGAGCATTGGGTACGCCAGGCGGAACTGGAAGCTTACTCTGAATGGCAGTCCGGGAAGGAATACGACGGGAACGCCGTCCTCCTGGGCGCACGCGCATACGAGAACAACGCCACCATGACCGCCAACGCCGTGGCGCAGATCGACAGTTTCCTCGGCGAGGTCTCGGACAAGATAGCATCGTGGGACGGGAAGGACACCTAGACCGGCAACATGGAGGCGGGATTCGTCTTCGACAACACCAGGATGCTCTCCAGTTCCACGGACCTCGGTGCCGACCTGATCTCCGTCGCCAACGCCCACGGCACTTCGGGGAAGGTCTACATCGGCACCGTCGGGGAGGACTACATAGTGACCTCCGAGGATTACGAGCCGTCCTACGTCTACAACTTCGGAGCGAGGACTTCGGTGACTTCGGATGGAGGTCTCACCTACGTTCTTGAGACGGGGAAGAATTACCTTTCCGGAATCAGTTCGACCGTCGGGAACAAACCATTCGAGGCGGGGATCTACACCGTATCGGATGCGGTCATCGGCGGCGACACGCTCTCCGCAGTGATGGGATCCTCGTCCGTTCCCCTGAAAGCGGGCATGGCGATGCGTTCCGGCGGGAACGTTTCGCTGGGGTCCCTCGACAACGGGAACGTCGTGTGCAACGGCACCTACGGAACGATCTCGTTCCTCGTGGTCCCGGGAGACATCCCTTCGGGGGAGCAGGCACCCGACAAGGTGGACCTCACTCCGATGCTGAAAGCCTACCAGACGCTTCTCGACAAGCTCTACTGGACATCGGTATCGGCCAACAATTCCGCTTCGGCGGTATGGAGCATCTACGACCGTGCGGATGCCAAGGACTACGGCGTGACTACCCTCATGGCGAGCAACGTCTACGATTCCGTGGTCCTGTCGGAGGGGATGAACGAGATCCTTACCCTTTCGGCCATGCAGCAGCTGGCGACCTATTACGATGCCAACGACGACATCAAGGACCTCCAGATCGGCCTGTACGGGGAGGGGATGGACGCTCCGTTCGTGAGAGGTTCCATCCTCGATGAGTACGGCAATACCGTGTACGGCGACGTGATCTTCACCCCCTTCTTCCAGTCCGATTCCGTCACCCTGGAAAGGGGAATCGACTACGCCGTGGACCAGAACTGCCTCGTGGCAATCTGGACGGACGGCAGGGAACTGTCGTCGTGGTACTCCGATGCCATGAGGACGGATGGTTATGAGACTCTGTTCGTTGAGGACGGCTACACCTTCCAGATCACTCAGCTCGGAGTGTGCGACGGCTCGGGTATGCACAGCGAACCGAAGGTGGACTTCAAGGTCACCAAGGTGGACTACATAGCGCCCGGAAAGGCCAACCTCACCGATGACCCCGATGCGGATTCCGCAGGGAAGAACGTCCTCAAGATCGTCTGCATCGTGGCGGGAGCGATCCTCGCAGTCCTCGGATTCGTGAGGAGGAGTCCGGTACTCGCAATCGGGGGTATCGGCCTGATGGTGTTCGGAGTGTTCTTCGCCGACCCCGTTTGGAATAGGATAGCGAGGATGGTGAGGTTCTGATAATAGGAGAAAAGAAAGCGAAAGCTCCCGGCAATACCGGGAGGAGGAAAACAAAGACAACGGCAAACAAGAGAAGGTAAAAAGCATGAGAACGATAGGGAAGAGAGAGGCGAAACGTATGTTCGGGAGGTTGAAGGAGAGGTTCGGCAGGAAGAAACAGCCGACGGCATCCTACAACCGCATCGAAGAGTACGAGAGGTGCAGGAGCAACATCATGCGCGTGCACCACTTGGTAATCGTTGCCTCTGGAGAAGAAAGGGAAGTGGGCCTTGAGGATGCCGTAATCAGTTCCGCCGCCATCGACGGACTGTGCGACAGGATCATGGACTGCCCTGACTGGTTCTCCAAGGCTGCGGTAGCCATCGATTACATCGCCAATTTCCATCCCTTTGTTGAAGGAAACAAGAGGACATCGTTCGAACTGGCGGTACGTCTTCTCAGGAACGGCGGGTTAGAACTCGACGACAACCACGAGACGTATCTGTTCATAAGGGACGTTGCTTCGGGAATGTACGACAGGGAAGAAGTAGAGGAATGGCTGAGGCGCAATACGCACGTCAGCATTCCTTGAGTTTTCCCATGACGTAGGGGTAATCTCTGATGTCTTTCTCGATTACTTCGTCGGGAATGTCGTATTCCAGACCGCCGAACGGAGGAACGTCCTTCGGGTCGGCGATCTTCTCTGATTTCCCAAACATACCTCTACCTAACCCGTGCGGTTTTATAAAGGTATCACCGGGAATGCCTTCGGAAGTGCTTGCTACCTCGTCACAAAGGGAGTAACAGGGTAACATGGGCCTATTTTCGGACATAGAATCAGCGGAGGCTTTCCTCGAATCCGCGACGCCGTCCTTTTCGAAGCTGACGGACTTGCCGTTCTCCACGCAGGGCCAGTGGATCAGGTAGAGATCGATGTAGTCCGTGCCCAGACGCTGAAGCGTCTCGTCGATGGCCGTCTCCTTCTCATATACCGTGGGCCACAGCTTCGTCACCAGGAAGATGTCCT
>CALAVG010000087.1 GCA_937892275.1 uncultured Methanomicrobiales archaeon | reverse complement strand
GCTGATCTCTCAGGTTGATGATTTCCATGACATCCTGTGCGATATAGGTGTCCACGTAATCCGCATAGAAGGTGTGTGCCTTCAGATCAGCATTGTCGTATAGTTCCGGATAACTTCCACGATAGATGTCAGCATATACCGATGGCACATCCTTATGGATCTTGCGGGAACTTGCTGCGATAGGATCGGGGATGAACGGTCTATTCTCACGACCAGCGATCTCACTTATGCTCAGCGGGGACATGCGGATTATCCCGACCCTTCCCGCCAGGGATTCTGATACGCCTTCCATGAGCTTGTATGCCTGACTCCCGGTGATTACGTACATCCCTCTGCTGTCCTTTCTCTCGAATATCGCTTTGTCCACAGCGGCTTCTATCGAATCGAAAAGATTCTTCGCTTTCTGTATATCATCAATTATCAGTGGTGATCCATGTATCTTCAGGAATGCATCGGGATCCTTATTCGCCAATTCCCTTTCCTGCCTGTCGGCGAGCGTGACATAATTGATTCCCATTGTTTCGTGAATCTCTCTGCATAGGAACGTCTTACCAGTCTGTCTGGCACCGGTTATCAACGTGACTGGTTTGTTCCTGATGCTCTCCAGTATGTGTGGGTAGATGGTACGAGGGATCATATCGAGGGATATGGGATGTAATTATTTGAAAATTTTGTATATGACTGCAATATTTTCAAACAATTCAATAATATCTACTGATGCTCTGAAGGACATGAGCGATCATTGGTAAGAGCAGAATGTGGTCCTCATTCCCTGACCCTACCCGTTGTATTTTCGTTGGAAAGGGTCATTTGGACTCCTTGTTAGAAAGTGTTTTGCGATCGTACTGTTCAAGAAGATTCATGCCCTCGTCCATGTCGTCAAGGTTCACACCGATGTACTTCAGGGTCTCTATGGTGGACTCATGGCCGAGGAATTTTGAGATGGTCTCTATAGGGACCTTAGCATGGAACAGTCTCCTACCGAATGTCCTCCTGAGGGTGTGATTGGCGAAATGGAATCCAAGCTGTTCCCTGAGAGGGATGATGACATCATCATCTAAGGATCCGGAGTGTTCTGCGAACTCATGGGCGTCCGGTTTGTTCTTGTATTGATCGGTGATGAGAAGTGTGCCTGGATCCTGCCAATTGGGATTGGCAGCTCTGACCTTGGTGACGATCCTCGCTCTCTGTTCGAGCCAACGGTCCAAGATG
>CALAVG010000086.1 GCA_937892275.1 uncultured Methanomicrobiales archaeon | reverse complement strand
CTCATCTTATTACCATCCTGTTATCGGATTCCGTATTATAATGCTTGCTGAATGCAAGGGACAATCCCTGGACCATACACCAGGAGCATGTGAGAAGCACGTAGACGACCTCCTCGCCCTTGTAGGTGTAACCGAAATTGGCCGCTATCACAATGAGGATCAGGACGATGTTGAACGAGAACATGAAGAACCTGTTCTTCCTGTAATCGCTGACCATGCTGACCATTATCGCTAGTGCGTTCAGCAGGAAGTATGTCACGGCAACGGTCATGTGGAGCCCCATGTTGGCCTTGGTGAATACCCCGACCAGGAGCAGGAACACTCCAGAGAGTCCCATCAGGAATCCGGAGACCGCATCCAGCTTGTTGCTCATCATCACTTTACCGAATCCGAATATCGCTGTGCAGATACCGGAGACGATGCAGGTTGAATTGAAGAGCAGGGCGACCGTGGCATTTTCGGATATGCCGAGATCAGATAACGAGTTGACATCGAAGGTCCAGTTCCCGTCTGCCAGAATGGCTACAGCGAACAGGAGAGGTGCGAGGGTTCCTCCGAATATTGCTGCAAATGATAGGGGTGCCACCCCAGCTTTGTAGGCCATATTCGATTGATTGCGTACTTATTTTATATTGATTTCCCGTCAACGGACATCAAGGTCGTTGATTGGTTTGAAGTTCTTGTTTTTCATCGGGACCGCCGGAAGCGGTAAGAGCACGTTGGTAGGGGCGTTCAAGCAATGGTGCGATGACGCCGGAGTGGACACTGTTATCGTCAACATGGATCCCGGAGCGGATGCGCTCCCGTACACCGCCGATGTGGACATCAGGGAATGGATTTCACTCGATGAGGTGATGAAGGAGTACAACCTGGGTCCCAACGGTGCCCAGATCGTGGCTGCGGACCTGATGGCGGTCAACATCAAGAAGATGCAGGATGTCCTCGCAGGATACGATACCGATTATGTCCTGGTCGATACCCCCGGACAGCTGGAGCTGTTCGCATTCAGGGAGTCCTCCAATGTACTCGTGGATTCGTTCGGAAGGGAGGATTCCATGCTCATTTATCTGTCGGATCCCTCGCTGTGCAAGTCACCGAACGGTTTCGTCACAGCCATGGTATTAGGAGCACTGGCACAGTTCAGATTGCAGCTTCCGATGATGAATCTCCTGTCCAAGGCGGACACTCTCAACGAGGAGGATGAGCAGAGGATGCTCGACTGGTATTCGGTGCCCGATGCGCTCTACGGTGATCTCCTCGATTCGGACATGAATCCCGAGACGGTTGTGGGAATGGAACTGTTCAAGGCGATGGAGAACACCGGGGTCTTCGGTGAGATCCGTTCCGTATCCGCAGAGACATCGGTCGGTCTTGAGGAGATATACGCTGCGGCACAGCTCTCGTTCTTTGGTGGAGAGGACACTCAGAAATCCTGAAAAATCGAAAATAAAAAGGGGGAATCTCCCCCTGGTTTTTGTCTTACTGGAACATGTGTGCGGGAACGGGGTTGCCCTTGTTCCTGCCCGCATCCTTGATCTTATCCTTGGCAGCGGTGAAGTCCTTCTCTGTGGTCTTGTTCCTGCCGTCCCTGATGGCGAGCATTCCCGCCTCGGTGCACATGTTCTTGATCTCCGCTCCGGAGAATCCCTCGGTCATCTCCGCGAGTTTCTTCGGGGAGACCTTCTTGTCGACACTCATGTGACCTATGTGGATGCTGAAGATCTGTTCCCTTGCCTCTGCATCGGGAAGTCCGACATCGATGATACGGTCGAATCTTCCTGGCCTCAGCAGGGCGTCGTCCAGGATATCGGGCCTGTTGGTGGCTCCGATGATCTTCACGTCCTTGATGGTCGTGAATCCGTCCAGTTCCGCCAGGAGCTGCATGAGGGTCCTCTGGACCTCCCTGTCTCCTGATGTCGCCACGTCGAGCCTCTTGGCTCCGACGGAGTCGAGCTCATCGATGAATATGATGCTGGGTGCTTTCTCCTTCGCGAGATCGAACAGGTCGCGGACGAGCCTAGCCCCCTCTCCGATGTACTTCTGGACGAGTTCCGAACCGACGAGCCTGATGAACGTTGCGTTGGTAGCGTTGGCTACAGCCTTGGCCATAAGGGTCTTACCGGTTCCCGGAGGTCCTACGAGGAGGACTCCCTTCGGGGGCTCGATACCAATCTTGGCGTACAGCTCGGGCCTGAGGAGCGGATCCTCCACGGCCTCACGGAGTTCCAGCATCTGCTGCTTGAGCCCTCCGATGTCGTCGTAGGTGATTGTGGGCTTGTCCACGACCTCGGCACCGGAGACTATGGGGTCCACCGATGCGGGGATGACATCCATGACCGCGAGCGTCTGCTTGTTGAGTGTTACCCTGGATCCCGGGATGAGGTCCTTGGGGTCGATGTAATCGGACAATGCCACGACGAAATCGGGTCCTGTGGAACTCTTGACCACGACACGGTTGTTGGGGAGGACGTCCCTGAGGCTTCCCACGATTAACGGGGGAGTCTTTAGCCTCTCCATCTCGGCCCTTATCCTTGCCAGGTCCTTTTGGAGTCTGAAGAGCTCTCCTTCCGCGTAGCGCTTCTCGTTCTCTGCGTTGCGGAGGTCCTCGACAAGCCTCACATTCCTGTCTTCCAGTGTGACGATCTTGGCCTTGAGCTCGGCCACCTCGTCGGTGAAGCTCGAATCAGTATCGTTTCTGTCAATAATCGTCTCGTCGTTGCTCATTGCCCTTCGTAATCACGGGTCATAATATAATGTTGCGCTTATCTTCGTCGACTTACCTACCATTATCGTTATTAACAATCGCTCGCATGGGAGAACCATGAGCGGAATGATCTGCGAGATGTGCGGAAAAGAGGTCCCTCTGACCAAGACGGTCGTCATCGAGGGAAGCAGGCTGAACGTGTGCCCCAACTGCGCCAGGTTCGGAGAGGACTACAGGGCCAACCAGAGCGGTGCCCCAATCTCCACCTCGGTCATCGATCAGAGGCTCGAGAAGCGCGAGAAGAGGATGAAGACCAAGGATATCTACGCCGGCACCTCTTCAGTGGAACTCGTCGACGATTACGGTGGGGTCATCAGGGAGGCCCGTGTTGCCAAGGGAATGGATCTGGAACAGTTCGCTGCATCCATCCTCGAGAAGAAGGGTACCCTTGCCAAGATCGAGTCCAACTCGCTCGTTCCGGATGACAAGATCGTCAAGAAGATCGAGAAGGCTCTCGGCATCAAGCTGACCGAGACGGTCAATTCCGGTGTCAGCGTCGGTGGCGGAAACGGCAACAACAAGATGACGCTTGGCAACTTCATCAAGAAGGAGTGAAACCTTTCAAATACATAATCTGGCACACGTGCGCATGTGCCAGATTCCTTATTAAATCTAAGATTTATCGATTTAAGTGTGAATCGTTCGATTACAGAGCATTACCAAATGATTTTTTACGCGTATCGGCATCACAACCCGTTCGGCTCAGGGTCGTTTTCTCGACCTGCCGTTCAACGGTGATAAGTTTGGAGGTGAACAAGAGACACGCATTGTTGGTCCTGGGAATGGGCAACATGATTTACGGTA
>CALAVG010000085.1 GCA_937892275.1 uncultured Methanomicrobiales archaeon | reverse complement strand
CCCTCTGAGCCCACGACGATATTCTTCGATCGGCCTCTTATTCGGACTATAGCTTCTCTTCCTGAATCTGAACATGATTCGTCAAATGCTCTGTGTCTATTTGTTGGTTTATCCAGAAGAACTGTGGCTCCGGCGATGGGTCATGAGTCGATGAATTTCGTAATGTTACCGATATGTACGAGATCGCGGTTCTTACCGGAGCCGGATGCTAAATGTCTGGACTAGAATAAAATCGCCACTTCGAGGAAAGCGACCCTGGCCACACATAATGGAAATCCGGTAGATCTGGGAATCATCAGACAGACTGTCAGGCAAGCTCAAGCCTTTTGCCAGGGTCGAATGGAAGATTGCTGAAGTAGGATAAAATCGCCACTTCAGCATTGGTTTCAATTATGGTTTCGAAGGGCGTTCTCCGGAATCGAGTATCTTCCGTCCTGGAGCTTCAATCTGCCGTCGGAGACCATCGTGGCCAGAACATCCTTCACCTTGCAATGATAACAGACGTCAAGAAGATCGTCATACGTCATCTCGCCCTGTCTCTGTAGGATACCGAGGATGCTTTTTTCTGTCCTCCTCACATTGCATTTGGTTTCATACAGATCTTTGTGTCTCCCGTAGTATTCTGGATGAGCTATCATGTACTCCAGGACGCCGAGTGTAGCCAGACCATCCCCCATGGAATCGTGCGCTTTATGCTCAATACCGCATGTGAAAGAGGCAGTTGTGAGCTTCTGCCATCTGCATTCCTGCCAATAATCGCTGTATTCTCCGAAATAATTCGCATAGAGAAACATGACGTCTACCTGATATTCGACTTCTACCTTCATTCCGGCACGTTCGATGAAACCGATGTCGAAGGATCCGTTATAAGAGATCAGGATCTTTGCCCTGCCGAGAATGGATTGTATCTCGCCCCTTACCTGTTGGATACTAGGTGCATCGCGTACCATCGCATACGTTATTTGGTTGATGCGCTCGGCATCCCTCCAACATCTCATACCGTTCGGCCAGATCAGGGATGAGAACAGCTCATCCAGTGTATTCGCATCCAGGATCGAGAGGCTTAGTATCTTGTCGTACTCTTCCAGACCCGTCGTCTCGGTGTCCAGGACGATTATCTCTCCTGGATTCGGGTACTTCTGCTTCAGTTCCTGATATTCTTCGATTCCGATGTATTCCGTCATACCATCACTCTCCTTCTGATTGGATATAGCCGGTCTCGAAACAGACTGGACAGTATTCGCGTTCGGAATCGTCGTCGATCAGGATCGTTCCCTCTGTGAACTCCGCACAACATAGGTTGCACCTGCATCTGACATCTGATGGATGGGAATACTTCTCCTCAAATGTCGTGAATGTCATTCTCTTCCTCCTGATCGTCGTCGATTATCTTCGGACAAAGCAATGTATCTTGTACTGTGTGCTTGTC
>CALAVG010000084.1 GCA_937892275.1 uncultured Methanomicrobiales archaeon | reverse complement strand
GAGCTTCTCCTCGAACTGCCTCATGTAACCGGGCTGGTTGATGTAGTAGCCGCCCTCGCCCATCCCGTCCTTGACGTTCCCGTGGAGGATGATGTGGTCGGTGAGCTCGAAGATGCGGCGGTAGTCGTTGTATTCCCTGCGGAGGGCATCGTGGCCGATGGAGGTGATCTTGATGCGCTGTTTGCGGGCACCGAGGTCCCTGTCAATCAGGTTGTTCTCCAGAAGTTCGAGGATACGTTTCGACGCGGACTGCTGACTCATATCGAGCATATCGCCTAGTTCGCGGGAGGAAAGGGAGATGTAATCGTCGATTCCGCCCATCAGTGCGATCTTTTTCAGCGCGAAGATGAATTTCTCGTCCACGTGAATCCCTACTGTATAACTATAATTTAAGTCTTCCTTAATTTTAGTATGAATTTAAGGCACACGTATTTTTCACAAGTAACATCTATAGCCTGAGTTCGACAGTTAGACACGGATTCCGTGTCTATCCGTCGGACTGCGTGCCCGTCCGTCAGACGGCGGGCTTTTCCGCCCGAACGAACCCCGGGCGCGGATCGCCGGCCGATCCTTGGGGGTTTTGGGAGAGGGCGCGGGCGAGGATGTTCCTGGCCGCGTTCACGTCCCTGTCGATGGTCAGTCCGCATGCGGGACAGACATGCACCCTCACGGAGAGGTCCTTTTTGACGTATGCTCCGCAACTGCTGCATATCTGCGACGTTCCCCTCGGATCCACCAGGATTACAGAGCAGCCGGCGCTCTCAGCCTTGTCTTGGATCCTCCTCCTCAGCTCCCCGAGCTTCACGTCGTTGTACCTTTTCGTCATCCATCTGTCCCTTGATCTCCTCCGCAGCTGCGCTACGGAGAGGTCCTCCATGGCGATGGTGTCGTAGTTGTCCGCTATGTATCTCGATATGTTCTCCGTCGTGTTCCTCCGGCGGTTGTCTATCTTTTCGTAGATGTGGTTCAGCACCGCCTTGGTCTTCCTGTATCCTTCCGTTAAAGCTGACAAGGAGCTCAGCTTCCGCTGGACCCTCTTCAGCTCCTCCTCCTTCTGCAGGTAGGCGTACTCCCCCCGGAACACCGTCCCATCCGACAACGCCGCGATGTTGGAGATGCCGATGTCCACGCCCACCGCCTTCTTTTTCCCTTCCTTGGGTCTCTCCGGAAGCGGCTCGTAGGATACGCACGCATAGTATTCGAAGTGGGTGCCGGCATCCTTCCTGACCACGGTGCAGGTCTTCACGTCCCCCTTGATCCTCGTCCTCTGGTTGTAGCATCTCAGCAGTCCCGGGACCTTCCCCAGCCTGAGCATCCTCTTCCTGCATCCCTTGGAGTTCCTCCCGATGATCACTGCATAATCCCTGCAGGAAGGATAGGCGTACGAGCAGAACTGTCCCGGGTTCTTGTACCTGGGGTAGCGGGGACCGCCCTCGGTGACGGTACCGTCCTCCAGATCCATCATCCCATGGGCCTTGTCGTGTCTGCCGAGGGTCTTCTCGCAGGCGGATATGGCGCGTTTCGCGGTCTCGTTCAGGGTCATGGAATAGGCCTCGGATACGAAGGCGCAGTTGTGCCTGAACCTCGTCCCCAGTTTGTTGAGGTCGAACACCGTCGGGAGCTTCCCGTTCTTCTGGTGGAAGAGCTTGCAGACGGTCACGAAGCAGTTGTAGACCAGGCGGTTCGCCTCGATCTCATGATCTATCGCCTTCCTCTGTTCGGAGGTAGGTTCGATGCGGAACCTCAGGGTCTTCATGGACAGAACCACGCGTTCCCGACTATATAATGCTCCCCCGGGGAGTTAACCGAATACCGCCGAATACCGAAAACATCCCTTGGGAAAGATCGTGCGGACAGCGGTGAAAACACCTTTTCCGATTATTATCGGAACCGTTCGTACCACCCCCGTCTCCACTTAGCAATCCAACAGAGCCAGAGTATGGTTTTTCATTGCAATCGGATTTGTTCTCCGCTGTTTTCGGTCCTCGGGGCACATATTCCGTCGACAGTTACCTGAAACGGAACCGAAACCCTTCTCGATGACGAATGGAACGGTCCTTTTCGACATAACTGAGAACGGGAATGACAATGGACAGAACGGCATCGTGGCCGATGAATATCCCATCGGGTCTTGGCGTAACTGTCAAAGTCAAGTTAAAATAGGGAATGGCTATCCAAAGGCGATGAAAGGCATCATCCTCGCCGCGGGTAAGGGAACTCGCCTGTATCCCGCATCATCGTCCACTTCGAAGATCCTCCTTCCGATTTACGACAAGCCCGCCATCTACTATCCGCTGTCGGTCCTCATCAACGTCGGAATCAAGGACATCATGATCATCACCTCCAAGAACGACCGCGCCTCGTTCAAGAAGCTCCTCGGCGACGGTTCCCAGTTCGGGGTTTCTTTCCGCTTCGCCGTCCAGAAGGTCCAGAAGGGTATCGCGGATGCGCTCATCATCGCTGAGAAGTTCATCAAGGACGACAGCGTCATGCTCGCCCTCGGCGACAACATCTTCGCCGGAGCGGAGATGCAGGACCTGCTCGCAGAGGCCGTCGGATCCGGCGGTGCCACCGTTTTCTGCACCCCCGTCGACAGGCCGCAGGACTTCGGCATCGCCGAGATGGACGGAGAGGGGAAGGGCGTCTCCCTCGAGGAGAAGCCCCAGGAACCCAAGTCCAACCTCGCCGTCACCGGCC
>CALAVG010000083.1 GCA_937892275.1 uncultured Methanomicrobiales archaeon | reverse complement strand
GTTAACACACCTTTAACGAGCATCCCGGACTCCTTCGTCCTTGCCCGTTTCGAGGGATTCTACTTCGCAGAGGTCACACGCCTAGGCGGAATGCCCTCCGAGTTCTGCACCGATGACGGTGTGAACGGCCAATGGGACACCCGTATCCGCCTCGGAGGGAACACCACCTACATGGGATTCCTCCGCAACGGCGGGGAACCCCGTGGGAAGCGCCTCGCCGTATCCAAGCGCAAGGACGGATCCGTATGTCCTCTGTCCATCATGGTCGTCCCCAGATACATCTACGGGGACGGATGCGACTGCACGGCGGCATCCGAGTTCGAGGCACAGACAAGAGAGGTCCTTGACGCACTGCAGGGCTATGGGTGGGAGTTCGGCAACGTCTACTCCAAGGGACACCTCAGTTTCGCCCACCGTCATCCCACGGCGGAGGGATCCGCATGAGGAAGTCCGAAAGGGAGGCTTTCGACAGGAAGGTCCTGATATTCATCCGTGCCAAAGGCACGGTCAACACCAACGAGGTCGCCAAGAAGTTCGGCAGGAAGTGGGAGACTGCCAACGCATCCATCCTCAGACTGGTGGATCAGGGCAAGGTATTCTACCACCCCGAAATGGGCGCCACCCCCTGTTTCTACAGCATTTGGAAGAATCCCAAGGACCAGCCGCTCACCAAACGCAAGGCATACGCCGAACGCAAGGCGAAGCTCGCCGAGGAATCATCCGCACCCAAGGAACCCTCCGTACCCAAGGAGGACCTGTACGCCGATTTCCGTCTGGAATGGATGCGTGCGGAGGTCCCCGATCAGGTATTGGAGCAGAAGGGATTCGTCTGCCATCCATCGGTGAAAGGCTCAGACCTCTCCCAGAACTTCGTAAGGGCGCATCTTCACGGCCAATACCTCGTCAGGATCGTCAAGGTCGGAAGGACTCCGGACACCTATGTCGTTCCCGACACGCAGATCACGGGCGGATGGACGGCACGTCTGATGAAGGGAGCGGGCAACAGATGCTACTACGGCCACATCAAGTTCCCCAACGACCGCCAGCCTTACAGGTTCCACAGCATGGCCGACAAGGACGGCAACCTCACCAACATGTCCGTCTACGTCCACCCCAGATACATCTACTACCAAGGTAACGCCGCTACCGCCACCATCGAGTTCAGGAGACAGGTGGAGGACGTCCTTGAGATCCTCCGCGAATACGGATGGGAGTTCGGGGAGGTCATCCCCAAGGGCATATACTCCATGGCGTTGAACAACCGCGAGTACGCCGAGAAGATGCCCGTCACCCATCTCGAATCGTCCGAGGACGGTGTCTTCTTCGATTCCTCCCCCGGTTCCTCCGACAAGGGATGCACCGAGGCGGAGATATTGTTCGACCATCCCACCGCAGAGGAGGAGATGGCGGTCATGGTGGAATCCCCAAGGAGGATCCTAGCTCTGGAATCCAAGACCAGCCAACAGGATCTGCGCATAACCACCATGGATTCCAGATTGGACCGTCTCATAGACGTAGCCGAGAAGAACATCGAGCTCACCGAACTGAACATGGTCGTCACCATGGGTTCCGGCCATCCGAACGGTGTCAACAGGACGGAGGAACCCCCTGTCGTCGCATCCGTATCCAAGGGGGATGTGATGTATGGCTGAGGGAATCGAGAGTCAGATCCTCTCCGTCATGAGGGCATCCCCTGGGAAGGGCTATACCACATTGGACATCCAGAGGATGATCCGTGACACATATGGCACCGAATGCGACACCGACCGCATCCGCCGTAGGCTGGAATCCCTCCGCAAGTTCGACTACGTTTCACGTCACGACATAGAGGTAGGTCCCCGCAGCAATCCGAGGAACGTCTACACCTTGATCGAGGAGGTATCCCAATGACCCTCCATGTCTGCACCATGGGATTCGACTGTCCATACGGATACCGTGACGATTCCGGCAAGGATCCTGCATTCTACTGCACCTACCCCTCGTTGGGTCTGCAGATCGTATGCGAGGACATGATCGAGGTCGACGACAGCTTCCAATGCCGTCTGATGGCGGAGAACACACTTCTGGGAGAGGTCCTGCAAGCCTACGAGGATTCCCTTGACGAATGCGACAGGATGTTCGAGGAGGGTTCCGAATGACGGAATACACCCCGGACAGACCCATCCGCCTGGTGGAGCTCTTCGCAGGGATAGGCGCACAGGCATCCGCCATGGAAAGACTCGGTCTCCCGTTCACATCCGTCGTATCGGAGATCGATGACCGCGCATACAGGGCATACTGCGCCATACACGGCGACACGCCCAGCCTCGGTG
>CALAVG010000082.1 GCA_937892275.1 uncultured Methanomicrobiales archaeon | reverse complement strand
GAAAGGGATTTCCGGCTTCGTCCTTCTTTTTAAGAAGATATTTATTATGCAGTCCTTCGTCTAGGCTGACTTTCATGCTCATCATAGTGGTTTCATCCCTGATGTTCATAGTCAGTCTCTCTTTCTCCATGATGTCTTTGAATTCATACGTTTCATATTCGACAGTCAGGATAGGTTCTTCGGCTCCGGTGAATTTGATCGGGACACGGTATGTATAATCGTACATCCTCCTTCCCTTGCGGGTTATCCTCTCACGGCTCTTCCTGATATTGTCAAGGGGGATTTCCTTGTCGTCGAGCTTAATTCTCATGGCCGCAAGTCCGGTTTTGTTGAAATCTTCTATTATTACGTGGAAGGGGAATTCCGTGTTCCTCTTTGGGTTGCCTTTGATCCTGTATTCGTTATGTATCCTTCCATAGACCTCTCCTCTGTTCTCATCTGTGAGTATCAATTCTTGGGATTTGTTCGTGATGATGATATCCTTAGGCCTCCTTCCCAATCTCCATCCCTCGATGCGATCCATGATCCGAGGCATAAGGATGCTGATTGGCAGACATATCAGAAAAATGACTATGATTAGCCCGATATTGAAAATGGCTGTCAGAATAGTTATAAACAGATTGAAAACTATCGTATTGGTCAGAGCTTTAGGGCCTCTATCCTACCAATCATCCACGATTTCCGACAGTATACTTCTAGATCCCAATGATCTTACCGTCTCGGGCCGGAGCCTTTGCTGAACATGTTCTTTCTTTGTTTTCATCTTCGTCACTCTCAATCGATACAGGCGTTTACGTTCAATGTTCGTAAGATGTTCAGAATCTGAATCCTGAACTCATTGGGAATCGTAGTTTGATCCTGACAAACTTCCGTCTGTCAGAGATCCATCATCGGATCATCGTAGTATTCTTAGGAATCTATCGTCGACTCGATGTTCTGAAGTTGATTCAGGATCCTCTTGCCCAGTTGATTCAACTTATATTCGATGATATCCCCATCTTTGTTTCTGAGGACATCTACTAATTCCAATTCGACAAGATGGTTAACCGCAACTGTATCGATCTCCTGAATCCCTTCATCGATGTTCTGAAGGGTCTCAAGAGTCCCATCCTGATCTAGATGGTATAAAATACGGTCGATACCGGGTTTCCTCTTGTCTTTTCCATTATCTTCATCAAGGGTTATGACATAATTATTCGGACGGAATCTCCGTTCAAGGATATCTGATCCGAACGTCAGGATCGGTTCGGCAGCCACATCTTTTTGCATTTTCCTTTCCAGGATTATCAACTGCTGGAAATATGGATCGACGAATCCCGCATCATAGAGAGATAATGCAGATATCTTCAAGAAAAGGTTCTCCAGATCGTTGATCAGTTCGAATACATCATGCGAACCTGGTATCACATCCAGTCCGTCATCGGAATAGACGGTGATGCGGTCGTCCTCTGAGTCTGTGGTCACTCCTGTTTGCAATTCCTTTCTTTCAAGGGATTCCTGATCTATAGAAGCGACATAGACCGTTCTCTCGCAGATGCTCCCATCCTGATCGATGGATGGCACGGTTCCGCGCTCGGCCATTCTATGCAGGGATTGCTCTATGAGTTCCGGTGACGGACCGTCGCCGATACCATCGCGTACATAGCTGCGATGAGTATCGGCCTGGTCATAGATGCTTGAGTGCATTGCCCTTCTGACAGGTAGTCTGGCGGATATCGATGCCAGGGACTCGAATATGATCTCCGAAGGAACATCGCTTTTCCCTTCATTTCCGCATTTTTCGTCGTCATCGATCATATGTTAATCGCTCCTGATCTGTTTGTGGACCTATCATCTCCACCGGTCCGTCGGACCATATCGCACGCAGTTCTATAGAGTGCGTTATCTTCTCAGGAGGACTTGGATCCCATCCGATGATCCTCATTCCATAGGAACCTTCGGGAGATTCCGCCTCGATCTCAGGAATCACGATCTCCTGCTTCCTACGCATCCTGATCGATATCGACGAATCGGATTCGCGCTTCCAGCCCTCCGGGACGGAAACGATTCTGCCATCCTCGTTAATCAACGTCAGCTTGAATCTCTTCCATAGGAAGAACCATATCAGGAATATGATCAGAATAACGGCCGCAAGGATCAGGATCCAGCACCAGACACAGCAATCGTCTGCAGGAGTCTTTCCCTCATCGTAGCTCACGGCGTAATGACTGAAGTGCATCACGCCGAACACAACACCTTCTCCTTTGACGTATTCGAACTCTACCGATGCCCTGGGTTCGACATCGAGATACCACACGGACAGCCTGTCAGGCGTCCACCCTTCCTTCATCGGATAGTCTATCGTGACGGCGACCGCCGTGGGGAAGGTCATTGCGACCTTTGCTCCGTTCTTCAGAATGTGGATGTCGGAAACTTTGACGTTATCGAGACCGCCTATATCGATGTCCGTACTCTCGGATTCCTCCACCTCTACTGGGATGATCACGAATTCCAGATCTTCTCCGTATCCGATGGCCTCCAGCACCTCCCAAGGGAAGTACAGTGTGACATCCCCCTCTATGATGGTCAGCGATCCGTGGCCGTCAACGATAGCGGCAAGCAGTTCGGACGGTACCGTTACGGGAGAATCCGTAGGTATGATAAC
>CALAVG010000081.1 GCA_937892275.1 uncultured Methanomicrobiales archaeon | reverse complement strand
ATCGTGGTCACTTCTCAAGCAAGACTGGTACCAACACGCTGGTCACTAAGCTCATTCTTTTAAGGTGCCCGTTGCTCCTCCGACCCCCTTCGGGTTCATCTGACCATGTAGTTCTTCATCTTCAGAGAACCGGCAATGAGCGTACCCTCATCCTTGTCCGGAATCAGACAGGTCCTTGTCACCAGTATGGTGCTAGATATCAGGTCCAGTCCGACCTTGGTAAAATCGCCATCCTCTATGGCCGCCAGCATGTAACCATCCCGACGATTGCTCCACCATCTCCGGTCGATATACGCCGTCCGAGGTAACGGAAATCCGAGGATGTCCTCGATCATCCCAAATGTCAGGAGTATCTGGTCGAACTCGGATCTCAGAAGATAGGCGGTAAGGTTATGGAACCTGCTTTTCGCGGCTCTCCTATCCCTGTGCTCGATGCACTACTCGGACGTGGTGGTCACACGTCTGGACATATAGGCCTCTTCTGATTTGGAGTATTGGGATTTTGGTATGAGATTGTGGATGAAACGGACCTCCTGGGCCTTGATATCCACTTTACCGACCCTCCATCCGATTAGCGCTAAGGCGTGCTTTATGGAGTACTTGTCCGTCTTGTACCACCATGCTTTGGAACGTTTCGCACAATTGCAGAGTCTGCCGCCCATGATCTGGTCGACAGCCTGAAATTTGATTGTGATATACGAGACATCCAGGCCGCACAGATAGTCCACCAGGGACTGGAATACGGAGGTCCTCCTTTTGACATGTATGATGACGCGGTTCTCGGGTTCGGGCGGGAAATGTTCGATTTCGTGAGGTTGAGTGAATACAGGTGCCTCGACATGTTCGGTTACGTAGGCACTTTGTTCGGCAGAGTCGTTTCCAATATTCTCCTGATCATGAGATATCCTCTCCAGAGTTGGGTCAACATTGTTGTTCGGCGTTGTTTCTTCGGATGTCGAAATGGCCATAGGCGCATCATCGAACGATTCCAGAGTCGCCAGCTCAGGGCGTATGCAGGATATCTGTTCATCAACCGTTTCCGATATCGCATTCTCCGACTCTGCAGCTCCCGTCCCGACAGGTGCGATCCCGGGTTCCGAATCGGACCCTGTTCCTTGCCCGATCCTTTTCAGTTTTGCGGTCAGCCGGTCGAATCTGAAGCGTTTCCTACCTTCCAAAAAGAAGGAACCTTCCCAGCATGACGAATGGATGTACGCCTTCGAACCGTCGATATCCTCAGCTATCCGCCTATCCTGGTAATAGAAGATGTTCAGCCCGCATATCGCGCAGCGTCCATTGCATTCGTTCCAATAATCCGGGCTTCTTCCTACATGTTTGATTATGTCCAGTCTCTTCTTGCGCTCGGAGAAGTATTCGGTGTCGACATAGGGGTTGGCGGTCAGCCAGACACGTTCGTGAGGCACGCGTTCTATATCCATGAAGTATCTGATCATACTCCCGTCTTCCAACACGAATCTGTTCCTGCCCCTGTCATCCTTCTTCAGGTACCGATCAACGGCCTCGGCATTTGTGATGTTCATTATCCGGGAGATCTTCAGGATGGCCATCTTCAACACCGCATCGTCGAGTTCCACAGCACAGCCAGTTATATCGGAGATACGGTATTTCGTCGCAAAACCGCGGACCAGATTGTTGATATTGGTGACCAGCTGTTCTCCGGACTTCGATTTGTTCACGGCCTCCTGCAGCTGTTCCTTCTCATCATCGATAGCGTGTTCCGACGGGGATATGTCCATCCTGTCCCCGATACACCGGAATTGGAACTTTAGGAATTCGAAGCCTTCCGATACGTGCGAGATGTAGGATTTCTCTTTGTTCAGGACAAGCCCCCTGACATAGAGGAAGCTCTCGACCCTGGATCTCATCCTAGCCGCTTCCTCGTACGATGTGGCGCTGATTACGAAATCATCCACCCACCTTACCACCACCCCGTTGAGGGAATCCTCCGGGTCCGCGATGAAATCCTCAAGGCCGTTCAGTATCAGGTTGGCCAATATGGGCGATAACCGGTTCCCGGTCGGTACCCCGTATTCGCAGTATTGGATCGGCCCCTTGCCGTCCCTTATCCTGCCTGGATTCAGGAATTGGCTCAGGATGCGGCTGTCCATGGGGACATGGGCCAGCAGCCATGAGTGATCCATCGAATCATAGAAGGATTTCACATCGCATCTGATGACATATTCCGGGGCTCCGGGGCCCGAGAATATATTGCACACCTCCACAACAGCATCCTGAAGGCTGCGTCCCTCGCGCGACGAGAACAGTCTGAGGTCATAGAGCGGCTCCACTATCGGCGCCAGCAGCATCCTGAACAGGTCGTGCATTGCGCGGTCGTAGAACGACGGGATGCACATCTCGCGATTCTTCTTGGTCTTCGGTTCGAACATCACGAAGGAGTAGAATGGTTCCGATTCGTAGTTATGGTGCGATAGAATCATAGCACCTTTCATGAAATCGGCAGGTGTCGTCCACGGTTCGCCGACTCCCGGGTTATCAGTCGCTTCGTTCCTGGTGACATTCCTGACCGCTACGGCCCTAACCTCGAAAGAGGAGAGGAACTTCTCGGTGAGTATCGTCAGGAGTTCATCGTCCTTGTTCATGGAAGCAATCGACAGGTGTCTCTGGAAATCGTTCCTTATCTTCTCATAATCTTTCCAGCAGATCTCCTCCCATTTTTTGGCGAGACCTGCATCGGATATGCTATGTTTTATAGACATGCCAGAACTTAGTGGTTCGTATTTCAATACCATCTATGGCTCATCCATAGCCTTATCCGAAGTACGTTCGGATGATCGGGGCTTTCGCCCCTGGTTTATCAAATCTCCATCATGACCTGGTCGAGCCATCTCTTGGCGATCTCCGCTCTGGGGCAGGCCGCAAGCATCTCCGCGGCCTCCTTCCTCCTCTCGATGAGGTTGATTCCGAAATCCACGTTGATGTTGGCGATCTCGTGCAGGCATGTTCATAATGCTGTGCAGCGAAGGCATAGAATGGGATGTCATGATGAAGGTGTACGACATCAGGTGCTATGTAGAACAGGCGTTCGACAAGAAGAAGTCTTCGGATCGCTGGTTCAGGACCGGCGATAAGATATCGATGGAGGGCAGGGAGTTCGTCAGATTTCTGGCCCTCATGCTGAGAGCGGAAATGGAGACCGAGTTCAGGGAGAACAAACTGGATGCGAAATATACTGTCGGGTGAACGCTGTCCAATCTCAACAGCATGATCTCCTTGATCAAGGGCGATGGAGCTTAGTGACCAGCGTGTTGGTGATATGGTGGTCGCATCGATATCGCTGAAC
>CALAVG010000080.1 GCA_937892275.1 uncultured Methanomicrobiales archaeon | reverse complement strand
CGTGATGATACGGGGATAGATTCCGAAATGTGCAAAGAAGCGGCGGCTGTTCTGGAAGAATATGCCCGTAGCTTTGAGGAGAGAAATCCCCATTTGAAACTGTTCAATGCTGTGATTCATTTGGACGAAAGCACGCCTCATCTGCACCTTGACTTCGTGCCTGTGACCGATGAAAAACGGAAGAACGGAATGCGTGTCCGCAATTCTCTCACAGGTGCATTACGGCAGCAGGGCTGTGCAGGAAAGGGTATGGAGCTGCTGTTCTCTCGTATCTCCGATATCGATGCGGACTACCGTGTATGCGATGTCCTCGGGGACGTCGTTTGTGGAGGATTCTCCATACCTGCGAGGAAACAGAATGCCGATGCGATACTGATCGTCACATCAGGGGAATTCATGGCAATATATGCCGCTAATAACATACTCAGAGGTCTTTTGAACTTCGGAAAGAACAGGCCCAGAGTGGCAGGTCTGATCCTCAACAGGCGTAATGTCGAGAATGAAGGTGAGATCGTGGCCAAATTCGCCAAGGCCGTAGGTCTCCCCATAGTCATGGATATGCCTCGCAGTAAGGAGTTCGCGGAGGCCGAGAAGGTCGGTGTCACCGCTTCCGAGGCTTTCCCCGAATCGGAACCCGCCAAACTGTACATCGAATTGGCGGAAGACGTCATCAACGTCGAATCCGGAAAGAGGGAGCTATTTTATCCCCATCCATTGAGCGACGCTCAACTGAATGATCTCGCAGCAGGAAAGGAGATCGAGGGATTAGGGGATTTCAAACGAGTAGCGCCCCGCGACGAGTTCCGTACGGGTGTCGGATCCTGTGCCTCGAGGGGTGCTGTGTTCGCAGCCGGTCGTGTTAACGATCTGCCGATAATCATCCACGGTCCGCGTAGCTGCGGGTACGTAATGTCACATACCCAGGATGTCCATTTCCTGACAGAGATGGGTTCAAGTTTCACTTCCGTTCCGAAGCTGAGGAACAACATATCCTGTACAGGGATGACCAATACATCATCCATATTCGGAGGGGACCGCGATCTGTTGGAGTGCATAAGGAAGATCGCGGATACAGGAAAGAGACAGATAATGGTCATCACGACATGTGTTCCTGGAATGATCGGGGACAATATGAAGAAGGTCAAGGCCCAGGCGGAGGAGGAATATCCCGGCCTCCATATCCTGATGATCGAGGCCGATGGAAACCTGACAGGCGGTTCAGAGGACGGTCGTATAATGGCTTTGAACGCTCTTATGGAGATAATCGATGAAACACAGGAACCCATCGATGACACCGTCAATCTTCTGGATGATAACTTCATCGTATATGGGGCAGGATTCAACGATACATGGGTCAAGAGCATGTTCAGATCATTGGGTTTCAAGGGGATCAGGAAGGTCTT
>CALAVG010000079.1 GCA_937892275.1 uncultured Methanomicrobiales archaeon | reverse complement strand
TCACGATGTCAAGGAATTGATACGATGGTTGCAAAGAAGAGCGAGGAGAAGACCCAGAGCTTCTACTTCGTACCCGCGCCGTTCGTCCCCGCATGGGAATGGTTCAACGACGATGCCCGCGGAAAGGAGTGGGAGAGCTTCAAATCCAACGCGAAGAAGATAGGGGAGCAGCTCAGGGACATGCAGATGTCGTCCATAGATGCGACCAGGGAGCAATGGGGCATTTTCTTCGACGGCACATCGAAGATGCAGGAGGCCTTCATAGATTCCCTTCCCGACGAGGCGCCCGCCTTCCCAGGATTCCCTCCCTTCCTGCCGGTGCCGACGAAGGCCGCCCTGAAGAAGGGGAAGGAAGCACGCGATGAGCGCAACAGGCAGAACAAGGAGCAGTTCGACTCCTTCGTCGACGATGCGAAGAAGAGGCAGGCCAAGGTCAAGGATATGATCTCCGAGAATCTGAAGGATATCGAGGAGAAGGCCAAGAAGAAGGAATGAGACGGATACGTCTTGACAACCAACAATGAAAACGCTGTTGAAGATAGTCACCAGGGTGATGGAGGGCATGGGCCGCAGATGGGAGGCCAGAGCCGGACCCGTCCACCAGATCCCCGGTGACATCGATGAGTTCTTGGATATACCGTTCATCGGTTCCGGGGGAGCTCCCCTTTTCGTGGATGTATTCAGGCCGAAGGAACATAGTGCGGAACCACTCCCGGTAGCTATTGTGATGCACGGCGGAGGGCTGGTGGTCGGCGACAGGAAACTGGCAAGGAGATTCTCCGAGATCCTTGCTTCGAAAGGCTTCCTGGTCTTCGCACCGGAATATAGGCTTGCGAAGGAGACCGACGGGATATCGGAGATAGGGGATGTCTATGACGGATTATCCTTCGTCTCGGAACATCTGTCGGAGTACGGAGGGGGTCCGGACAGGGTCACCGTAATTACGGAGAGCGCAGGCACCTTCGTCGGTCTTTATGCTGTTGCGTCTTTAGGTTCGCAGACGCTCCGCGATACGTTCGGTTTCGGGGGACCGAATCTGGAAGTGAATTCCCTGGTATGCTTCAGCGGGATGTTCTATACCGTCAGGAGGGACATGATAGGGATCGCTTACGCCTCATCCCTGTACGGGGACAGGAGGAAGGATCCTTCCTTGAAGAGACTGATGGATCCGGAGTGTCCCGAGGTGATGGACAATCTTCCTCCGATGTTCCTGACATCGAGCGATGCGGATTTCCTGAAGAAGTACACGATAGATTATTCCGAGGCGTTGCATAAGGCGGGACATCCATGCGAGTTCCTTTATTATGAGGGTAACAAGGAGTTGACCCATGCGTTCCCTTCATTGAGGACGGATCTGCCGGAGAGCCGCGAGGTAATGGAGAAGATGATCGAGTGGATCGGACGGATTGAGTCAAGTATGCAGAAGAGGATTTCTTCGGACGAGTGAATCTATTATCCACCATTGGTGATATTTGCCAGCAATTACTATGGAATGGTCATGTTTGGCTCAAGCTCAGATCTGTCGTAATCAGTTTTTGGCCTCTACCCAAATAGTATCACCATCCACATCCAAGAATACCTTCTCTCCATCATTTAGTATTGCACGTATCGTCGAGATCAGTTTTCTGGATTCATCGAATCTTGGATGTCCTTTGATCAGGTCGTCAAAGATGACTAGGATAGCATCATCATAGGATTCTTCCACACACGGGCGCTGGCTTTGGCTCACCTTTGACAGATCCAAGTATGATGTGGATCCGCGTTCTATTCCGATACAGTCCGGCCACTTATCTATAACGCCAATGCATTTCGGCGTACACCATGGTCCTTATGTACATCTGCACCGGAGCAAGGAACAAGGAGCTCCGTCTGGCGAAGCTGAACAATCTGGACCTCGGAAGGTGGGAGATATATCTGGAGCATGTCAAGGGTGAGGACACCTACGGACATCCCCGTACGGTCTCCGTTCCCGAGGTCATCAGGCCGCTCATCTCGGACTATCTGATCACCAGACAGTTCTGGCTGATGAAGAATCAAATCACCAGCGATACCTTGTTCTTCGCCTTCAACAAGGGTCATGGTCCGATGTCGGGCAATTCGGTCAGGAAGACCAAGAAGATGATTGAGGAGGAACTGAAAGTCAAGTTCGAGCTCCGCGATTGCAGAAGGGCCTTCGGACAGTATTACCTGAACAACGGTGTGCCGGTGGATGATGTATCGGTGCTCATGGGGCACAGTTCGACCAAGACCACCGAGGGTTACTACTGCAGGAAGAGAGAGGAGGACGTGATCAACGCGGTAAAAAACAAGTGGTGAGTGCAAAAGGGATGCATCACTCGGAACGCTGGATAGAGTAAAATGAGTGCAGCCGCCGGGATTCGAACCCGGGCAATGAGCTTGGAAGGCTCAGATCCTAACCAGCTAGATCACAGCTGCACTGAAACTCCGTTATTGGAGGGAAGTATATAACCTTATCCAATGGTGTTCCGACAATGATCCAGGGCGTTGTCTTTCGCAGTAATGGATAAGGTGAAGATCCATCAGATATCGGCAATTCCGGTGAAGACCGAATGAAACCGTTATACTCTGGAATGCGATTCACCATCATGGATAACCTGCCCGTCTTCGACACTTCTGATGAATACCGCACATGGAAGGCACTCAACGGCAAGATATCCGAGAAGAACCTAGACGCAATATCTACAAAGGTTCTCACATCCCACGGTTTCATACATCACGCCATACTCACAAGTCTGATGGACGCCCTGAACGAGGCCCACGGCAGGGTGACTTCCGATACCCTGAAGACGCTGGTGTCCAAATCGCGTCCGCAGGACTGTTCGCCCGCTATCAGGGCGACGGAGATCCTGGTGAAGCAGAAGGACATAACGTCCGCAGCGGAGATCATGTCTCAGTGCGGATCCAAGGACACATTCCGTCTGATGGTGGCCCAGGCCGAGATGTACCACGGTGAGGGTGACAAGGTCAATTCAGTCCAGTGTGCCTCGAAGGCATTGGACATAGATCCCAATGATGAGAGGCTGTATCAGATCCTCAAAGAGGATGATCCTTCCGGCCCTTGGGCGGACATGCAGGCTGTCAATATCGCCAGGACAGGGAAGGAAGCAACGACCCCGTCCGACGAGAGGTACAAGGAACTGTACCTGATCTACAAGAACTGGTACAGGGGCAACAAGGATTCGGCCACCAACAGGCTGGTCAATTCGGAACACTACAAGAACGGGGACTGGGAGTTCATGCTCGTTTCGGCAAGGACATCCGTGGACGAGGGCGATTGGCGCTCCGCCAAGATGGTCTTCAGGAAACTCCCGAACGACATTCCGATCTATGCGAAGCTGGAGATGGCGGAGGCATTCATCGCCGGTCACGAGCCGGAGGAGGCACTGAACATCTACGATGAGCTGGACATGGTCACGCTCCGCGTACTCCAGGGAAGGATCTTCGCATACGCCCACATGGGGGCCGACAAGGATCTGATAAATGCCATCTATGATTATCTCGACAACGAACAGCTTGGAGCACAGGACTATGCCGATATGGTCGACATGCTCATCTCCAGGGGCAGCATGGAGGATGTGAAGGCCATCCTGGATAAGATGTCGAACTCCAATAAGAACGATCCATACTATCTGATCTCGCGTTCGAAATACATACTGGAGAGGGGAGATATCCGCGGCGCATCCAGGACGGCCATGAAGGCCACCTTGTTCGCCAAGGACGACCCCACGGTGCGTGTGCTGTCCGCGAGGATGAGGTTCATCAATAATGATGTCAAGGGTTCGGAGAAGGAATGCGACAAGCTCCTGATGGAGAACCCGGAATACCTGGACGCACTCGTACTGAAGAAGGACATCCTCGTCAAGAAGAATGATGTGAAGGGTGCCTTGGACATCTGCAGGAGGATCCTCGAGATCAGTCCGAACGATGTGCGCACGATGTTCACCCTCGCCACCGCCCAGAGCGGTACCGGTGATATGAACGGTGCGATGATGACCCTGAGGAACGTGCTCCGTCTGGAGCCTTCCAGGGAGAACGTCCTCAACGTCGTGGGATCGATGATCGAGGAAGGCATGTACAGAGAGGCCATGTTCCTGTGCTACGACCTGGAGAGGGACATCGCTCCCGATCCGATGATCAGAAGGCTCAGGGGCAATGCGGAATACGCCATGGGTGAATACATGAAGGCCTCGGTATCCTTCGCAGCCGCGGCGGAGCTCGCTCCCAACGATCCTGTCATATGGCATTCCAAAGGTATGGCCGACGAGGCCAGGGGAGACCTGGATTCCGCAGAGGCATCCTACAACCGTGCCGTGAGCCTCGATCTCAACGAGCCTCAGTATTGGATATCGAAGGCATCTGTCCAGGAGAAGTTCAACAATCCGATAGGTGCCGTGGATTCGTTGAACCGTGCCATAGAGCTCGATCCCTATTCCCTGTATCCGATGATACGCAAGGCGGTCATACTCGAGAGGGCCGGAAGATACACGGAGGCGATTCATCTGGTGGATCTCTGCTCGGAATCCGAACCCGACAATCCGCAGGTATCCCTGATGAAGGCCAGGCTGCTAAGGGAGACAGGTTCGACCGTGAATGCATCCACGATCGCCAAAGGCATCTATGATTCCTACAAGACAGAGGACGCCGCTCTTGAGGCGGCATCCTGCTTCCTGTCGATCCATGACAGGTCACAGGCACTGGACATCGTCAGCGAGGCACTGACCAAATATCCCGATTCCCAACGTCTGAAGGCGGCCATGGAATCCATACAGGGCGGTTCGTCCGAGATACTCGAGGAGGAGAAGAAGGAGGCAGGCACCTCGGAGGATCCTGAGGCCATCAGGACCATCGCGGAGTCGATGTACTCCATGGGCGAGTACAAGGGTGCCCTCAGGCATATTGACCGTGCCCTTGCTCTCGCAGGGGACGATCTCAGTTATCTCTGTCTCAAATCCAGGATCCTCGTCAAGCTGGGAGAGGTGAGCAACGCCCAGAACCTCATCTCGGATGCTCTCAAGGACAATCCCAAGAGCGGTATACTCCACGAGGCACTGGGTGACATCAAACTGTCCAGATCTGATTTCAGAGGTGCATTGAACGAGTACGAGAAGGCGCTGTCCCTCGGACTAAACCTCCCCGAGATACTAGCCAAGAAGGGGGATGCCCAACAGGGTCTCGGTTATTACGACAGGTCCATCGACAGTTACGCCATGGCAGTGGCAAGGAACAGGGAGGACCTAGAACTCCATTTCACATTGGCCCAGAAGCTCTACGACAAGGGATACATGTCCCGTGCGGACAAGGAGGCCAGGGAGATACTGGAGCAGTTCCCCGAGGACGGACGCACCATGATCCTCCTCGCAAGGATATCGAAGGATTCCCGCAAGGATATGGGCATCACCGATGCCTACAAGATGTTCAAGGCCAGCAACATAAAGGATACGGCCCAGATCAGGGAGATGGTCGAGGTACTGAACAGCGCAGGTCACGACGACGAGGCCAAGAGCCTGATGCGTGACGAACCGGAACAGCCGGGCGACATAAGGATCAAGAGGGCCGCTGAGAAGGTGCTGCGCCGCGCATACGTTTCCAGAGCGGATCCCACGGACGAGGATCTGCTACTGTCCTTGGGTTACGAGGGTGCCGAGATGGAGGCGCTCAAGAAGTATCTGGGCAAGGAGGCACCGTACGGTGATATCGTTCCTGGATCCCCCGAATTCCAGAGGATGGAACGCCTTTCCAATGACGTCATCATGAAGATCGGATGGAAGGATCTCGAAGAGAAACCCAAACTCCCGCTGGACAAGGTGTTCGTGACAGGATTCAAGGATGTGGAGGAGGCCAAACGTCTGGTGTCCTACATCGACAGGGCGATGACGGTGAAGGTCATCCGCGACGAATCGTTGAAGATGGTCATGGACAGGGTGCAGGGCACCTCTGTCTATGAAATAATGAAGTCCTGCAAGGTCGGTGTGTACCAGGCCAGGCAGATACAGTTGCTGTCAGGTGTTCAGTAATCCCTCATCTCGGATTTCATGAACTCCCTGAGGAGACATGTGGCGTAGTTACCTTTGGGAAGGGAGAACTTCAGCTTGTATCCCTCGTCGTTCATTTCGTAACCGATGTCCTTCAGGGGACAGAGGATCTCCCTCCTGCTTCCCTTCGAGGTGCATCTGGAGAGTTCCGGTATGACGAAGTCCTCGTGGCTGAGCTTGTTCTCCTCGATGACCTTGCGCTCGATCTCACCCATCTCGCCCTCTGCGAGCTCTCCGTCGGAGCCGAAGAGTGTGATCGTCACGAACGCCCTTCCTGATCTTACCTGCCTGGTGACCAGGTCTATGTTCTTGGGGGTGGTGAGGATGGGGTTCTCGTGCTGGGGGATCTTGTTGGCATCCAGAGGGATGATTATGTCCCCTTCGACGGGCATGTTGAGCGGAAGTCCCGCATCCATCCTCCTGCTGAGCATGTTGTTGAACAGCCAGGACTGATACGCATGGACGAACATCATCTGGAGGTTCGCCGGAAGGATCTCGATCGCTCCTACCCAGTCCTCGGGATTCTCGATGAGCTTGCTGAGCATCATCCTCTCGAAGGCCATCGCCGGGGGCATGGTCTGACGGATCTCTGCCCACTCGGACACATCCGCTTTCTGGAATCTCTCCCTGATGACGCGGAGCCTCTCCTCCTCCTCGTCAGTGGTGAATGAGATGTAAGTCATGACGGCGCCCTTAATGTCGCCGCGGACCAATTTCTCACCGACGAGATGTGTGACGGGTCTGACCGCTCCGAACCTCTGGACCCCGAAGTAGTTGGGGAATCCTCCCGTCTCCTTTATGATGGAGATGTCCGAACCGACGGTCTCCCTGATCTGTGAGGGATCCATGGTGCAGTTCTTGACGTTTATCTCGAAATCGTTGCCTACGAGGTCGCCGATCTCGATGCCTCTGGCACCCCTGTAGATGTTCTCGATCTTGAGGTCCTTGAGATTCACCTTCTGCCACAGTTCCTCCGTGCCGTACACGGACATGAGCTGCGTGGTGATCGCCCTCTTGTCCTTGGTGCCTGCGAAACCGATACGGTCCCTGGAGACGCCCATGCTGCGGGACATGAGCCTGACCATGCGGTTGGTCTCCCAGTTCCTCGCTGTGACGGTAGCTATAGAATAATCTCCGTTGTCCTTCTGTCTCGGGGGATCGGAGATCTCCCTGACTATGAAATCCTCTGGGATTGTCTTGAGATGGCCGCCGGTCCCGTCGGTATCGCACAGATAGTTGTGCATACCGATGCCTGTCTCGGCCGTTATGCATTTGCGATACATGCGATCAGATCACCGAGTAGTACTTGGACACTGATTCCGCTGCCTTGGCGACGATCTTGGTGGGGTCGCCCTTCTCTACCTCTACGTAGAGGGCGCGGTCCACGAGCTCGGGGTGCTGGTCGATATATCTGACGAGTTTGACGTCCGGATTCTCGTTCAGCGTCTTGATGAGCGGAGTGATGAGGGTCAGGTTGGGATCTTTGAATCCGACCTTGATCGAGGTCTTCGTCTTCTCGATAAGATAAGTTTGCATGGTAATTGGCATAGTCACGCCTTATTTATAATTTATAGAGGGAGCGTTGGGTAAACACACCAACTTTTATTCCGACGAACTGTTATCCAGATTCATGGGAAGGATATCGAAGGCACCCATCATCACCCTGGTCGTGATGGTGGCAATCATCGGGGCCATAGCCGTCTCCGACAATTTCAGGGATCACGATAGGGCGGTGAACGCCGAGGTAATCGAGGTCATCCATGGCAACACCTTCGTCCTGGACATCGGCATGGATGCCCTGGAAGGGATTGGTGCGGAGATAGGCGACGATATCCTTGTGAAGACCGATGTAGGCACCTTCTCTGCACTCCTCTCCCCCGACTCGAGATACAAGGGGATATCGATCTACGGTGGATATATCGCTGATGTGTCAGGCAATATGACTTTCGGGTTCTCAAACTGCAACCATGTCACCATCGATATCGATGTAGGTGATGTCCTTACACTGTCCCGCGAGGGAAGGGATCCGAACGTCGACAGGATACCGAACTACCTCAAAGGGCATACTGACGATCCCGGTGATTATGACGATATGGTCGTGTTCGGCAACCTCCGCGATGTGGCAGGAGGCGATCTGGTACCGGATTCCATTTACCGTTCCGCCTCACCTTGGAACGCCGGCAACCGCAGTCCGGTGGCCGACGATTATCTCAGGGAACAGGGGACCGAGTACCTGATATGCCTGAACATGAACGAGGACGAGGTGGCTGAATATGCGGAGAAGATGCCTGACGCATATGCCAGTGAGCTGTACAGAGAAGGCAAGGTATCTTCCAAGATCCTCCGTGCGGCGGTCCATTCGTATCCGGGCGATATCGAATTCGTAATCGATTCTCTGCTCGAAGCCGACGGGAAGATCGGGATGTTCTGCACATACGGGAAGGATCGTACCGGTTTCTACAGTGCCCTGATAGAAGGTCTCGCCGGAGCCACATACGACGAGATACTGGCCGATTTCATGACATCCTTCTGCAACTACTACCACATCGAGGAAGGCAGCGAGGAATACGACGTGGTAGCGAAGAACTACCCGCAGCGCGTGCTCTACCTGTACGATCACACAGAATTGATACCTCATCCGGAGAAGGTGGACTGGGACAGCGTTGAATTCGAGAAGTTCAATCCCGAAGAGGTCTTCACCAAGTACCTTGTGGATCACATCGGCATGGACGCTGACAAGGTCCAGAAGGTCAAGGACAAGCTCACCGGTGCGATATGAAGCGAGTAATCACCATGATGGTGTCCGTGACGGTCTTCAGTTTCTCCGCATCCTCTATGGATGCCCAGACGTACTCGTCGTTCTCCTCGTTGAGGACGACCTCCTGATCGCCTGCATCGAAGTGGAACGGGTAGACCTTGAACAGTGTCTTCCCTTCGCGTACATACAGGGGTTCCATGCAATCGATCGGTTCTCCTACCTTGATGGAAGTCTCTTCCAAAATCTCCCTGCGGGCGGCCTCTACCGGTGTCTCTCCCTCTTCGACCTTTCCGGCGACGAGCGACCAATGACCAGGGAACGAACGGTTTTTCTCCGGACGTTTCTCGAGGATGCACTTTCCATTCCTTGATACGACGGAGGAGACAACCTCCTTGTAGGTTATGCTTTCGATATCGACAGTTCCAGCGGTGGCATCTACAGTGACGATGTCCCCGTCCTCGAACAGTCTCACGGAGGGGATTCTGTCGATCATCGGGATCGATGAGATCACAGCACCGGTGGCAACGATGGTCTCCGCGTTCTCGTTAATGACGGCTGCGGGTTCCTTGCCGTGGACCATGAGGTCGTACATGACATAGGATCCGACGGTGCTGCCCTTCCCTTTGGGGAATACGAGGATCTTTCCTGCGACATTCCCGTCCCTGACCCTGAGGTCACCGGTGGAACCGTCTACGCCTCCCAGGAAACTGAGAGGCTCATCGAGTTTGATCACCTCTCCCTTGGCCTTGCCGTTGGATATGCTGCGTCCCTGGAAGATCACATTACCAGCTCCATCAGTGCGGATATGTCCCTGCACATGGCCTTCTGCGAGCACAGTGTGGGAAGATAGTTGCCTGCCTTGGCCGAGTTGGTGGCCGTTCTTTCGAATGTACCTTCGATTGGTGCGACGACCATGCATGTATCGGCCAGTACGGGACCGAAGCGTTCCATGATCTTCACGTCCTCGGCGCATTTCTCCCTGATCTCGGTGGAGGTGCAGAACCAGACCTCGATGTCCTTGTTCTTCTTCTCCTTGTCCTTGAGGAACTGCGCTATCTGGTGCATCTCCTTCTCGGTGAGATGGGGGCATCCGATGGCTATTAGCTGGACATCATCAGTCTTGTTCAGTTTATCATAAGCCTTATCGAGTTCCGCCTTGCCAATGTGGATCGTCTCCAGTTCGGAGATGTCATAGTTCCCGGCCTCGGGCGTGACGCCCTCCACATGGTACAGCGCCATGGATCCGGATGCTGCCATCGCCGCGCACAGCGCCTTGGCCTCCTCGACCTCGGGCGTGATGTTCTTGAAGTAAGGGATGCCGGAACCGATGGCCATTCCAACGGCCTGTCCGAGCAGTGAATATGAGAAAACGGAACCATCAATGTCGGCATCGATGACGACTGTGGGCTTCCTGTTCTCGTCAAGATGCAGACCGTAGTTGGCCGTCTTTCCGAGGATGGCTGCCGCCAGGGAACCGGGTCCACCCTCTCTGTTGGTCCTCGCTCCGATGTATGAATTGACGAAACTCAATGCAGAGGATTCCGCCCATGCTACATGGTCACCCATGGAAGGCACGTTGGGTCCGACGTACGGTGTACAGGAGCATGTCTTCTTGATGCCCATCTGTCCATACAGGTCAATGATCCTGAGTTGCTTCTTGGCGAACTCCTCGGATATGTGCATCTCCTTCCATCTGGTCCTGTCCATACCGACCGGGTTGAGTGTTGAAGGAACGGATACCGTGGCCCCACCGCCGACCAGGTCCTCGAGGTACTTCAGCCCCCCGTCCCCGATCGTCTTATAGGATGCTCCGGACAGATGCGCCGACGTGATGTCGATCAGACTGTCCGCGCCGTAGATCTTTCCCAGTGCAGTGACCAGTTCCATGGCCTTCTGCTTTCCTTCGCCCTGCTCTCCGTAAAGAATCGCTTCCTCTTCCCTTGTGAGGTCCATATATGCCGATGGCGATGGAATATAATAAGTGACTCGAAGGGACGGTCATGGACACGATATGTCATACACTCACTAAAGATGAAATACGGAGAGAGAATCCGCGAAGGCATGATAGTGGGCATATTCGAGGCCGCCATGCTCGTATGTTTCGCAGCATCCTGGCCCTTCAACCTCAGGAGAGCGTACCTGGCCCGTACCAACGTGGGCACCAGCATAACGTTCATGAGCATAGTTCTGGTCGGATATCTGTTCGGTGTGGCCAACAAACTCGTCAACGACGACATCAACTATGTGCTGGCATTCTACCTGCTGGACATCGCATTGGTATCTGCCGGAGTTATAATCTATATTAGGAACAGGAAGTTCGACAACGTTTCTAGAAATGATGAGTGAGGAGCGGATACATTTAATATAGTATCGGGATTACAAGGCTTCCGATGCAATCTTTAGAGCAATTAACTTCTATGGCTGAAGCGGGGGACGTGCAATCCTGCTTCAAGCTCGGGCAGATATTTGCGATCGGAGAGGGAGCGGAGCAGAACGATGCTACCGCTTTCGACTGGTATCTCAAGGCCGCCAAAGGAGGTAACGCCCTGGCAGCCCTGGTTATCGGTACCTGTTACAACAACGGCATCGTCGTTGGACAGGATGCGGACGAGGCCGCGATGTGGTACCTCCGCGCATTCCGCAAGGGAAACCTGGATGCTTACCAGGCTCTGCTTGACTACTACAAAGTGCACGACACTCCCGACGATAAGGGGGTCTTCGAATACTTCTTAAAGAAATCCGAGGACGATGCGGATGCTGCTTTCATTCTCGGAAGGTTGTACGAGCTCGGAGTCGGAACCGATTTCGATCCTGTCAAGGCATACGAGGCCTACAGGAAGTCCGAGTCCATGGACGACCTCGACGGTGCCTGCCAGGCAGCGGTATGCGTCCTGAACGGTACCGGTGTCAAGAGGGACCGCGCAGAGGGAGCAAGGCTCCTCCAGGAGCTCGTCGACAAGAAATTCGCGCCTGCGTATCTGGCATTGGCCAAATGCTACGAATACGGCTTCGGTGTGGAGCGCGACCAGAAGAGGACGTTCGCTCTGTACGACGAAGCGGCCGGACTCGGATCCGTCGATGCGATGTATAACCTCGGAAGGTGCTACATGGACGGTATCGGTGTCGACAAGGACGGTAATTATTCAAGTTCATGGTACGCTGCAGCGGCCCTCAGGGGATCACGCGACGGTCTGTACGGAATGGCAAGGTGCTATCTGGGCGGAGTCGGAGAGGACAAGAACAAGGACAAGGGTCTGAAGTACCTCGACACCGCGATCTCGTTCGGTCAGACAGACGCGATGATCATGCTCGGACAGCTGTACGCCAAGGGAAAGCAGGTCCCCAAGAACACCAAGGTCTCTGCCGAATGGTTCAAGAGGGCAGCGGACATGGGCGACGGTTACGCTCAGCTGGTCACCGGGGACAACTATGCGGAAGGCACCGGTTTCAAGAAGGATGCCAAGATGGCCCTCGAGTACTACATGAAGTCGGCGGCCCACGGCAACACCATCGCATGCTACAACATCGGAACCGCGTACGCGCTCGGAAGGGGAGTCGAGAAGAACAACGAGCTCTCCTTCGATTGGCTAAACCGCGCAGCAGAGGACAACTTCATGAAGGCCATGTTCTCCGTAGCTGAGGCATACGCCAAGGGAAGGGGTACGCAGAAGAACTCCGAGAAGGCATTCGAGCTCCACAAGAAGCTCGCCGACAACGGATTCGGAAAATCCCAGTACCATGTGGCATACGCATACTTCGAGGGTGTCGGAACGGAGAAGAACGACAAGCTCGCATTTGAGTGGTTCGTCAAGGGTGCCGAGACAGGCAACGTGCTCTGCCAGTACTACTCCGGATACTGCTACGCCAACGGAATCGGGACCAAGGCCGACGAGAAGAAGGCCCTCGTGTGGTACACCCGTGCCGCAGAGCAGGGACACATCGTCTCCAGGGAGATCGTCGAGGGAGCCACCGGAAAGAAGGTCGAGCTCAAGGGCGACGAATCACCCTTCCAGTCCTACTTGGCATCTGCCAACAACGGCGACCCCGATGCGATGTTCATCGTCGGACGCTGCTACCTGGACGGAGTCGGAACAGAAAAGGATCCCGTCGAGGCCAAGAAGTGGTTCAACAAGGGTGCTGCCAACGGTAACCTCGCTTCCAAGAGGGCGCTCCTGCAGCTCAGGAACTCTTCCGCTTGATAAGGAAAACAAGGGGATGCATGTCCCCTTCCTTTACTTCTTTCCGAGATCCATCGGGATATTATTTCTATAACGCAAATTCCAAAGTGCGCGTTTGAGCGACGATTTTTCTAAAGCTTACGCTACCTGATAGAATGATCCTTGCCCTATCTCTCGGGCAGACCTTATGTTCTACGGATGGCCGAACGCATTGTCGATGCATCTTCGAAGGGGGTGTTCCGATTGTTTGATGATGGATGTATAATATATAAATTAATTGAATCCATTATTTCTAATTTACGAATATTTTTATATATTAAATGAATAGGGGTTTTGGGGTACAAGGCCCGTTCCGAGTGAGACAGATGGAGATTATCAGAGAGGAGAGGACATACGAAGGCATACATGCCGTACCTGCATTGGTGATGGGTCTTATGGAAGTGTCCGGAATCAGGAAGATGATAGACCACTCATCCATGGGATTGGGGATCGGTTGCTACGACCTGTCCCCCGGCATGGCCGTAAAGGCCATGGTGGGGACGATGGTCGAGAGGGGTAAAACGCCACTCTATCGTGTTGAGGATTACTACTCCACTGCCCCGACCGATCTCCTGTTCGGACGCGACGTTGATAACGGGTCGCTTTCTGATACCATACTGGCAAGTCGTCTCGACACGATATTCCGCTTGGACATGAGAGAGGTGCAGCTAAAGGCCTACGGGCTTCTGAAGGAGATGTACGGTTTCGATACGGACCGTCTTTTCATGGATGCTACCAACTACACCATGTTCGGTATCCGGTACCTGACCAGACAGACCGAGTTCGATATGGGTCTTGAAGAAAAAGGCATTATTCCGAAGGAGAGTCCGATTCCCGCCTATGGCGGGAATGCAAAGGACGGTCACAACGACAGGGTGCAGCTCAGCCTCAGCCATGTTGTCGACAGGAACGGGATACCTGTTGTCAGCAGCTCCTACGACGGGAATACATCGGACATAACGATGAACAAGGACATGATAGAATTTCTGGCCAGAGAATTGGATATGAAGAGATGCATCCTTATGGCCGATTCGAAGCTGTGTGTCAAGGACGTACTGAACAGTCTGATATCATCAGGAACGGCATTCGTCACCAAGGTCCCGGTGAACTTTGACGGCAAGGTGAAGGACGACGTGATATATTCAGTGCTGCACAGTACCATGGATCCGAGCGATACACGTCCGGGGAGATCGGTCTACGAGACCGATCACATGATAGACGGACATAGGGTAAGGCTCATTGCATATCTGCTGCCAAAAGCGAAGAGGGATTCGCTCGAATTCATCAGGACCAACGGTCTGAAGAGATTCAACAAAGCAATGAAGACATTGAGCTTCCGTACGTTCTTCTGCGAATCGGACGCGATGGATGCATTCAGGCATACGATGGACTCTCAGGACATCTGCTGTTTCAGAGCTAATGCTGAGGTATACATCGATGATGCGACAGCGAAGAGGAAAGGAGATGGGAAGAGATTCCGTCTACGCATCACAGACACAGGTATAGACGATGGCAGATTGGAATCTGCCATAGCTGAGCATGCGGTGCAGGTCCTCATAACGAACCTTCCGTTCTCCTCCGAGCATTCGGAGGAGCCTCGCTTCAAAGCAAGTGCAGATGATGTCATCGACCTCTACCTGGAGCAATATAAGGCTGAGGCCGGTTTCAAGATGATGAAATCGGGTATGAACATCGGCAATGTGTACATCCACACTCCTTCAAGGATAACCGCCGTGGCCTTCATAGTATCGTTGGCAACGATGCTGTGCACTGTTGCCAATATGGTGCTTAGAGAGACGAAGACCAAAGGCGAACCCAAGAAGACTGTCAAATCGCTTGTGGACATACATCAGAACGCTCTCGTATGGTATGATCGGCGCAAGGATCGGATGTCCATCACCGGCGGCCCCGGTGATACCGAGGCCATATTCGATCTCGCGGACAGATTGAAGATCCCGCCCGAATACCTGCTCACCCACTGAATCTCCTTTGATACTGATAGCTAAGGCTCTGGACTTTCAATCGATCATAATCCCAGTTTGGAATTCACGTTAAGAACAAGAAATGGAGCCGCTGGAGGGATTTGAACCCCCGACCTTCTGGTTACGAATCAGATGCTATACCTCTAAGCCACAGCGGCAGCAATACCAGTGATATTCTTACCCTATAAAAAGGAATGGCGTGACCGCTCAGAAACGTTCCTGACCGAACCTGAACATGTCAGGCCTCTTGATCCTGAGGACTATCAGTACCAGCAACAGCTCGCCGGTCACGATACCGAACGATATCAGCATGATCTCCGAAGTGTAGACCAGGACATCATGCTTGGGCGAGGGCTCCTTGTAATCCTTATCCACATCCAGATGCTTCAGCTCCCTCTCCACCAGCAGACCGTCCTTCGTTATGTATTCGATGTATATCTTATCGATATCTGCCTGGAGATAATCATCGTGGATCAACATGACATAGATCTCCTTGACGCTGAAGTTGATGCTCTCGATCGTGTCTATGACGCTTCCGTCACTGCCGTGGACATCGATGTGATCACTGGTAACATCGGCCCTGCAATCCACGACGAAGTCGTCCTGCGCGGAGATGTGGTCGACTATGGCGAGGATCCCCTCGGATACCGGATCGTAGGTGTCGAGATACAACTGTCCGTGCGTTACGGAGATGATCGAATCACCGAAGTCGAGTTTCGGTGTCAGTTCATAGAACGAAAGGTCCACGCTCAGAGGAGTGTGCAGTTCGACGGAGAATTCCACGATATCCTTGAAAGCCAGGTTGAAGGATGCGGACATGTCGTTGAAGACCAGTTTCAGATCGGAAGTGCCCTCCGGATCGGAATAGTATTCGTGATTCGTGACCGTGGTCTCGTATCCGAGTGTGTTTATCCTTCCATTCAGAGTGGTGTCCCCTGTGTATCTGAGATACTCGATGTTGAGGGTGAATATCGCACCGACAGGTGATTCCGGAGATGTCTTGACCATGACGATCCTGGAGTTCCCCGTCTCTCTAATCATATCTATTGTCATACCGGCGGTGGTGACCTGGATCTCCGCATTCGTATCGTTGGAGAAGTGTATCCTCTTGGTGAAGGCATCGATGATCTCCGATATCGATGAATCCGATTCCATATAGACCTCTGAGGCATCCATCGACACGTTGTAATCGATGTTGTCATCGTCGTCGTGGAGGGGACCTGTCAGGTCGGTGAACGTTATCACCAGGGTGTTGGAATCCCTGCTGTTCTTCGCCAGTTTGACCTCCAGATCGTGAGCCGTGGTGTCTATCTCCTTGTCACCGTCCGTATCGATCAGTGCGGTCCCGACGGCAACGCGGAACAGCTTCCCGTTGTCCAGAAGCTGCTGCGCGGTAAGCTCTCCAGCCCTGTAGTATTGCTTCAGGAGCGTGTCGACGGCCAGGTTGTCGGTCTCCACATACAGCTCTTCGACATGAAGACTGACATCCTGCTGCTCTCCGCCGTTCGCCGTATAGGTGATCTTCGGGATATATGCCAGCATGGTCAGTTTCAGGTCGTTCGTGAGACCGAAGGATTTGAAGATAAGCTTGTCCGCCCTGATCTCGTTGTACCTCTCCCCGTCCATGAAGGTCGCCAGGAAATAGGTCTCCGCCTTATTGCTGCCGTCTATGGTGACCGCGATGTCGGTGATGTGTTTGACACCTCTCCTCTCGGTGATCATCACATCCCCGGTATCGGCCGTGATGTGCATTCTCTTGATAATGTTCGGATCGTCCGATGGATCGAGGTCCTCCTGCTCGATGATGATCGCTATGACTGTGATGTCCGCTTTCATGTCGAACTTCACGTTGGTTAGCTCCGCGGACCTCCTGACCTCGTCGCCGATGGCGTTGGTGTACTTGATGTCCTGAGCTGATGATGTGACGGTCATCATCAGGTTGCTGTCGACGTAGACGGTCAACACTCCCATCCCGTCCATGGTCAGGACGGTGGTCATATCGGAGTTGGCCACGTATTTGGTGTATTCGAGCGATGAGATGTTCATAGTCATCTTGAACGTCTTGCTCGTGGATATGACGGCTTCCAGTGAATCGCTGCTGTCCGAGGATGTCAGATACAGCTCCCTGGTGAGACTGATGTCCGTATCCATGGTGTACTCCTCGTCGTACGTCAGATGGGTGAATCCAAGCTTGAGGTCGGATCCGCTGGTATCCACGGTGTAGTTGATTATCGGATCCTCTATGGCCAACTTGGACTGCTCCCATGCCAGATGCAGAGAGCGGTCATCGCCGTTGGGATCGAGAGTGACGGTGGCGCCTTTGATCACAGCGGTACCGTCGGATGTCAGTTTCCCGTCGAATGTTACTGTGAGATCGTGCTTCGGACCTGGAATGACCGCACCTACGAGGATCAGTGACGTGCCTTCGCGGATGACGATCTTACCGGTTGTACAGGCAATGGTGACATCATCGAGGATGGCCACCTTGGAATCCTTTCCGAAATCTATGGTGTACTGGTTTATGTCCAGGTAGGTACCGAGATTGATGATGATGTTCGATTCGTCCGGGAATACGAGATCTTCGGTGAGTACCTCCGTGTCATAGATGATGATAGCCTCGTCGGTGTATTCGATATCCGCCGAGGAATCATCCGAGATGAATGATAATGAGAAGAATGCGGTAAGGATCAGGACTCCGACTGCGAGATATTGCATCTTTATCATAGGGTCTTATTCCTCCCTACCAATAGGAAAGTGACCGGCAATGCGATCACTACGAATACGATTGCTCCGACAGTTAGTCCATATGATATACCCTCGCCGAACACCTCGGCGATCTGGTCGGTCAGACCGGGGAATATCTTGATCAGGTCGGCCAGCGGGGTGACCAGGAGACTTGCAAGATTACTGTCCGCAGGCAGATCTATCTGTGTTATCTGGCTCCAATGTTCCATCGTCGCGCCGAGTTCCTCGTCCATGAACCTGTCGGAGAACACGGTGTAGAAGTTGTACCCTATCCACAGGGCTATTGTACGGAACATTATGGCGAAGGACATGACCGCACCGTTGTTGTTGTGGTCCGTTCTGTTCTGGATGGTCGCGTTGAGCATGGATACGAGACATCCGATGGCGAGACCGAGCACGAAAAGGTGCAGCGCCATGAATATGGCCGGATCATCCTTGTCCACCAAGAGCATGGACAGCAGGGCTATCGGCGATAGTACCGCGCTGAGAACGAACCACGGGAAGTGTCCGGTGCGGTCTATGGTCTTCGATATGGTGACAGCGGTGACCGCAGCACCAAGCACCAGGATTATGAAGTAAGGTGCGGCCTCTCCGACGGACATCTGATACGTGAAGAACGCGATCTTGATCATGCATCCCACTGCGGCCATGTCTATGACTCCCAGCAGGAAGATGAATATCATCGAGCCCGCCACGAGCTTGTGGTTGTCGAACTTACGATGGAAGATGGACTGCGGGTTCACGACCTCCACCAGAATCAGTACCAGGAACAGCATGAAAAGGAACACTATCCACTCGATACCTACCGTGTCGGTGACATTCCAGGAAAGGTACAGTTTCTGAAGGAAGAACACCAGGACACCGGCCATGACCATCAGGATCAGGGCTCCGGGTATGTCGGCATTCATCTTGCTGTTCTCGCCGTTCTTCAGGATATCCATGCATGGATACATAACGACCGCCTGCAGCACAGCGACGGTCCAGAAGGCCACGGGCCATCCCACGGTCTCCACCAATGCCCTGCCCAGGAATATACCGAACAGCATACCTCCTCCGAACCCCAGGGACATGATACCGTTGGCCATGTAACGGTTCTTCTTGTCTGGCACGTCGAAGTAGATCTGCGCGATGCATGTGACGATGACGATACCTGCACCGAATCCCTCTACGAAACGGCATGCGAGGAAGATTGTCGAATCCTCGCACATGGCGCATATGGCCGAAGATGGTATGAAGAGAACTGAACCGAAGAGGAAGGGCAATCTGCGTCCGTACCTGTCGATCAGACAGGAGGACAGCCCCATTGCTGCGCATTCCCCTGCGATGAACATGGGGAAGTACCACGCATAATCCTTGCTGGGGAAGCAGTTCATGTCGAACATCAGGTTGAACGAGATGACCTGATTATATGCAGCTGGAACACAGACGAGGAATGTACTGAAGGATAGCAGGCAAAGAGCCGGCAACTTCTTCTTCATCGCCTCATCGATAGCCATGGTGCACCCTATTGATTCAATGGGGGTTTAAACGTCGCCCCTATTAATCATTATTACGGGATAGTCAGTTCGCGCGATAGGCCGGGAACATGTCCCTGAACACCACCGCATCCTTCTCGATGAGCGGCGATTCGCAGATGAAGTTGCATTCCTGCTTGGAATCAGCCAGGACGTTGGCCAGCAGCTGAAGGTCGGGATCCTTCGTCTCCAGAGGAAGGTGTGAGATCTCACCCTTGTCGCCGTACTTTATGCAGCTGATGTGGAAGTGGGCGATATCTCCGGCAAGGGGGAAGAACTGATCGATGAGACCCTGCATGTCCGCCTCCGTCCTGAGGTATCCGTGACCCCTAGCGTGAACATGTGCCACATCCAATACGGGATGCACTCCGTCCACCTCGCCCATGACCTTGCCGATCTCGTCCAATGTACCGAACTGACCAAGCTTCCCCATGGTCTCGACGCCCAAGGTGACATCCTTGATGCCCTCGTCGTCCAGCTTATCCTTGCACTTCCTGAGCCCGTCTATGACATTGGGCAGTGCGGTCTCCGGGGATTTTCCGTAGGCAGCGGCATGGATCACGATGATGTATGCCCCGAGGTTGTGGGCTGCACGAGCCGTATCCATGACCCAGTTGATACTCTTCTCACGGGTCTCCATGGTATCGGAGTTGAAGCTGATGAAATAGGGAGCATGACAGCTGAGCCTGATGTCCAGCTCCTTGGCCTTCGCACCTATCTCCTGTGCCCTCTCGGGTCTGATGCGTGCCCCGCGGACGAATTCCACTTCCAGAGCGTTCAGACCTAAGCCCTTCGTGTATTCGAGGGAACCTTCCGGCGTCTTTCCTGCTGACGGGTATCCTGCGGGACCGAATCTCATCATGGAAAGGTGATTACGCTGACCGAATTTATCATTATCTGGAAGCGCATGAGGATGTACCATGAGGATCGATCTCAAGGTCTCATTGGACCCTACTCTCGGATGCGGACAGGCACATCGCTGGCACAAATCGGATGACAGCAGTTGGGAAGGGGTATGGAGGGATCAGGTCATCGTAATGAAGCAGCTCTCCCCGGAATCCGTTGAGGTCACCGGGACGGACGACCGTACAGGTATCACCAGATACCTCGGCGGTGATGATGACCTGGATGAGATCATAACGGAGATCTCCCGCCGCGACGGATACGTCGCAGGACTTGCAGAGAGATGTCCCGGGATGAGGATCCTCCGTCAGGACCACTGGGAATGCCTGGCGACATATCTGCTAGCGACCAATGCCAACGTCGCACGCATAGGACAGATGGTGGAATCCGTCTGCAACCATTTTGGTAAGGATCTCGGCAGTAGACACGGATTCCCGACACCCAAGCAGATCCTCGACAAGGCGGAATGCATAGGGGAATGCAGACTGGGATTCAGGGAAAAGAGGTTCATCACCCTGGCCGACAGGGTGGAATCGGGCGACCTGGATGTGGAAGCTTTCACAGAAATGGATTACGACAGCTGCGTCAGGGAACTCCAGGGGATCAACGGTGTCGGACCCAAGGTGGCCGACTGTGTGGCACTTTTCGCATTCGAGCATATGGAAGCTTTCCCGGTAGATGCCCGCATTTCGAAGGTGATGGAGAACATATACGGAGTGATCGGCAGCTACAAGACTGTGTCCGCCTGCGGCAGGGACAAGTTCGGAGAATATGCCGGATACGCCCAGGAATTCCTCTATCACGCCGATTTCATAGAATGAGGGTTCACTGCCTGATGGTCACGTTGCCGCACATGTTGCAGCAGGAGACGGGACCGGTGCCGAACTCCTCCCTGTAGATGTCCTCCAGGAGGCCCATCTCCTTGACGGTGAAGCAGATCCTGCACATCTCATCCTCGAAGGAAGCACTGCCGTCGGCGAGGGCGCTGGCAGATTCCCTGATCTTGGAGATGAACTCGGGATATTTGGGGGAGTTCTCGATGACGAGGCAGTCTCCCCTCTTCTTCTTGAGGTACTGAGAGATAGCCGCATCGGTGACTCCGAATTTCCTGGCGACCTGTGCCTGCGAGAGATGGTGCACGCTGACAAGTTCATTGGCCACCTCTCTTCTTACTATAGGTAGCACGTACCAAACGATAATCTCGCAGGGGATCTTCATGAATAATGGGCACAAAATCTAAGTATAAAGAGTTGACCGTAACAACTGTTAATTTAATGATGGCTAACTTTTTTTAGCCGTCTGGAACATTTGCATCCTCATGCGCCGGTGTTGACCTTCGTGTAGAACTCCGATACGTCCCAATCGTCATCGTCCCTCTGTCTCTGACTCTCCAATCTAGCACCCACGGACTGCGCCGCTTCCTTCATCATACGGGCCGCACGGTCGTTACCCTGGAAGTCCTCGACCTTCGCACCCGCGGCGGTGATCTTACCGAGGAACGATCCTATGACCTTGTTGTTGGCGATGATGACGGATCTGGTGGTTCCGGTCTCGTTCCTGAACGTGTCGCGGAAGTACACGCTGAGGTTGTCCTGCGAGTTGATGATGAGCGATTCCCCTGCCCTGCGGGATATCTTTCCGATATCCTCGGTGAGCATCCATCTGAGGACCGGATCGTCCTTGATGAAGAATCCCTTCGTCAGGAAGCCCTCGGCCTCCAGTTCTTTGAGGACCCTCCTGGTCACTCCCATCCTGCTGGACAGGAACGTGGACAGTCCCTCGGCGGAGAATATACCGAAGTCGCGGAAGTGCATCTTGGCCACCTCGACGACGGCCTCCTTCTGAGACATGCCGTTGTCCGGCACTATGCTGAAGCATGAGTCCGCTCCCTGGTAGATGACCGAGTTCTTGTTCAGCTCCGTGAAGAGCTCGCTGGTCCTCTCAAGGGACAGCGGCGATTCAGAGATGATCTTCTTCTTGGCTACGGGCTGGAGCTTGGAGATGACCTGCAAAAGCGCCTTGCAATCATCGTCTGGCACATATCCCCTCATGGCCTTGAAGACGGATGCGTGCTCGAGATCCGTGTATCCCAGGTAGGTGGGCACGAGGGTCATCTTGCACAGGTATCCCTGCTCCATCTGCTTCTTTATGATGGTCTTCTCTGCCACACGGGTGGTGACCTCCTGATCCCCTCTGATGTATCCGCGGACCGAGACGCATTCCGCCACGGTATGGTACTTGTTGGTCCTGGATACCCTCTGCTTGGAGAAAACGTAGGTCATCATCTGGTCCTCGGTCATGGTCCACGGGTTGAAAGCACCCTTTGCGTAGAATCCGTTGACCAGTATGTAGCCGCAATCCTCCATGACCTTGACGATATCCTCTTCGACATCCTCGGCGGAGACTCCCATGATCTCCCTGATACGGACGATGTCTATGTCCTTCTGGCGGTAGAATCCCATCATGCCGTCCAGCGTTGCCAAGGCATCGCGGAGCATCGTGGGCTCGTCCAGATCCAAGGAACGCACATCGATGACACCGGACATCTCCCAGATCTCCATGGCACCGATTATCACGCTGCCCTTCACCAGCGGATAGATCCACTTGTCGCCGTAACGTGCGGCTATCTCCGCCCATTTGGATCCCAGGTCGGGATCGAACAGGGACAGGAGCCTGACTGGGTAGTCCTCCTCCTTGACCTTCTCGAGTGCTGGGATCTCATCCTCCATGATGTACATGGGGGATTGACCCTCTCCGACATGGACGACCTTGGCGCCGACCTCGGGCGCGTATGTCTCGACGACGTCGAGAGGTACCCCGACGATGTAACGAAGCGCGGATGACGGGATGGGTCCGTATGCCCTGATGGCCTTCTTCAGGAGATCCCTGACGGGATCGCCCTCCACCTCTCCGGGGACGCATACCTCGTAGGTGTTCTCGGTACCCCACTCCTCCTTCTCGCTGAATGCGCGGATGATGCGGAGCGAGCGGTCCAGACGCATGACGCTCTCGCGCACTGCCTCCTTCTCCTTGCCGGTCTCCGCGACGATCTGCCTCAGTGTGGCCATACCCATGCCGTCGATGACGTTGAGGATATCCTCGTCGCCCGGCATGGTCTCGTCGGTCCTGATGGCGGCATACCTGTCGGCATCGTCCTGCATGACGAACCTGACCTTCCCCCTGACGTATCTTCCGAGACGGATGTCTCCGTTCCTCCTCATCTCGTTCCATTCGTTGATGTCGAAGTTCTCGACCCTGCCGTAAACGTCGAGTTCGCTCCCGGCGGATCCGTGGAAGTCGAAGAATTCCTTGATGGATTTGAAATGCTGACCCTTAGTGAGCCTGTACCTTTCGACGGCCTCGTAGCTGTATACGTCGTCGTGTCCCGCCTTGAGCCTCATGTGGTCGATCTTCAGCATGTACTGGTCGTTCTCGGAGACCAGGAACCTGCCCTTGACCGCATCCTCGTTGGCAACGAGGGATTCCAGCGATGCGTACGCCTGCTCCTCGGTCAGTGATAGAGCAAAAGCCACCTCCTGGACGGATGCGGGTGCGAAGCAGTCGAGATACCTCATGACGATACGGTCGGTAGCGTCGTCCTTCTCCACGGGAGGATACTCCACGCGTCCGAACAGCCATTTGTTGCCTGACAGATCGGATCTGGTGATCAGATACATGGATTCCAGCTTCCTCAGCGACCTGACGGTCATATCCTCGCTGATCTCCAGCTTCTCGGAGATCTCGTTGAGGGCGGTGTCCATGTCTATCGCATCGTAGACTGCTTTATCCGTATCATTGAGCTCACGCTCCTTCCTGGTAGCTGCGGCATAATATGGTAATTCATCCGCCACCATGATGTGGGGATCATCGAGGAACACAGTCCCGATCTCGCCGGAATGCATCAGTTCCCTGACCCATCCGTCGACGGTCTTCCTGTCCTCGTCCGTGTATGAATAGATGTTCCTTCCCCTCTCGCGCAGCGCCTGCAGGGGACCGGTCTCCATCAGAAGTTTGGGGATGTCGTCCTTGCATGTGATACGCGTGGGCTTCTGAGCGTAGTATGGAACGATCTGGTCCTCCTCGAACTCGAACTCGCTCACCGAATCCCCGAGGGCACGGTACAGGACCTTCCTGTGCAGCTCCCTGAGCAGTGCGGAACGGTCCTCCATGAGCACGATATCCGAGAATCCCGAAAGGATGGCGGAGTGGGCGAACGGCGAGGGTGTTCCGGAGAAGCGGATGATGTTCAGCTTCATATCCCCGGAATCCAGGAGATCCAGGACGTACCTGGCGTTCTTGATGTCCATGTCGTCCTCCATGAC